>JAIPCU010000118.1 GCA_021738045.1 Candidatus Methylopumilus sp. | reverse complement strand
GGGTTGAAAACTTGGTTTGAGCATTACAATCAAAAACATCCTCACAGTGCTTTGAAATATCTTTCACCGAGGATGTTTCGTGAAAGGCAGTCAATTAATTAACTGATACCCGTGGTCCTGTAATACGGGGGCAAATCCAGGCACCTAGATCGAACCATTACTTGACGGCGGTCAAATCCGCTGAGCCAATGTACTCTTTAAACTTTTTACACCAGATGAGGACACTCGCAACGTCTTTCACATCCTCCGTTTTCAAAAGGTAATAGCTTGCGCCATTGGGTTTTATCAAACGCCCGACTTCGACCTGCTTACTACTAAATTCATCGTTATCTTTAATGGCAGCGCCATCGCTCACATAGACGTGATAATCCGGGCCTGGACTTGAGCGAAAGTCTTCGCCCGACTGAAGATACAACTGCTGACCGACTCTCACGAGCGACCAAGTACCAGACGAGTTGTGAATGAAGTCTTGTCCCTTAGCCGTTGTATCGATCATTCCATTTTTTTGAATTTGGCCATCAATTTTTTGATGATCGCCGAAACGTGATTTGATATCTTGAATATGACCTCGAAAGACATCAAGAATTTGAGCGTTTCCCGCGGGCATACAAAACAACAGTAGCGAGAGGATGGCGATTTTTTTAAACTTCATTTTGTAAAGTAATGATCGAAGGGTGCAAGGGGCTAGGAAATCCAGTTATCAAGCTTAAGTTTTGGCACTTTAGAAAACTCTTTTACATTATTTGTAATTAAAAGAGCATCTAGACTTAAGGCATGCGCGGCAATGAGTGTGTCAAGAGAGCCGATCGATTCGCCACGTTTTTCTAGATGACTGCGTAATTCACCGTAGGCCCAGACGCTCTTCTCATCAAAGGGCAAAATTTCAAAGGGCGCCAAAAACATTTCTAAGGCGTCGCGGTTTTTTTGTGATCCGCTCTTGGCCACGCCGTACGCAAGTTCAGCGGCGACAACTGATGAGACACCCAGATCCCCAGCGCGATATTTTTGAAACTTCTCAATCACCTGAGCAGGTCTTTGGTTAATGATGTAAATACAAATATTGGTGTCGAGCAAAATCATGGCAACAGAGTTTCTCTGACTTGCTCATCTGGCTGAGATCTTTCAAGCGTAAAGCCGGGCTCAAACAAAGACAGTGCGGTCGGTAGGAGGCCCCAGGGTTGATCTGAAGGCATCAATAAAACCGCGTTGCCAACATGCTTAACTTTTACTTCGGTGCCTGTAAAACGGTACTCTTTGGGCAATCTGATTGCCTGGCTGCGACCTGATTGAAAAATGCGCGCGGTATCCATGATTTTCCCCTTAGTATAAATGATATCTATCAATGATAGCTACCATTTGACTGCTTTGCAAGCTCCGTCCTTTAGGGTGGGATAGTTGACACGTTCTCGAGCCAATCTAGGCACGGCAACATATATCGCTTAAAAAAACTTAAAGCCCAACGCTCGACAACCTGACGACGGGTAGTATCTGCTGTTTATTTATCAACTTTTATGTGTCGTATGAGCGCGTCTTTCAGCCTCAGCTTGAACGTATACCGATGGTGGTGCTGTCGAATAACGATCTCTGCCTGACACAAGGGGCACTTGCCATCAAAAAACAAAGTGACCCTTGGCCAATCAGTCGTTTTCAAACACATTCCTTGGTTGTATCCATTAGCAAACTCACAGCCAAAGGGCTGAGGAGAAGTCTAGGGCCCCAACTAACTGGCTCGTAACCCCATCGCGGTCAAGCCCAGCCAACACAGCACGTACACGCCGACCCCCAAGTTTAACGCTCGACGTGCACGCAACTCAGGCCAGCCCATTAACAGTAAGCCTAACAGCGGCAGAAATTGCTGTGCATGCATACCAAGAAAGTGCGCGGGGCGCAGGTCTGCGACCGCATGCCATCCGAATACCGGCAAGCCTTCACCGTTTGGAGGCGGTCTGCCGCTCAAGAGAAGGCCAACACTTGCGCCCAATACGAGTGTCAACCAAAGTCCACGCACGACCGCCATACGCCAAGCAGGGTCCATATCTTTGCGGCCATAGCGAGAGATCTGCACCGCCAACACGCCCTGTGTTGCAGTGAGTATGCAGGCACCCACCCCCATGAGTGCGTACAAGGCAATGTGTAACGGGTCGGTCAGGTTGTAATGCGATGCTTGACCGAGTGCCGATTGCCAAGTGATGTAACTGATCTCAAGCACCCCCACCCACAAGATGCTGGTGACAACGAACCGAATCGCTGGTGTGTGGCGTCGTTCTTCAGGCAATAGCCCAATGAACCAGGCAGTGCTAAAACTGAAAAGCGCAACTGAAAGCATGAACTTAAGCGGCTTGATCCAAACATTCACCCCGCGGATCTCTCGTGTGTCGAACATAAGCGCCAAGGCCGTTGGCACCATCGCGACCAAAAGAACGAGCGCCCAAATTGTCAGTGCGCGTTGGCGTGCTAAAGCTTCGTTGAGAATAGGCATTGGCGCTAATAAAGATCGATTGATCGCGGAGGTGTTCATAGAGGACAGGTCCTTGAGTAATTAAATCAAAGTATGGATGAGAGAATAGGGCTTACCGTTTACCCATGAAGTCGCAACGACTGCGGGCGACGCACCGCACGCAAGCAGATGAAGGCCGCGTAGCCCAGTGGCCCAAACAGAAAGGTCAGCGCGAGTATGGGCACCACCTGCCAATGCGGCAACTGCAAAGTGTCAGCGCGCTGAGCGATCCATGCGCCGACAAACAGGTCAAACGCCAAATAGTGCAGCCAACCAGCAGTCAGGGCATGGGGTGAACTGAAGATCTGTTGCACCCCCGCAAGCGAATTGAAACTACCGCCAGTGGGCTCGGCCGATAGCAAAAGAGCCCCATAGACTAGCGCGAAGAGTAGGGGCAGTATGCGGCCAGTCACGCGCCAAACGCTGGGCGCCCAGCGCGCTTTGGCTGGTGATGCTGCGAGCGCTAGCCAGGCCAACAGCGCCACAGCATTGCAAATACGAAACGTTAGTTCGGGATCGATCGTCATAAGTTTTTTTCAAAGTTTCATTTAAAGTGAGTTCACTGCGAGACATCGTTTGCCTGCGCAGTTTGTTTTGCAAGAGCATCGAACAGTTGACTGGTCAAACGAGCAAGCATCGGTACTAGATCTTCTGGTGCAATGGCAATGTTTGTGAGACCGCCATCAACCAAAAGCGTCGCGAGCCCATGCACGGTTGCCCATGCGTGGACCACCAACGGTTGCGGATCACCCGAGGGCGCAGTGCCCGCTCGCTGACACTCTGTAATCGCGTCGTTTAACATCTGAAATGCCTTGCCTGCCACAAGCGACAACTCAGGCACTGCACTCGCTGTTGAGTCGACACGAAACATCACGCGGAAGTGACCGCGGTGAGACGTGGCAAATAAGACATAGGCATTGCCAAGTGCTTCAAGGCGGGCGCTTGACGAGTTGGGCGCCAAGTCGCGCTGCTCTGACATGCTGGCGACAAGTAATTCAAAACCTTCTTGCGCAATGGCACTCAGCAGCTGAGCTCTATTGGCGAAATGATGATAGGGCGCGCCAGAAGAGACACCAGCCAATATCGCCAATTCTCGCAAATTGAGCGCTTCAATCCCTTTGCGATCGATCATGTCGACGCTTACGTTCAGCAACGTTCTTCGCAGATCACCGTGATGATATGTTGTCTTTTCAGTTGGTTGCATAGTTGCCATCAGCGTGTGTCAATTTTGAAGCTTACTTGTTAACAGACGCAGGACGCATCATTTTTGCGCCCGCGCTTGCGACCATCGCTCTAGGCGCAAAGCGCAGCGACTGGGCCATCAGCCAATTTTTTATTCCGACGATATGGATTGCGTCGTTTTTGTGAAGGGCAACGAGGGCTTGTTCAGCAACATGCTCGGGACGAAGCGTTTTTGAAAATACTGCGGTGCCGCGCACGGTTTCATCACCGAGGCCGCTAATAAAGCCGGTATCGACCGCACTCGGACACAGTGCAACCACGCGAATGCCACGGTCTCGATACTCGGCCCAAAGCGCCTCGCTAAAGCTTAGGACAAACGCTTTGGTGGCGGCGTAGACTGCTAGATAAGGAACCGGCTGAAAGGACGCTGTAGAGGCCACGTTGAGAATAACGCCCGAGCCCCGGCGCAACATATCGGGTAAAAAAGCATGGGCGAGATCGACAACCGCTGCAATGTTGACTGCGATTTCGTCTTGCTCGGTTTCTGGCGAAATGGTCTCAAAGGGCCCGTAAGTGCCAAACCCCGCGTTGTTCACTAAGATATCGATCTGCGCGCTTGCACCCTGCACCGCCTGCAGAAGGCTCGAGCCGCAATTAGGCTGGCTTAGATCTGCGACAAGTGGCACGCAGCGTACAGCATACGTTTTGCCAAGCTCACTGGCGAGCTGTTCGAGCTTGGCCTGCGATCGAGCCACTAAAACAAGATTGACCCCTTCTGCGGCTAGCTTACGTGCAATCGCCTCACCGATCCCGGCTGATGCGCCGGTAACGAGGGCCGTTTTACCTTTCAAAGTGTTCATGGTTCAGTACCCGACTTTTGCGTTGATGATCGTATCGACACCGGCCTTTACAGAAAAAGAACTCTCTTTGAATTTTGGAGCCGACATGGCAGGTCGCACGTTATTTGACGCCACGTACCCTTCGGTCGGGATTCCCAAAAAGTTTTTGTCCATCTTACCGTTCATGTTTTCGTCGTGTAGGACAATCAATGCGTAGGTGCCAGGAGGCGTATCTTTGAAGTCGCAGCTGGCTTGCGCACCCTTGATGGGTGCAGCCACCTCGCGATACGCCCGAGCATGATCCTCGGGAAAACCTTCGGGGGCATTAAATAATAGGCAGCCGACCTGGCCCGTCGTATTTCTTAGACCAGTCACTTCGACGCGCACCGATGTAGCAGCTTCGGCAGCCGCAGCTACGGTTGGCACAATTGAACTCAAAATCAGTGTTGCAGTGAGTAAGCGAATAAGACACATGATAAAGCCCTCATTTATTCATTTAGTTGAGATAGATAGAATGTATCTGAGCAATGATTAGATACAATCTGAGCGTAGCTTAGATAGAAAAAAGCAACATGTCAACTAAAATTTAATCATTGCTTAGATGTGTAGAAAATTTACAACGACTGCGCTCTAAGCGCTGAAACGGATCTTTTGGGCAGTTAGCGGATTCGCACTGCTACAAGGGGCACCCCTCCTAGGCTGAGGTTTCATCGCTTGGACGTGTTAGACCCCCCCTAACAACAGGATCGGGGCAAAATCTTTCAACGAGTCATAACCGAGGTTGGCAAACAGCGCCAAATTAAATACCAGCGTGCCTTATGCAACGAGCATGATGGTGTAACCATCAGGCGCCGAACGTGCTAGTTCAGTCATCGCAACCGAGCAAGAGCTTGCTCAGAAATATGGTGTCACGCGCATCACCGCCAGACAAGCTGTGATTCACACTCGTATCTGAAAGCCTACTAGTTCGTCGCCAAGGAAAAGGAACCTTCGTCACTGCACGTCCGGTTAAGCATGATCTCGTCGAACTACACGGTTTCTTTGATGAGTTAGTCGCCAGGGGTATTAATCCTGAAATGCAGCTGATCGAGTGCAGCAAACTAGTACCATCGGCTCGCGTTTCTGAAAAACTACAGTCAGACAACAAACAAGTCACCTTCTGGAAAAGACTATATTGCCGCAACGGCGAACCGTTTGCTGTTGCTTGGGTCTATCTGGCGCCACGAGTCATCGGAGTGACATGCGCCCTAGCCGAGAAGCACACGTAATACCACATCATCGAGTCGCTTCGTCAGTTAAAAATCGCTCACGCCGATATTTCAATTCGCGCACAACTTTCAGATGCCAAGACACGTAAGCTGTTGCGCATGCCGCTGCAAGAGCCAACCGACGACACGCGACTGCTGACCCAAGCAGCTATCCTCGGTCTTGGCCTAATCTTTATGCTGGGCTACCAATATAAAAAGTAAAAAGGCAGGAATCATGTTGACGCTGATTTCTGACAAAACTAAGCGCAAGCAGACGCTCTTTGATGACCCCTTGCAGCGTGCACAATCAGCAAATTTAATGGCTGCCATGGATGCGATTAATGCGCAGTTCGGGCGAGACACTGTGACAACCGGTGCAAATGGAACTGAAAAGCGCTGGGCGATGCGTTCAAAAAATCGTTCACCTCGGTTCACGACGCAATGGGACGAGTTGCCGATTGCTACGTGATTTGGGAGGCCACATTGGATCTCTGTTGTCAGTGCTCGCCTAAATGTTATTTACACGCTTCGATAAATAATGTAAATTACTCAAATGAATACTTTTTTTTATTCAATGGAGTATTAAATGGCAGTTCAAATTGCGGCTACGAACGCCAAAACTAAATCCCGTAAAAAATCTATCTCTATCGCAAGTACAGCTGGACGCGCACTAAAAGCTAAGACGTCAGAAAGCCGAGGAAAGTTTTTATCGATTTACTCGGCAAGTGCTACCGATCGGGTAAACCTGATCCGCAAAGGAGTGCCCGCACAGTCGATCGTGAGGACAGCAAAAGTCATGGGGGTTACACAAGAGCGAATTGTGACCTTGTTGGCGTTTCCAAAATCCACAACGAATCGTAAGATTTCTAATCGACAATCTCTAACGCGTGAACATTCCGAGCGCATGATCGGGTTGCAGAAGCTGATTGGGCAAGTCGAAAGCATCATGATTGAATCGGGATCCGATGAGCATTTCGATGCTGCACACTGGGTATCCCAATGGCTTGAGCAACCTTTGCCCGCGCTAGGTAATGTTTCACCGGCTACGTACATGGATACTTTTGAAGGCCAGACAATAGTTTCTGGTCTGATATCTCAAATGCAGTCAGGCGCTTACGCATGATCGTTTGGCGCATAGCAGCGGATACCCCTGAATACGAATCCGACGATATGACTGGGGCAGGGGCAAAATCTACCGGCGGCCGGTGGAATAGCAAAGGCACGGCACTCATCTACTCAGCTACCTCTAGGGCGTTAGCTTGTCTAGAAACTCTCGTGCACTTCAATGCAGCCGTTTTGCCCTTAAACAGATATTTGATTCAAATTGATATTCCTGATGATGTTTGGGCGGCGAGAACGGTCATCGACCTATCGACTGCGCCAATTGGCTGGGACGCGTTGCCTGCTGGAAGAGCAAGTATGGAACTCGGGAATACTTGGATACGCGACAAAACGTCTGCGATCCTGCTGGTTCCATCTATCGCTGTACCTGAAGAACAAAACATCCTGATTAATCCTGCGCATCCTCAATCTGTTCAGATAAAAGCCATCAAGATCCGAAAGTGGATATATGACTCGCGGTTAGTTAAGAGATAGGGTTGTGTTGTCATCCTGTAGTTGGCAATCGTTCTCTGGAGTTTCAGAAAAGGTCAGGGCGCGGAGGCACGTTCACGGCAACTTCGAGCGAGGCTGACGTCTCGAAGCACCTGCGTTCTGCCTGACCGGTGATGACTCACTGTTTGCTTAAAACGCCATCCGCAAACCCACACTGCCACCGTAAAGCGTCTGTCCCGATCTGGCTTCACCCGACACGCCCGCATACGCATAAGCATTGTCGGCAATCTTGACCGTTCCATACAAGCCCACTTGCACAAAGGCAGAGCCTGCGGTCGCTGTCGTCACGCTGCTTGAATAACCACCAAGCGTGGTGTTGAGCGTTGGGTTTAATAAGCCCGAAGTGTCAGCGCCCACTGCAATGTTTGCGCGGTAGGTAAAGTCATCTTTAAGCGGGTCTTTGTTCAACGACCCAGCTGCCACACCGATCACGCCCCGCACGGCACTACCGCTAAAGCGAGCGATGTTCAGTGCTGCAGCGCCACTGCCTTCGTCGTACGAATTTTGACCAACGTACTGATAGGTCAGTCGTGCATAGGGTGTCACGCGCACATCGTTATATTCAAAAGCACGGCTAAGACCAATGCTCACCAGCGCATCATTACCCAGCACGGCTTTGCTGCTAAACCCGCCCGTGTAGCCGGTTGGGTCATTACGCGACAGATTGGTTGAACTCAACCCCACGCTTGCCATGCCATCCAACACATAGTCTTGCAGCACAGACATTTTGCCGTAGGCAAAGAGCGAGCCTTGCTGGATCGTACTGTTGCCACCGTTGGCCGAAACGGAAGTGTTGGATAACGCGATACCGCCGCCAAGTTTTAAGCCCAACTCTGCATCTGAGTACGCATCCACACCCGTGACGATTTGGTACAGATTGCTGTTGAACCCGTTACCCGCGCTGTTGCTTGCGCGCTCAGCGCGTTGATAGGCGATCTCACCCCAAGCACGGCCATCTGCTACCGCTGCGCTCGTTACATTCACGGCACTTGGGTTGACCGCTGGGTTTGTACTCATGCTTGCAGTGGGCAGCCCAGAAGTGTTTGTTGCGCTGATACCGCCTGTCAATAGTGCGTTGTTCAGTGCAGGATTGATCTGGCTAGGTGCCATCGGATAGTCACCCAAGCGAGCCAACACCGCTTGCTGCACGCGTTGCGCAATTTGGGGCAGGGTAGCGACAGAGGCTGCGTGAATCTCACCCGCGAGCGCCTGTGCAAAGCTAGGCAAGCTTGCTGCGGTTTGACCCGCTACGGCGTAAAGCAATGAGTCTTTCGCGGACGACGCCGTGCCTGCTTTATTCACACCCAACAACTGATCTAGAACACCCGCCACAGACTTGGCGTTGGTTGTATTCGATGACAAGTTCGTGCTGTACGAAGTCGGCACCGTGACAAGATCGAGGCTATTACTGCTGTTGACGTTATAAAACGCGATGAACTGAGTGCCGCTGCTTAGCTCTGCAGGTTGGGTCAGCGTAGTAAAGCGTCCCGTGATACCACCTGCAGTGATGATGCGAAACCTGTCGCCCAACACCGGCACATACATACTGCTGCCATAGCCCACTTCACTTGTATTAAACAGATTGGATAAGAGTGGCGTGAGCGTGGTATCCGAATTAATCACTAACTGACCACCCACGCTGACAAAGGAGTAATAGCCTGAAGCACCCACCGGCGAGCTTCTACTTGCCTGCATTGTGCCTGCGATATCTTGTTGGTAACTCGCTCCAGAGTTCAGCGTTAAGTCTTGGGTGAAAGACAAATAGCCCGGTGAATTACCGGGATTAATCACACCGCTCACGACGACATTGCCGGCAATCGTGCCCGTGCCAGTCAGCGCACCCGCAGGCGCCACGTACACTTCACCTGTGCCGGTGGGTGAGTCGCCTGCTACCGTTAAAGTGCCGCCAGCCACCGT
>JAIPCU010000117.1 GCA_021738045.1 Candidatus Methylopumilus sp. | reverse complement strand
AAAAGGTGCGTCGCCTGTTCGCATTAAACTTCCCGCTTGGGAGCGATTCGTCGATACAGTGATTTGAAGTCGCTGTTCAATTTATTTCGATCTTGTAACGCCACCTAGCATGGGTTTTGCTCCTGCAAACCAAAAAAAAACGACGGTCGAAGCCGTCGTTTTTTTCTTACCTAAGAATTAACTTACATCTTGCCGCTCAACACGCTCAGCAAGCGCTGTGCCGTTGGGCTAGTGTCACGCACGCCTTGCGCATCAAGCACCGTAATTTGTGTCTGGTTACCTTGCTGAACCAGACGAATACGCAGCGTAGGCGCTTTGCCCGGATCTTTGCCACCAAACAGTCGACTAAACAAGCTCGGCTCTTCACGCTTTTCGCCTGTATCGGTGTCGACGTAGCGCACGAAGAACTCTCCAGTCGAACGATCACGATCGTCTACAGTGAAACCACCAGAATCAAGCGCTACACCAACACGACGCCAAGCGCGGTCAAAGGGTTCTGCAACGACCAACATGGCCTTATCACCAGAAGGCGCGCTGACTTTAGGCTCTTGTGCGCCAGGAGTTGTTTGCGCCATTTTTTTACGTGCGCCATCAACATCTTCACCCAAATACACCATCAGCCTAGCCAACATCGCTGCGTTTAAGCCTGGATCTTCTTTAGCATTCATCCACCTCACGTCGACGTCAGCAGCATTAATTCGCGCGACTTCTTGCATGTGGCGATGCGATATATAGACCTCGGTGCGCGAGCCTACGCGTTCGATACGCGTGCGAAACTTATCACGTGTGCCGCTATCGTACAGGCTGTCAAGCAAAGAGCCCAAAGCTTGCCGCAGCCAGCTCTCTGGGATTTTTGCTCGATTTTCAGCCCAGTTCGTCACAATCAAACCCGCCTTGGGGTCAGTGACATCAAGCGAAAACCCAGCGTCAGTCCAAAAGTCGGCTGTCATCGAAAACACTTTTTCGGGCGACATATCAGTCGACAGCCAACGCAGCTCACCATCGCGCATCACACGCATGTCACTGCGGGTTGGAAGCACACCCGACTGAGCGGAATTGGGCACGCCCCGACCGCCAGCTTGTGCCTGCTGATATTGCGAGAAGGTTGTGGTGCCTGTTGCAGGCGAGCGGTAACGCGGATCGTTTGCAGCCTGTGTCAGGTCAGGAGGGATGCTGAGCGGGTCGGTGCGAACCACGCTCTTGTAATCAATCGCGTCATCGCCGCTCATGACAGACCGCAAACTGTTGCAACCACTTAACAACAACAACGTAGCAATTAGGGCGGACACTACACCGCACTTTTTGTTAAACAAACTTTTCATTTAAAGCAACCCCGCCTCTGACATTGCAGCTCGCAAGGGAGCCTGAAATTGAGCGCTAAGTTGAAACAGAGGCAAGCGAATCCCAGAAGGAATACGTCCCATCTGAGCCAACGCCCACTTGACTGGAACAGGGTTGCCTTCAACGAACAATAACTTGTTCAAAGGGCCCAATAGATTATTTAAGCGCTTGACGGTCGACACATCGCCTTTCAGTGCGGCACTACACATCTCGTGCATGGCACGTGGTGCAATATTGGCGGTGACAGAGATATTGCCGCGACCACCTAGCAAAATCAACGCAGCCGCAGTCGCATCGTCGCCACTTAGCACCAAAAAGTCAGAGGGCAAATCACGAATCAGCAACGCGCCACGGCCAATATCACCCGTCGCATCTTTAATCCCGATCACGCCTGGCACCTGCGCCAAACGCAGCACAGTGTCGTGCGCCAGATCAGCGACCGTGCGGCCCGGCACGTTGTACAAAATCGTAGGCAGATCAACCGCCTCTTGCACGGCTTTGAAATGTTGGTACATGCCCTCTTGGGAGGGCTTGTTGTAGTAGGGCACCACCGATAGCCCGGCATGCGCACCGACTTTTTTGGCGTGCTCGGACAGATGAATTGCCTCGCTGGTTGAATTTGCGCCCACGCCTGCAATGACGGGAATCCGCCCTGCAGAGTGCTCAACCGCTACGCGAATCAACTCAGCGTGCTCATCGACATTGACTGTCGGCGACTCGCCAGAGGTACCGACAATCACAAGCGCATCGGTGCCCTCTTGGGCATGCCAGTCAATCAGTGCTTTGAAGCTTTTATAGTCGATGCTGCCATCAGGGTGCATCGGCGTAACCAAGGCAACCATGCTGCCCATGAATTGGGGTACTTTAGAAGTCGAGATCGTGGCCATGAATGGATCCAGAAGGCGAGTCAAGGCGCAAAAGCACCTATACGAAGTTAGAGCAACAGTTTACCGGATTGCGAGGCGATCTATAAAAAAAGACGCATAACTTGCTCGCCTAACGCGACCAATGGATTCAGGACTGCGCTCAGCACCCCAGTCGCCAGCAACCCAATCACAATCAACATGCCGTAGGGCTCAATACGGCCATATTGCCAAGCCAGGCGATTTGGTAGCAGACTAAACAACACCCGCCCCCCGTCTAAGGGCAAAATAGGCAATAAATTCAAGGCCATAAGCACTAAGTTGATATGGATACCCACCCGCGTCATTTCAAACCAAAAGCCACTTCGCTCGCCCGCCTCGAATAACAAACGCAGGCTGATCGTCCATAAAATCGCCATCAATAGATTAGCAGCGGGCCCGGCCAAAGCCACCCAGAGCATGTCTTGTTTGGGGCGCCGCAGTCGACCAAAATCGACCGGCACAGGTTTGGCCCAGCCAAACAAAAAACCACCGCCAAAGAGGCTGGACATGGCCAAAATACCAACCGGCACCGCAATTGTGCCAATCGGATCAATATGACGAATGGGATTTAGGCTGACACGCCCGGCCAGGGAAGCCGTTGGATCACCAAAAAGTTTGGCGACATAGCCGTGCGCGGCCTCGTGCAAGGTGATCGCCAAGAGCACGGGGAAAGCATAAAGCGTCAGGGTGTCAAGCAGATCTTTCATGCATCGATTGTAGAGGTTTATGACCACTCAAGAGCGCATCTCGCCTACGACACCGTTTAATTATCAGCAAGCGCCCATTCAAGCGAAGCAAAACGGCGCTTATTCTGCGTCGCGCAACTGCTCCCGAAAAATTTTTAATCAAGTCCCAACATCCTTGGATCGCCACGTCCCCGCCGCAGCACCTCGGGGATTGAGGTCGTTAAGTCAATTACCGTAGTCGCATCAAGTGCACAGGCGCCCGCGTCGATTACGGCCGCCAAAACATGTTGATAGCGCTCGCGAATCTCGGTGGGGTCATTCAGTGCGAGCTGTTCACCTTCAGGGATCAAGGTGGTCGACAAGAGCGGGGATTGCGCGTGTTCGAGCAACGCAAGCGTAACCGGATGTGCAGGCACTCGAATCCCGATCGTTTTACGCGACCGATGCGATACGCGGCGAGGCACCTCACGTGACGCCTCAAGGATAAAAGTCCAAGGCCCTGGGGTAGCCAGTTTAAGCAGACGATACTGAGCATTATCGACGCGCGCAAATTGACTAATTTCAGCCAGATCGCGACAGAGAATGGTCAGATGATGGCGATCATCAAGCCCACGCAACTTACGCAAGGCGTCTGCCGCCCCCTTATCGTCTAGGCGAGCAACCACAGCATAGCTTGAGTCAGTGGGTACCGCCACCAAACCGCCCTCTTGTAATAGCTGCGCCGCCTGCTTGAGCAAGCGGAGCTGAGGGTTATCAGGATGCACCACAAACAGTTGCGACATAGCTCTTTAACTGATTCGGTTAAACTCTTGGCGCGTGTTGCCGTAGCTCAGTTGGATAGAGCAACGCCCTTCTAAGGCGTGGGTCACTGGTTCGACTCCAGTCGGCAGCACCAAATCTGCCGCCGTTACTGCACAACCTTGGCGTTTTCGCGCAGTTTTTTCACGTAGTCAAACCGCTGCTTTTGCACCAGCATTTGCCGGATATCATTTTTGGCTTCGTCAAAGGTAGGCGCTTTAAACGGGCGGGTTTCTTCAAGTTTGAGGATATTCCAGCCTGCTGGGGTTTGGATCGGCGCAGCCGCTAAAGCGCCTTTTGCTAAGTTCACCATCACGTTTGAGATTGCTGGCAAAATCTGGGCAGGGACCACCCAGCCAACATTGCCGCCATCTTTTTTGCTGGGATCAAGAGACGTCTCGGTAGCAAGTTTTGCAAACGCTTCGCCCTTGCGCAACCGCGCCAATACTGCCTTGGCCTGCTCTTCAGTTGAGGTCACGATGAGGCTCAGACGATATTGCTGTTGGTCTTTCATCAAGGCCATCTGCCGCTCGTACTCGGTCTTGAGCGTGGCCTCAGGGATGGGGTTACGTGCCATGTAATCATTAAGCAAAAGCTCAACCAAAAAGGTCTGACGCACTTGCGCCCACTGTGCTTGCGCCTCATTGGTTTTATCGAGGCCGAGCCTGGCCGACTCTTGCGCAAGAATTTCGCGATTGACCAGTTCGTCTTGAATCACCTGACGTAACTCGGGCGAATCCTTTTGCCCCTGAGCCACATTGACCTTCACATTTGTATCAATCAAAGACTGCGGCACAGGAACGCCGTTGACGGTCGCAAACGCGCCTGGCGGTTTAGTCTGTGCCAAGCTGCTTGCGCACACCACGCTCAGCGACAGCGCCACAAAGAGCGCGCGAGACGCGGCCGAAAACTTTAAAGAGAGAGTCTGCATGATGTTTGCTTAATGTTATTGAAAAGGTAAAGACTGACTAAACTTAACGCTTAACTTCCAACGCTCAAACATACCGCACCGGATATTGCCTCTTCACTCAAGACGCAACCCTATCGGCCAGGCTCATTATAGGTGGCGTCGACGTTTTCGCGTTTGGGCTCAATGAAAACCCTGTTCAGCAAGCCTTAAGCGCGACCCGACAAACCTCTACAAATAAGGTGATGCTAACCACGCCACCTTATTACGCAGCCGTAACCAAAACGGCTGGCGTCGCAACGTACGAATCGTGATTCGCTCTGCCTGTGCGATGACGGTGTCGATTTGGGTCTCAAGCTCTGCAGCAAAACTACGGTCGTACACCTCAAGGTCAAGCTCAAAATTTAAGCGTAGACTGCGCGGGTCAATATTCGACGAACCAACGTAAGACCACCCTCCATCTACCGTGCACAACTTAGAGTGATCAAAATTACCTTGTGCTTGCCAGATTCGGCATCCAGTCAAAATCAACTGATCAAGCTGCGCCATCATCGCCGCATTGACCAGCTTCAAATTGTTAGCGCCCGGCACAACAATATCCACCACAATCCCTCTGCGCGCGGCTGTCGACAGCGCCGCAATCAACACGAGGTCGGGCAAAAAATAAGGTGACTGAATACGCACATGATGCTGCGCGACCGACAATGCGCCCAACAACATGTTGTGCGTACTACCCAAGGTGCTATCTGGGCCCGAGGCGACACAACGCATCGGTATCCCTCGCTCGGTGAGTTGGCTTAAAGCGGGGGCAAACCACTCGGGGCCGGTGAGTTTTTCTTGTGTGGTGAACTGCCAGTCATGCGCAAAGCTGATAATCAACTGATGCACAATTGGGCCCTTCAGTTCAAAATGCGTATCGTGTGTGACGTCTGCTTTGGCTACCGCGGTCAAAAATCCTGCTCGAATATTCATGCCGCCGGTAAAACCATGCACGCCGTCGATCACCAGCAATTTACGATGGCTGCGCAGGTTGGCATACGCCAGACGCAAACCAAACAAGGGGCGCATAAAAAGCGCGGCTTTCACTCCGCCTTTGAGCAACATATTAATAATTGGCGGGCGCGAATACTTCGATCCAACCGCATCAATTAATACTCTGACCTGCACACCACGCGCCTGCGCGTCGATCAGCGCTTGAGCAAACTCGGCACCCAGTACGTCGTGATCAAAGATATAACTCTGCAAGGCAATTGACTGGGTGGCAAGACGAATCGCTGCCAGCATCGCGGGATACGTTTGGTCTCCGCCACGTAGCGTCTGAATCTCATTGAAGTTCAACACCTTGAAATGACTGACGTGATCACCTAATACTTTAAGGGTCGAAAATTGCGCACCTGCCGCAGCACTGACATCTTGCACCACTACCCGTTCAATCACATCCTCAGCGTAAATCGTACCGGTCCGCGGCTGCGTAATTCGCTGCTTGCGCACACGATTGATGCCGGCAACCAAGTACAGCATCGCTCCGAAAATAGGCGAAAACAATGCCACGCCTACCCAGGCGACTGCAGCACGCACATCTTGCTTGGTCATGGCTGCGTGCACCGCAGCGGCTGTGCCCGCTACCCCCGACACCACAAACAAGACGTGCGGCCAGTATTCTGAGAGAAGGGGGTGCAATTCGGTCATTGAATAGGCTTACAGTAAAAACATGAGGCCCCGCAGAGGGGGCAAACTGAGAACAAACATGCTAAAATCTTCGCTCTGTGGTGGACGTAGCTCAGTTGGTAGAGTCCCAGATTGTGATTCTGGTTGTCGCGGGTTCGAGCCCCGTCGTTCACCCCACCCCCCTTCTTCTTCAACGGCCGGTCTTTTTACGCCAGGCCTGAAAGTCAACAGTGGTTTGCGGGTCGGTATTGGGATACAAGCCCATGATCGAACGTCCACCCCTCACCTCTTCTGTTGCAAAGTCTTCAAAAATCGTCATTTCAAACGCCTCGGCTGCCAACTCATCGGCCAAGTGTGCCGGCAACACAATCACGCCATCGGCATCACCAACTATCACGTCACCCGGAAACACCGGCGCGTCGCCACAAGCGATTGGCACATTGACATCAATCGCGTGATGTAACGTCAGATTGGTGGGCGCTGAGGGGCGTTGATGATAAGCGGGGATTCCAAGCTCTGCAATTTCAGCCGAGTCACGAAAGCCACCGTCGGTGACAACACCAGCTACGCCTCGAGCCATCAAACGTCCAACCAAGATACCGCCAGCTGAAGCGGCGCGCGCGTCTTTGCGACTATCAATCACAAACACGGCACCTGCTGGGCATTCGTTGATGCCTTTGCGCTGCGGATGACTACGGTCTTTAAAGACCTCCATGGTGTTGAGATCTTCGCGCGCAGGAATATAGCGCAGCGTATAGGCCTCGCCCACCATATTTTTGTTTGCTTTTGATAAACGCTGCACGCCCTGAATAAACTGATTGCGCAAGCCACGCTTAAATAGGCAGGTTGCTAAGGTGGCCGTGCTGATACCCAGCAGTTTTTCGCGGGTGTCTGGCTTAAGAGTGCTCATCGTGAATCTCGCTTAATAAATATCAGGTTCAGACACGGGCGCACCAAAATCGGTGCGCAAGAAATCAAAATCACAGCCCTCATTAGCCTGTTGAATATGCTTCGAGAACATCCAACCATAACCACGCTCGTAGCGCGGTGCAGGCGCTTTCCAGGCCGCCTTACGCGCCGCCATCTCTTCGTCAGAGATCTCGAGATTAATCGTGCGGGCCGGTACATCAACCGAAATCATGTCGCCGTTTTTGACTAACGCTAACGGGCCACCCACATACGACTCGGGCGAAATGTGCAGGACGCAAGCGCCATAACTTGTGCCACTCATGCGCGCGTCTGACATGCGCAACATATCTCGTACACCTTGTTTAAGCAATTTTTTAGGCATGGGCAACATACCCCACTCGGGCATCCCAGGGCCGCCTTGAGGGCCAGCATTACGCAAAATCAACACATGGTCGGCAGTCACATCAAGGTCATCGCTATCAATCACGGCTTTCATAGAAGGATAGTCGTCAAACACCAAAGCGGGGCCTGTATGACGATGCAAATGCGCGGGACAAGCGCTAGGCTTTATCACGCAGCCATCGGGGGCCAAATTACCTTTGAGCACCGCCAGCGCACCTTCGGCATAAATAGGATTATCAACGGGGCGAATCACGTCATCGTTGTACACGCCTGCACCCGCAATATTTTCACCCAGAGTCTTGCCGGTGACGGTCAGTGCATCCAGATGCAGGTGCTGTGGGATACGCGTCATCAGGCCAGGCAAACCACCGGCATAGAAGAAGTCTTCCATCAGATACTGTTCGCCACTCGGACGCACGTTGGCGATCACAGGCACAATCCGGCTAAAGCGATCAAAATCATCAAGGCTAATGTCATGACCAGCGCGCTTAGCTTGCGCAATCACATGAATAATCGCATTGGTCGAGCAACCCATCGCCATCGCAACCACGATCGCATTTTCAAAGGCGGCATGGGTTTGAATTTTGTTTGGCGTCAGGTCTTCCCAGATCATGTCGACAATGCGACGGCCCGACTCAGCGCTCATGCGCATATGGTTTGAATCAGGCGCTGGGATGGAGGAGAAACCTGGCAAAGTCATGCCAAGCGCTTCAGCGATAGCCGTCATGGTGCTTGCCGTACCCATGGTCATACAAGTGCCATGGCTGCGAGCGATACCGCCTTCGATCTCAAGCCACTGGGTTTGATTAATCAGCCCTGCGCGGCGATCGTCCCAAAATTTCCAGGCATCAGAGCCAGAGCCAAGCGTTTTACCTTGCCAGTTGCCACGTAACATCGGGCCAGCAGGTACGTAGATCATGGGCAAGCCGGCACTCGTTGCGCCCATCAGTAACGCAGGTGTTGTCTTGTCGCACCCGCCCATCAGCACCGCACCGTCGATCGGGTGACAGCGCAAGAGCTCTTCCACGTCCATTGCCAGCAAGTTGCGATACAGCATGGTGGTGGGCTTGACATACTGCTCGGCCAACGACTGGGCGGGCAATTCAATCGGAAATCCGCCCGCTTGCAATACACCGCGCTTCACGTCGTCAACGCGTTGCTTGAAATGACTGTGGCAAGGGTTGATATCAGACCAAGTATTGATAATGCCGACCACTGGCTTACCGGCCCAGTCTTCGGGGCCATAACCCATTTGCATGGCGCGCGAACGATGCCCAAACGACCGCAAATCATCGGGGGCAAACCAGCGTGCACTACGCAACGACTCGGGGGTTTTAATTTTTGGTTTTTTTTCTTCGGTTGTCATGCACTAGTCTCCGGGAGAGAGGAATATCCGTGAGTTATTCTGCTCTGGTTATTCGATTTTAGTTATTCAGCTTCGATTATTAAGCTTTGGTTATTGTGTTTGTTTGCAGAGCTTAGCCTTAAATGCGGCATCGGTTTCAAGTTTCCAGATACGACCGCCATCTGGCTGCTCAAAGAAGTGTGGGATCTGCAACAAAAAAGGTAGATGCTGAACAATCCACTGATCACCGCGCACCCAAAATACTCTTTGTTCGCTCGCACACAGTCGAACCACAAACTCTTTAAAATTGATTAGTGTCTGCTTACCCACCTCTGG
>JAIPCU010000116.1 GCA_021738045.1 Candidatus Methylopumilus sp. | reverse complement strand
CCGTATTGACCTTGCCTAACGCGACCACGCAGGCACCCCTTAACGTTGCAATGTCAATCACAGCCGAGGGTTTAAAGCGCTCGGCGTACGTCAAGGCGTCACATAAAATCAAACGGCCTTCGGCGTCGGTGTTGAGGATTTCAATAGTCTGGCCAGACATACTGGTCACCACATCACCAGGTTTGTTGGCCGAACCGCTTGGCATGTTTTCGCAGGTGGGGATCAGGCCGATGATTTCGCCTGGCAGGCCAATTTCAGCAACCGCGCGCAAGGTGCCTAAGACGCTTGCGGCCCCGCACATGTCGAACTTCATCTCATCCATGGTGGCGGCCGGCTTGAGCGAGATGCCGCCCGAGTCAAACGTAATCCCTTTGCCAACTAAAACGATGGGGCCTGCAGGCGCTTTGGCGCCGCGTTTTGCTGCGACAGGTTTGCCTTTGTAGTGCAGCACGATAAAGCGAGGCTCTTCGACAGAGCCGCGTGCGACAGATAAAAACGAACCCATTTTGAGGGCTTCGATTTGCTTACGATCTAGCACTTTGACGCTGAGGCTTTTGAACTCTTTACCCAAGGCTTTCGCTTGCTCACCTAAGTAGGTCGGGGTACAAATATTGCCAGGCAAGTTGCCGAGGGTGCGGGCCAGCGACATCCCGTGGGCAAGCGCGCCACCTTCGGTCAGGCCGAGCGTGGCGGCCGCTTTATCTGCTGGGTTTGCAAACTGCAGCGTCAGTTTTTTAAGCTTGGGGCGGGCGTTCAGGTCAGGTTTACCAAAGCTAGCATCGTAGTGGTAGGTTGCCTCGCCGCAGGCCGCCGCGGCCGCGCGCGCGCGATCGCGCAGTGGGGCAGTGGGGCAGTCAATCGCGGCCAGTGTCGAGGTCGCTTCAATCAGACGTGCTTGCACACAATACGCCGCAAAGGCTTGTTCGCCGCGTGCGTGCACTCGCGGGGTGTACTCGGCTTGTTTCCCAAGCCCGACTAAGACGATGCGGGGTGCGGCGACACCGTCAAGGTGACGTAACACTAAGGTTGAGCCAGCCCGGCCTGTGAACTCTGCTTTGACGACGGCCCGTATAACGCCGCTGCAGGCGCGATCCATGGCATCGGCCGCAACGCTTAATACCCCATCGGCAAAGACACCGACTGCGATCGCTGGGGTTTTAGTTTGATGAGGGCTCGCTGAAATGCTGACGCTGAAATCCATGGGGCAACCTATGCACGTGAAAAAAGTTAAGTGATTATCTCGCAAGTTCGAAACATCATAGAAGCTTATTCTAAAAAGTTATTTAAAATTGGTTTCTATATTACTTATAATCGTATTTGTTTGGTGCGCTGATGACCTCCACGCGCTTTTGTTTGAACCGCCTGCGACGACCAGTCCGTATTCGTCGGACGCCAGGTTGACAAAGTTCAGGCTTGTTCGGCTTCACACTCACGTGGTTCACAGGACTTTTATGAATTTGCAACAGTTTCGTTTTGTTCGAGAAACTATCCGCCGTGACTTCAATCTGACCGAAGCCGCGCGCAGTCTGTTTACTTCACAGCCCGGTGTCAGTAAGGCGATCCTCGAGTTTGAAGATGAACTTGGTGTGCAGATTTTTGAGAGGCACGGCAAACGCATTAAAGGTCTGACCAAGCCCGGCGCGGCGGTGGCGCAGGTGGTCGAGCGCATTATGCGCGAGATCGAGAATCTCAAAAAAGTGAGTGATGAATTTGCGCAGCGCGACGAGGGCAGCCTGGTGATTGCTTGTACGCATACGCAGGCGCGCTACGTGTTGCCTAAAATTATCCCCGCGTTTCGTAAACAATTTCCTAAAGTTCACCTGTCTTTGGCTGAGGGCAGCCCGCCACAGTTGGCGCAGATGGTGTTGCATGAACAGGCAGATCTGGCGATTGCCACCGAGTCGCTGGCATTGACCCCCGGGCTTGAAACTTTGCCTTGTTATACCTGGGAGCACACCGTGGTGGTGCGTCCTGAACACCCCTTGGCGGCGCTTGCGCGTAAAAAGGGCTTTGCGTTGGCCCTAGAGGATGTGGCTCGTTACCCCGTGGTCACCTATGATCGCGCTTTTTCAGGACGACGCTCGGTCGATCGTGCATTTGAAGAGAAGGGGCTTCGCCCAGATATTGTTCTTGAGGCGATTGATGCTGACGTGATTAAAACCTATGTCGATGTCGGCTTAGGGATCGGGATCATCGCAGGCGTCGCCTATGAGCCGCTGCGTGACACCAACTTGGTCAGTATCCCTGCCGGACACCTCTTTGGGGTGCAAACAACCCGCATTGCGCTCAAGTCAGGTGTGTTTTTACGCGACTATGTGTATACCTTAATCGCCATGCTGACCCCTGAATTAAGCGAAAGTAAAATTCGGGAACTCGTTGAAAATAAACAAGAAAAATAACTATTATTTGACTGAAACATAGGTAAATTTCCGGATATAAATCATTTAAATTTTTGCTTTAAATGAGAATAAGTATTATTACTCTTGTATTATAAATAAGAATCATTATCATTTAGGCTGTTCATCTTTTTATTGGAGCAGCTATGAACCCAGCCTTGAGCGCAGTTGTGGTCGGTGCCGATCGACTCGGCAATATCCCCAGCCTGTTACGCGAACACAACATTGCCATCACGCATCACATCACTGGGCGCGACCCAGCACACCAAAAAAAGGCGCCGCAGATTCCGAGCGGCACTCAGGTGGTGATTTTGCTAACCGATTTTTTAGGTCATAACGTCATGAAAACGTTCAGAAATGCGGCTCAAAAAGGGGGGGTGCAGGTGGTCGCTTGTCGACGCTCGGTGTGCTCGATGCAGCAGGCGCTTGAGCAGTGTGGTTTGTGTCAGCAAGGCGCTTGCCAACTCACAGGGCAGTCATCACAGAAGAGGGCTTGAGCCTAGGGCGGCGTGCGCTGTTTTCTATAAGCGGCGCGCGCCGTTATAACGCTTGGTCCAGTAGGCCATCTTCATGTCTTCGATTCTGACGACACCACCTGCAGAGGGTGAATGCACAAACTGATCATCGCCTAAGTACACGCCAACGTGCGAGTTACGACGCCCCAGCGTATTAAAAAATACTAAATCACCCACTTGTAGATTATTGCGCGGCACATCGATGCCAAACATGGCGATCTCGTAAGAACGCGGTGGCAGTTTCAGGCCCAGCGATTGTTGCGCCGAGTACAGCACGAGCCCGCTGCAATCAAAACCTGTTTCGGGTGATTTGCCGCCCCAGCGATACCGAATCCCGAGTTGCGTTAGCGCCTGGCGCGCGAGCGGGTGGTTGATGTCGCCCGCGATCAACCCTGCGCCATTTTTAGAGCGTGCCAAAAACGAACCGATAGGATCTGCGGAGTTTCGCCAGTCGACAGATGAAGAGTTCAGGCCTGAGCCCTCGTCACTTTTGGTACCTGCGCAACCGCTTAATGCAGCGGTGAGCACGCACGCGCCTGCGAGCAGCACTAGGCGAACCCAGTAGGCAAAGAGGCAAGGCGCAGAGGTGGCAAGAGTGATGTTTGGCATCGTAACGGTTGCGAACGAGGGGCAGAAAAACTGACCGAAGGCCTAAAAAGAGGACGCAAGTCAAAATAGTGAGGCCGGTAATTGAAAGAACATCCAACACCTGACGCCTGATATTGCAGCGGCGGAAAGCCTCGTGCAAGGTTTACCTGTCACAATAGTATTACAAAAAGCGATCTTTGCTAAAAAAAGTACTCGAGAGACCGACTATGAACCCAATCCAGGCGACCCATCAACGTTCGATTCAGCAAAAAGATACTTTCTGGCGCGAAGAAGCGGCAGGGATTCACTGGGAAACCCCCTTTACTGAGGTGCTGGATTACAGCAAACCTCCATTTGCCAAGTGGTTTGTTGGCGGTCATACCAACTTGTGTTTTAACGCGGTCGATCGCTGGCTAGATTCGCAGGCCGATGATCCGGCGTTAATTTGGGTGTCGACCGAGGTCGATCAAGAAACGACCTACAGCCGACGAGACCTCTATCGCGAAGTGAACGCCGTTGCGGCGATGTTGCAGGCACAAGGCGTGGGGCGAGGCGACCGAGTCTTGATTTATATGCCAATGGTCCCCGAAGCTGTTTTTGCCATGCTGGCCTGTGCAAGGTTGGGGGCGATTCACTCGGTGGTCTTTGGCGGCTTTGCCTCAGTGAACTTGGCGCAGCGTATTGATGACGCCTCACCCAAAGTGATCGTGTGTGCCGACGCCGGCTCGCGAGGCGGCAAAGTGACGCCCTACAAGCCCTTACTCGACAAGGCGATTGCGCTGTCACAGCTTCCGCCTGAAAAAGTTTTGGTGGTCAATCGCGGTTTGTTTGCCTTTGAGCCAGTTGCGGGCCGAGACCTTGATTACGCGAGCCTTAGACGCCAATATGATGGGGCGGTGGTGCCTGTGACTTGGCTTGAGTCGTCAGAACCCAGTTATGTGTTGTACACATCGGGTACCACTGGCAAACCCAAGGGTGTGCAACGCGACACCGGTGGCTATGCCGTCGCCCTTGCTTCGTCGATGCAACGTATTTTTAACGGCAAGCCGGGCGATACCTACCTGTGCACCAGCGACATTGGCTGGGTAGTTGGCCACTCGTACATTGTGTATGGCCCTTTGATTGCTGGCCAGACCACCATTCTGTACGAAGGTACCCCAGTGCGCCCCGATGGCGGTATCTTATGGAGCCTAGTTGAACGCTTTAAAGTCAACACCATGTTTTCTGCCCCGACTGCGATTCGGGTGCTAAAAAAACATGACGAGGCTTTGCTGAAGAAATACGACCTGTCGACCTTGCGTGCGCTGTATCTGGCCGGTGAGCCGTTAGACGAGCCGACCGCGCAATGGATTTCAGCAGGGCTAGGCCGGCCGATTATTGATAACTATTGGCAAACTGAAACAGGTTGGCCAATTTTGGCAGCGCAGCCCGGTATTGCAGATGTGCCAACAAAATTTGGTAGTCCGTCGTTTCCGGTGTACGGCTTTGACGTTCGTGTGCTGAACGAAGAGACTGGCGAAGATCTTGGTCCCAACCAAAAGGGTGTCGTTGCCATTGTGCCGCCCTTACCACCGGGTGCGATGACCACAATCTGGGGCGATGATGCGCGTTTTGTTGAAACGTATTTTGGCTCGGTGCCTGGTCGTCAGGTGTATTCAACCTTTGACTGGGGCTTAACCGATGAGGATGGCTACTGGTTTATCTTAGGCCGTACCGATGATGTGATTAACGTGGCGGGTCATCGTTTGGGGACTCGAGAAATCGAAGAGTCAATCAACTGCCATGCCGCCGTGGCCGAGTCGGCGGTGGTGGGCATCGCAGATCAGCTTAAAGGGCAGGTGGCTGTCGGCTTTGCGGTGCTCAAAGATGCCAGTGTATTTTCGCAGCCAGCCTCGCTGTTAAAGCTCGAGGGCGATATTATGAGGTTAGTCGACGAGCAACTTGGGCCAGTCGCGCGCCCCGCCAGAGTACGTTTTGTCACGGCTTTGCCAAAGACTCGTTCTGGTAAAGTTTTGCGTCGTGCGATTGTTGCGGTTTGCGAAGGACGCGACCCTGGCGATCTCACTACAATAGAAGACCCCACTGCACTTGAACAAATTAAGGATTCTCTGTGAAAACCAAAGCTGTCTTGACAGATGCCGATGTTTCTAAAATTTTGGCTGCCTCTAAAGCCCACGCCAACAAAAATAATTGGGCTGTGACCATTGCGGTTGTTGACGATGGCGGCCATCTGTTGGGTTTACAACGTTTAGACGGTGCACCACCCATGTCGGCGCACATCGCACCAGCCAAAGCGCATACCTCAGCGTTGGCGCGTCGCGAAACTAAAGTCTACGAAGACATCATTAACAATGGCCGTACTGCATTTTTGTCAGCACCCACCCTGCAAGGGATGCTCGAGGGCGGTGTGCCGATTACGATCGATGGCCAGGTCATTGGCGCGGTAGGAGTGTCTGGCGTGAAGTCGTCTGAAGATGCCGAGATCGCTTCGGCTGGTATCGCTGCGTTAACAGCCTGAGGCGGCATATTTGCACTCAGCAAATACGCATCAAACAGTCATTTTTTAGACCCCAGAAAATCATCAATACACACTGACCCTGGTTATTACGGAGACTGCATGTATGGCAAACTCAATCGAATCTACTCTAGTTGAAACGCGCGTATTTCAACCGCCCGAGGGCTTTGCCCTGCATGCCAACGTGTCAGGTCAAGCCAGCTATCAAGCACTGCTCGAAGCTGCCGATCGCGATCCGGATGTCTTTTGGGCCAAGCAGGCGCGTGAACATTTGCACTGGACTAAGCCGTTTACCAAGGTGCTTGATGAGTCGCGTGCGCCGTTCTTTGAGTGGTTTGCTGATGGCGAGCTCAACGTCTCGGCGAATTGCTTAGATGCCAATCTTAAAAACGGCAATGCCAACAAAGTGGCGATTATTTTTGAATCCGACGATGGCGTTGTTAAAAAAGTTACTTACCAACAGTTACACGATCGTGTGTGCCAATTAGCCAACGGCCTCAAAGCACTGGGCTACAAAAAAGGCGAACGCTCGATCATCTACATGCCCATGTCGATTGAAGCTGTTGTGGCAATGCAAGCCTGTGCGCGCCTGGGCATCACCCACTCGGTGGTGTTTGGCGGCTTCTCGGCTAAAAGTCTGCACGAGCGTATCACCGACGTCGGTGCAAGCCTGGTGCTCACTGCCGACGAACAAATGCGAGGCGGCAAGGCGATCGCGCTGAAACCTGCGGTTGACGAGGCCTTAGCGATGGGTGGTTGCGAGGCCGTGCGTCATTGCGTCGTATACAAACGCACTGGCGGAAAAATCGCTTGGGATGCTAAGCGTGATGTGTGGTTTCACGATGTTGCTGACAAACAAGCTACCACCTGCGAACCTGTGGCTGTTGGTGCCGAGCACCCCCTGTTTATTTTGTACACCTCAGGTTCGACCGGCAAACCCAAAGGCGTGCAGCACTCGTCTGGCGGTTACTTGTTGTGGGCCAAGCTCACGATGCAATGGGTGTTTGATGCAAAAGCCAATGATATTTTTTGGTGTACGGCTGACGTAGGTTGGGTCACGGGGCACACGTACATTGCCTACGGCCCCTTGGCCGCTGGGTTGACGCAAATTGTGTTTGAAGGTGTGCCCACCTATCCAAACGCGGGGCGTTTCTGGAAAACCATCCAAGATCAAAAAGTTTCAATTTTCTATACGGCACCCACGGCGATCCGTTCGTTGATCAAAACCTCAGACGCCGATGCTGCCGTCCATCCAAAGAGTTTTGATTTGTCGAGCTTGCGCTTGTTGGGGTCTGTCGGCGAGCCAATCAACCCGGAAGCGTGGATGTGGTATCACACCAATGTTGGGGGCGGACGCTGCCCAATCGTTGATACCTGGTGGCAGACCGAGACTGGCGGGCACATGATTACGCCGATGCCAGGCGCCACACCGTTAAAACCTGGGTCATGCACAACCCGTTTGCCCGGGGTCACGGCGGCGATTGTGGATGAAGTGGGAAGCGATGTCGCAGCAGGGCAGGGAGGCTTCTTGGTCATCAAGCGCCCGTGGCCGTCGATGATTCGTGGGATCTGGGGCGACCCCGAGCGCTACGTGAAAAGCTATTTTCCGCCAGAGTTGGGTGGCTATTATCTAGCGGGCGATGGCGCGCAATGCGACAAAGATGGCTGCTTCTGGATTATGGGTCGCATTGACGATGTGCTCAACGTCTCTGGTCATCGCTTGGGCACAATGGAAGTTGAGTCTGCTTTGGTTGCCCACGAGATGGTCGCTGAGGCTGCCGTGGTGGGGCGCCCAGATGCCACAACCGGCGAGGCAATTGTTGCCTTTGTGGTGTTGAAGCGCTCGCGCCCTGAAGGCGATGAGGCCATTGCGTTGGGCAAGCAGTTGCGTGATTGGGTGGCCAAAGAAATTGGTCCAATTGCCAAACCGAAAGAAATTCGTTTTGGCGATAACTTGCCCAAAACACGCTCAGGCAAAATCATGCGGCGATTGTTGCGCGTCGTGGCAGCAGGCGAGGCCATTACGCAAGATATTTCAACACTTGAAAATCCGGCTATTTTGGATCAGTTGTCTAAGCCGGTTTAACCAGCCGACTAGTTAAAACCGATCAGCATGCTTGTTGCCTCTAGTCATTTGGTAAAACGATGATTGCCCCTTCAAGAGCCCTGTCTAGGGCTCTTTTTTCGTTGAGTTTTAGACGTGAGTAAAGTATGACCTTAGAGGAGTTTTTAGTCCTGCACGGTTTTGTGTTTGAGCGTTACGAGCATCGGGCGGTGATGACGGTTGCCGAATCTGAGTCGCTTGCCCTTGACTTGCCAGGTGCAAAAACAAAAAATCTGTTCTTGCGCGACAAAAAGGGCTCGAAGTATTTCTTGGTCACGATCCCGGGTGCGTTAAGTGTCAACTTAAAGCAACTGGGTGCACTGCTTGGGGTGGTGGGGTTGAGTTTTGCTTCGCCAGAGCGTTTGTTGACGCACTTGGGGGTTACGCCCGGCTCAGTGACGATGTTAGGTTTGGTTAACGATACTGCTCACAACGTGCAGTTTGTGATCGATCAAGCCTTGTGGGATGCGCCAGCTGTGCAGGCTCATCCTTTAATCAATACGGCCACCATGATCTTGCCGCACGGTGAGCTCGAGCGTTTTCTGACGGTCACTGGTCACGTTCCGATGGTCATCAGTGTGCCATTGACATAGTTTTTAAGGGCGCCAACGCGACTGTGAGCAAATCCAGTCGTTTTGAAGGGCTTTGTATTTTTGTGGCACAAAGCCCAGCTAAGATGTCCGTGCCTATCTCCGGAGCCAGATCATGCTATTTGCCTTATTAATTATGGTGCACACCCTGTCAGCGGTTGTCTGGGTGGGCGGAATGTTTTTGATGCACTCTTCGCTGCGCCCAGCTGCGGCAACTTTACTTGAGCCGCCTCAGCGCCTGCCCTTATTGTGCGGCGTGATGTCGCGCTTTTTTATCTGGGTCAAAATTGCCATTTTCTTGTTGTTTGTGACGGGCATCTGGCTCATTTCTTTACACGGCAGCTTTGGCAAAGCAGGCTGGCACGTTCATATGATGGTGCTGATTGCCGTGATCATGGCCGCGATTTTTGGCATGATTTATGGCGTGCCGTTTAAGCAGCTTAAGGCCGCGGTGGCTGCCAAAGAGTGGCCTAAGGGTGGCGAGGCAATGCTCAGCATCCGCAAGTTGATTTTCATCAACTTGGTGCTTGGGCTGATTACCGTCGCAGTCGGGGCAGGTGGGCGTTATCTATAGTTATCAATAACTGGCGCCTCTGCATCGCTGAGCGGCAACGACCGCTCATTCAATCTCGCTGTCCTGAG
>JAIPCU010000115.1 GCA_021738045.1 Candidatus Methylopumilus sp. | reverse complement strand
AGTTGATAGACCACGTTCGCCTAATTGTTCAATCAGAAGGTTGGACTCAAGCTCAAGTTGCTGAGCGCTTTGGGGTAGCTCAAAGCCGGGTGAGTGATCTATTGAGCGGTAAGACTGAAAAGTTCAGTCTCGATATGCTGATCACTTTGGCCTCACGCGTAGGGTGCAAAGTCGAGCTGGCTGTTGAGTGACTTGATGACAACTACGCACCATAAAAACGTAAATTGGATCTTGGTTAGAAGTGATACATCAAGTAGTTTTTAAAAAATTTACTTTATCAAGACGTAAGTGCCAGTTTCTCCATCATTGCTCACTACAAAATCGTATTCAACGTCCCGGCATATCGCTTAATTTATAAGCTTGATGAACTATTGCATCTGATGGAACTGGTGGTATTTGTAAATTCCAGTTCTCCCACATTGTGCGCATTAATTTGATTTTCTGAGGATCAAGGTGTGATTGATTGGCCCGTTCACGGGCATCTTGGCTAAGGTTGAACAAATACTCATGCTCATTGATTTTCAGGTACTTCCAATCACCGTCACGATATGCTCGCTGTGTATTGTGTTTCATACGCCAGAACATAGGACGTGAAAATGTCTGCGAACAGTCCTTAAAGGTGGGCTCCATCGAAAGCCCATCAAGAACGTACCCTGCAGGGGGATGCGCTCCTGCAATTTGTAGAACGGTGACAGTCCAGTCCATCGTCATACAGTGCTGTGCGCACATCGAACCTGGTTTGTGAATGCCATGGGGCCAGTGCACAATGTATGGCACTCGGATGCCACCTTCCGTGAGGTCCATCTTGCCACCGACCAGCGGCCAGTTGTCGGAAAACCGTTCGCCACCATTGTCACTGGTGAAAATAATCAGCGTGTTGTCAAGCTGTCCCGTGTCGCGAAGTGCTTCCACTACCCATCCAATGCCTTCGTCCATTTCGCGGATCATGGTGCGGTAGGTTTCCACGTTGCCGCCATCTAAATGAAAGAGGTTCTTTACGATGTCCGGATCGATGCGCCCCTGTGCCCGTGTTTCCCAAGGCCAATGTGGTGCGGTGTAATGCAAGCTCAGAAAAAACTTCTGCCCGCTGGCGGCTCGGTCGCGTACATACTGCGCGGCACGTTTTGAGATGAGATCGGTCAGGTAACCCGGCTCATCGTAGGGCGCACCATCCAGTTCCAAGTCGGAGTCAGGTCCGCGCGAGTTGTGACCGTAATAGCTCACCCCACCCGACATTGGTCCAAAGTGATGCATGTAGCCGGATTTTTCCGGCCCGAAATGCGGGCGAAAGCCAAGGTGCCATTTGCCTATCAAAGCGGTGTGATAACCCACATCTTTGAGCATCGATGGCAAGGTTGGCAAGTCAGAATGCAAACCAATTTCAGGATTACCCCGTGCGCTGCCCAACATCGGCTCCTCGCTGGCACCGCGAACCCAGTACTGATAACGACCGGTCATGAGTGCAAAGCGCGTAGGCGAACATACAGGGGAATTGGCGTAGCCGTTCTCGTACCGCTGTCCGTTGGACGCAAGTTGGTCCAGCACTGGAGAAACGGGACCGAATTCAGCATTACGTCCGCCATAGCAACCTAAATCGGCGTAACCAAGGTCATCGGCGACAATGAAAATAAAGTTGGTCATGTGTGAGTGGTTATCACTTTTTAAACAGGTAAAGCCGTGCCTTGATGTGCGGTAAGTTGCCACTTCTGTTCTGTACTACCGGTATCAACCAGTTTCCAAACAGTCATGAACAAGCTTCGCACGTGCTTGGATTGACCTTGCTTGCTGATTTCAGCAGAAAGCCGGCCTGTGATGACAACACAATTGCCTGCAACATGTGCATCTAGATCTTCAAAATTCACCTGCAGATATTGAAGTTCACCGCTTGCCAATTTAGCCATCAGGCTGACCTTGATGTCTCTTACCGTGGTGGAGTGCACATAAATTAGATCGTCTGAAAGCAACCTGTCCAACATCAGCCAGTTCCCAGTCAGGAGTGCCTGCCTGCGCTCCTCCTCGGCGGAAAGCGCGCTCTGAATAGCATTGGAGTGAGGGGCAGTAGTGTGCATGTCATTCCATCTTGATGTTTGATTTTTGAACCACTTGCGCCCATTTGGGAATTTCGCGTTGGATCCAATCACCGAACACGCGGGCTTTGTTGGTGTGAACATACACCCCCATTTGCGAGAAACGGTGTGCAACCCCAGGCTCAGATAATGCAGACGCAACCTCAGTATTTAGGCGCTCTACAACCCCTGCAGGCATCGATGTCGGGCCGACCAATCCCGCCCAGTCACGGACATCAAACCCTGAGAAGCCTTCTTGTGCAAAAGTGGGAGTATCGGGTAATACATCCAACCGCTCTGTCGAGGTGACAGCAATAGCGCGCAGACGACCACTTCGGATATGCGGTAGTGCTGAGGCCAAGGAGGCAAACATCAAGTCGGATTGATCACCGATCAAACCCTGCAAAGCGGCTACGGGTCCGCGATAAGGGACATGCAAAATGAATGTACCCGTCAATTGCTTAAAGTATTCCCCCATCAAATGTGCCGGTGAGCCTGTACCCCCGGAGCTGTAAACTAGTTTTCCGGGATTTTTTCTCACTAACTCTACCAATTGATTCATATTGTTAGCCGTCACATTACTGCGCAACACCAAGACGTTGTAAGTCCACTGAGTCTGGCTGATCGGAACCAAATCTTTTAATGTGTCATAAGGCATTTTCTGCATCAGCGCTGGAAGTACCGCATGCGGCATGAACATCACGCCCAAGGTGTGTCCATCAATGCTCTTTGCGACTTGGTCCATACCAATCAAGCCTGTACCACCCCCCCGGTTTTCAACAAAAAAAGGCTGTCCAAAGGCCTTGGAAAAACGCTCAGCCAAGTGCCTTGCGATCGGATCCCATGGGCTTCCTCCTGCAGAGGGCACCACCAGGCGCACAGGCTTGCTGGGCCATGCGGGCGTTTGGCCCAGGGTGGCCAGTGGTGCCAGCGCCAGGGCGCCTGAAGATTGCAATAAACGTCGGCGTGTGGTCATGCTCGTACTCCTCAGTCTAGCTTTATGCCCGCACCCCGGATCGCTTGACCCCAGAGCTGGTTGTCTGATTTGAGAAATGCCGAGAACTCTGCGGGTGTCTGTGCTTTGAGATCACCACCGTAAGAGCGCCATTTAGACATCAACTCCGGGTTCTGCCCGGCAGCTTTTTGCATCGCATCGGATAACTTTGACACAACCGCAGCGGGCGTGCCAGCAGGCGCAAACAGCCCAATCCATGCGGTAGGGCTGTAGTCAGGAAGACCAGCTTCCGCGAAAGTTGGCACGTCCGGGAAATTGGGGTGGCGTGACTTGCCCGTCAAAGCCAGGATTTTGAGCTTTCCTGCCTTCACGTTACCGATGGCTGCAGGCAGAGCATCAAAGATCACATTGACCTGTCCGGCTATGAGGTCTGTGTAAGGACTGGTGGTGTTGTAGGGGACGAAGTTGATTTTGACGCCTGCATTGGCGGCAAACCATTCACCCGCAAGGTGCGAATAACTGCCTACACCAGAGGTAGCGGCCACCAAGCTGTTGGGTTGCTTTTTCAAGCGCTCAATCAATTCCTTGGCGTTTTTCTCAGATACGTTGGGATGCGCTGTAAGCGCTGTATTGAGTAATCCCACGACACTGATGGGCACGAAATCACTCGCCTTGTATGGCACCTTGCTGTAAAGGTGTGGAACCACTGACAATGAAGTGGTGGAGCCCATGACCAGAGTATAGCCATCGGGGGCGGCCTTGGCGCCAACTTCCATGCCAATCATGTTGGCTGCACCTGGACGGTTTTCCACCACCACCGTTTGCCCTAATACTTTGGTCAACTCCAGCGCAATTTCCCTTGTGTTGGCATCTGGGCCTGTGCCAACAGGGAATGGTGCAATGATTTTGATAGGCTTGTTCGGGTAATCCTGAGCCTGTACGGTCAAAGCGGTTATGGCAATCAAAGCGATGCCGGCAAATCCCATTCGACGGGTGATGCTGTTCATGAAAGTAGTCTCCTAATGTTGGTTGAGGTCAAGACCCATGGTCACAGCGTATTCTTAATAAATTATCAAATTATCATAATGGGATAAACCATTAGTTTTTATTGAATTCAATTCAATATAATAAGCTCAATTTTTCAAATTTAGGAGCTATTTATGTCGAATCCTCTGGGTCAACGGAACGCGTTGACGTTCAGTCACATGGGGTTTTATGTACGCGACTTGGAACGCATGGCGCGTTTTTACAAAGACGTCATGTGTTTTTTTGAGACAGACCGTGGCGACCTGGGCCCAGTTCAGCTGATGTTTTTGAGTCGTGACCCTTCCGAGCATCACCAGATCGTGTTGGCCACAGGTCGTCCTACTGACCTGGGATTCAGCGTGATCAATCAAATTTCGTTGCGTGTACCCGACTTGGCTTCTCTGCGCGAAGTACGCAACCGAGTGACGGTCGACCCCGGCGTCACGGATCTGGTGTGTGCCACACATGGCAATGCAATTTCTATCTATTTTCGGGACCCTGAAGGCAACCGTCTTGAAGTTTTCATGGATATGCCTTGGTATTGCGAACAACCCCTGCGCGAGCCGATTGACTTGGACCAGAGTGACGTTATCGTGATGGCTCAAGCCGAAACACTGGCGCGTAGCCGCCCCAGATTCCAGAGCCGAGCTGAATGGCAAGCCAGCATGGAACGTCTGATGGGTTATTCGGCATGAGCGAAACTGTGTTTGATATAGCTATCATTGGCTACGGTCCAGCCGGCGCAACGTTGGCAAATTTGTTGGGGCAATACGGTCTTTCTACCGTCGTCATCGAAAAAGATGCTGATATCTATGCCTTGCCGCGCGCTATTCACTTTGATGGAGAAGTCATGCGGGTTTTTGAAACCGCTGGCCTTCGTGCAGCAGTTGAGACCATCTCACGGCCCGGTCTCACAGGTATGCATTTCAATAATGCACAGGGCGAAACCTTGCTCATTCGGGGCGGAACAAATGCGCGCGGCCCGCACGGCTGTGCTACCAACCATTATTTTCATCAGCCCGAACTCGAAGGCGTGCTGCGCCAAGGCGTGATGCGCTTCGCCTGCGTGCAAGTGCGCAAACAACACGAAGTTGAATCGATTGTCGAAGACGAGCAAGGCGCAGCCCTGCAGGTGAAAGACCTGCAAAGCGGCGAACTCATGAATGTGCGAGCACGTTACGTGATCGGTTGTGACGGTGCTCGCTCGCTGGTGCGCAAGGTGATGGGCACCCCCATGACCGATTTAGGGCTTCATCAACCTTGGCTTGTGTTTGACGTGCGCCTCAAAGCCGATGTGCAGTCCCTGCCCGATCACACGGTGCAGCACTGCGATCCTGTCAGACCTATGACCTATTGCAACGTGACGGGCAATCGACGACGCTGGGAAATCATGCTGATGCCGGGCGATGACCCGGCCGAGATGGTCAAACCCGAAATGCTTTGGAAATTGGTCGGCCCTTGGGTTACACCCGCACAGGCCGACATCGAGCGAGCGGTCATCTATACCTTCCATTCCATCATCGCTCAGGGCTGGCGGCGTGGTAGGTTACTGCTAGCTGGCGATGCTGCGCACCAGACGCCACCATTTTTGGGTCAAGGCATGTGTGCCGCTGTGCGCGATGTGGCTAATCTAGCCTGGAAGTTAGAGGCTGTTTTGCGCGGCCGAGCCTGCGACGACTTGCTTGAAACGTATGAAAGCGAACGCTCCCCCCATGTGCATGCATTTATTGAACTGGCGGTGAAGTTAGGCGACATCATTCAGACCACCGACCCGCAGGCTGCTCGCGAGCGAGATGCAAAATTTATGACAGGACAACCCACGATTTTTGAATTTCCTTCACCCCGCTTAGGTGCTGGTGTATGGTTGGGTGATGCTGCGCCTGTCGCGCAAATATTTCCTCAGCCGCAGCTTCAGGATGGACAATTGCTTGATCAGGCCATTGGACTCAATTTTGCAGTGCTGGGAGAGCCTGAATTGCTCCTTCAAGTAAGCCCTGATACGCTCAAACTTTGGAAATCGCATAGCGTGGCTGTCCTCAAGGCTACCGATCAGAATATCGTTGCCTGGTTGAACGCGCAGGGAGTGTCGGCTGTCATGCTGCGACCTGATCGCTACATTGCAGGCGTAGCCCGCAGCGCGGCAGAACTTGATGAGATCAGCCAGTGCCTACCCCATGTGTCTGAGCCAGTACATTGAGCGCATGAACGATAAAGCCGATTCCAGTCTGTCCCGCATGCTTAGCGTGCTGGATTTGTTTTCTGACCAGCGCTTGCAATGGAGTGCTGAGGACATCAGCGAAGCCCTGCAAGTGTCCCTGCCGACTGGCTACCGCTATGTAAGGATGCTGACAGAGTCTGGCCTGCTACAGCACAGCGCAGATTCGCAATACACATTGGGGCCGCGCATCATCGTGCTGGACCATTACATCCGTCAAGCCGATCCTGTTCTGCAACACGGGATTCCTTTCATGAAAGAGTTGGTTGCGCAGACGGGCTTGGATTGTGTCGTCTCCGCACTGCTTGGCCAGCAGTTGCTAGACACGCATCGTGAGCTGAGTCAGGCACCGGCAAATCTTAGCTATGGGCGGGGACGTCCACGACCCCTGTTCAAAGGCGGAGCGCCTAAAGTGATTCTGGCAGGATGGACGCCCACGGCTTTGCATAAGTTGTTGGATGCACATATTTACGAGGTTGCGGATGCTGGTCTGCCCACTGAGTGGCCAGACTTTCGTCGTTACTACAGCCAGATTCGAAAGGCCGGTTATTACTTGTCAGTTGGGGAGCTTGAAACTAATCTGGCCGCGTTGGCAGCGCCTCTGCACCATGCCGACGGTACCATCGCCGGCGCTCTCTCGCTGGTTACTTCGGTGCAACGCATGGGGGTTATCGACGTGGATAAATTGGCTCAACTCGTCATCCGTGCCGCCAAAGACATCAGCGCTCGCATGCCCTGACTCTCATCATCATTTAAAAGAAAGACCCTCATGAAACTAATTAGCTTCCTGAACGAAGGTGTGCCGTCTTATGGCAGCGTTAATGGCGACGATGTCTTGAACCTTACCCCACTGCTAGGAGTACAAGCTCCAGACCTTAAAACCTTGATTGCTCAAAACCTGCTTGCAGCAGCGGCCGACATGTCCAAGACGCACAAGCCGACGCTGAAGTTTTCTAAGTTGCAATTGTTGCCCGTCATTCCTAACCCTGGTCAGATTTTTTGCATCGGTTTGAACTATGCCGAGCATGTACTCGAAACAGGTCGGGAAGTGACAGAAACTCCAGTTATTTTCTTGCGTTTATCCGATTCCCAAGTCGCGCACGGTCAAGACATCGTGCGTCCACCCGAGTCGCATCGGTTGGACTACGAGGCAGAAATTGCCGTGATCATTGGCAAGGGTGGGCGCCGTATCCAAGAAGAAGATGCCTGGAACCACATTGCCGGCTATAGCTGTTACAACGACGGATCTGTGCGAGATTGGCAAGTTGCGACTTCGCAATGGACACCGGGTAAAAACTTCTACAAAACAGGTGGCTTTGGTCCCTGGATGGTTACCAGCGATGAGATTGCTCCCGCCCAAGTGATGCGTCTGCAAACAGTGCTAAATGGTCAGGTTTTGCAAGATACCACCACAGACAAAATGATCCACAGCATCCCGCGCCAAATCGCCTACATTTCCACCTTCATTCCACTGTCGCCCGGCGACGTGATTGTGACCGGTACACCTGGCGGTGTGGGCAACAAACGTACGCCTCAGATTTTCATGAAGCCCGGCGACGTGTGTGAGATTGTGGTGGACGCCATTGGCACCCTGCGCAACGGCATCCGCGACGACACTTAGACCTGACTTATTCTTGCTTCACGCGGCATACAGGTAACAACGTTTTAGATCAATACACAGAAACTACTAAGTGCAACTGAATCATTTGTAGATATCTTCTGAGTTATAGCTTACCTTGCCTGGTTAAGCAATCAGCTAACTTTTGGTAGATGGTAGCCATGTTAAGTTACCTGACAGAAATTCATCCTGCAGAGTGGTTTGTTGTAGTAAGGGATTTGTTAGTTGTTGCCTTTACATGTGCACTAACTGAAGCTCAATAGTTGTGCATCATGTACTTATCATTTAAGTGGAAGTAGGCCAGAAAGAAAGTCAGCGCGAAGGTGGCATCGTATAGTTAATAACTAGTCAATGATTAACCAATTGTGTTCACATGAAAAAGTAAAAATAAATGATCATCTGCATTCGGCGTAAGCCGTCTGCGCGACCTATTTGTCGTCCAGAACCATCGTAAATGCGTTCGCCATCAATCCGACCCATTTGCGAACCTGAGCCGCTGTAAAGCCTCTCTCCATCAATACGGCCGATTTGACTGCCTGAAGAGTTGTAAACCTGATCGCCATCTATACGTCCAAGTTGTCTACCTGAACCGTCGTAAATGCTGGATCCATCTACTCTGCCAATTTGACGGCCAGATCCATCGTAATACCGCTCGCTATCTACTCTTCCAATTTGCCGCCCGCCGCTGTCATACATTCTTTGCGCGTATGCCGAGCTGAAGAAAAAGACTGTTAGAGCTATTAGAGTTAGTATTTTTTTCATCAGATAAATCTTGGGTAGTATTGAGTTTGCTTGGCAATTATGGTTGTTTGTTCGATTTCCTCAAAACTGGGCCTGCCTGAATACTATGGAATCCGAATTGGGCCCATAGCAACCAACGCGCCTCCTGTGCGTTCAAGGCACGTACTTCTGTTTTGATCACTTGGCTGCGGCCTTTGACCTGCGCGCGAACTGATGCTTGATAGGTGTGCATCATTTACTTATCATTTAAGTGAAAGTAGGGTGCACAAAAAAACCAGCACTAAGCTGGCTATTTGATTGACATATTTCAGCTCAGTGATTTGACTGCTGGGCTTCTTGATCACGCAACTTGATCAAATCAGCTGCTGTCAACTCAACGTTCTTGCCATCCACAGCAACAACGATACCCGTGTTAGTTTTAATGGCTAGATCTTGTGCTGAACGAGCTGCACGTTCCATGGCCGCGTATGATCCTGCCAAATCTGGATCTGTGGAAGTTCGAATGTCTTTGGTGTTCATTTGTTACTCCAGTCAATGAGCTTAGGGTGCATGCCAGAACTGTCATAAAACGCCCATGAGTTAACAGCTTTACTGTAACGCTTATGGAAGTTCTCTAGACCTGATTTAAAGCGTCTTCTAATTACATCTTCAGGGATATTGTGACCACCTTGCAAAACACGGCGAGCAACCCTTGATACAGCGATGTCTTCATTGGGCAATGACAAGAACCACAGCTTAACTTGGT
>JAIPCU010000114.1 GCA_021738045.1 Candidatus Methylopumilus sp. | reverse complement strand
AAAACTTCTTAAAGCACAAGGCGGCGAATGCTTGTTTATAGAAGCCGACGTCACCCAATCAGACCAAGTCCAGAGCGCAGTCAAACGTTGCATGGACACCTTCGGAAAATTAAATATTCTGCATAACAATGCGGGTGGTTCAACCGTAAAAGATGGCGCAGTCACCGAGGGTGCCACCGAAGAATTTTGGCGAAAAATACAACTTGATCTTTTTGGCACTTGGCTCGGTTGTCAGCACGGTATTCCGGCGATTATCGCAAGCGGCGGTGGTGCAGTCATCAATATGACCTCAGTGGTAGCGTTGATTGGCACGCACAGAAAAGATGCCTACACAGCAGCAAAAGGAGCCATCAGCGCACTCACTCGGTCAATGGCTGTCGAATATGCAGCCCAAAAAGTTCGTATCAATGCCATTGCACCGGGCGCCACAGGAACTGATCGGGTTTTAACCTTGCTGAAAGACGATGGCGTCACATCAAAATTTTTATCTGGGCAAATGTTTGGTGTTGTTCCACCGAAAGACGTTGCATATGCTGCGTTATACCTCGCCTCGGACGAATCTTTGTCAACCACAGGACACATTCTGACTGTTGATGGTGGACTCACCATCAATTGAGACACTCAGACGACATGACAACCGATGAAATAGCAGCTTGGCAGCCGCGCGCAGAAGATCTAACCGATTCAAACATTGCGCGCTTGATGCAGCGTTTGGGCTTTACCGATTACGAAGCCTTTTACCGCTTTTCAATCGAGCAGCCCGCGCAATATTGGAAAGAAGTCAACGCGTTCTGCGGCATCGTCTGGTCGAAAGACTATACGCAATACATTGACACTTCAAAGGGTGTAGAGTTTCCCCGTTGGTTTACAGGTGGCGAACTCAACTGGGTGGATACCGTATTACGCTGGTCCGACAACCCGGCAACCGCACAGCAGGCGGCATTAATCGCCGAACGTGAGCAAATAGCAGCTGAAACCGTCACCTTCGCCGAACTCAAGATACGTGTTCAAAATTTTGCTGCCGGCATGGCTTCGCTAGGTGTCAAACGCGGCGATCGTATCGGTCTGTTGATTGAAAATGGCATCGAAGCCAACGTGACGCTTCTTGGTCTATCGTACCTCGGCGCAATTGTTGTGCCCTTGTTTAGCGGCTTTGGTGTCGATGCCATTGTGGCGCGGCTATCCTCATGCACGGCACGTATGCTGGTTGCTTCAACAGGCTTTAGCCGTCGTGGAAATTTTGTTGATGCACGAGCCATTATCGAAGCAGCGTGCAAACAATTGCCTACGATTGAAACAATCATCTGGAAGCACTCACCCGAGGGCCCAGCCTTAAGCGCGGGTGATATCAGCTGGGCGCACGTTGCAAACAGCACCCCTGGGCAACAGACTCCCTCAGCGCGCATGTCGCCAGATGACCCCTTTATGGTGATTTACACCTCGGGCACAACTGGCAAACCCAAAGGTCCGGTTCACACGCACGGTGGCTTTCCCTTGAAAATGGCACATGATTCACTGGTGCACTTTGATATCCGACAGGGCGATGTTGTGTGCTGGCCGGCGGACATGGGTTGGATTGCGGGCCCGCTTGTGTCAACGATGGCGCTTTTGAATGGCGCGACCTTAGTCACGTATGACGGCGCGCCAGACTATCCTGATTGGACACGCATGGGCAAACTCATCGAGCGCTATGGCGTGACGGTGTATGGTGCTTCGCCTACGCTCATTCGTGGCTATGCCAGTCATGCCGAGATTGCACTGCAACCCGACCTCTCTTCAATACGCTTATTGATCACGGCCGGAGAACCCATTGATCCTGTACATTTCAAGTGGTTCGAAACGCATTTCGGACACGGGACCTGCCCGATCATTAATGTCACTGGTGGCACCGAAGCAAGTTGCGCGCTACTCTCGAGCGTGGTGGTCAAACCCATTGCCGCCGCGTCCTTCAATACAGCAAGCCCAGGTGTCATGACTGATGTGGTCGACGGCGCAGGCGAATCGGTGCGCAACGCAATCGGAGAGCTGTCGATTCGCGCTCCCTTTGTCGGGATGACGCAATCATTTTGGATGGACGACGAGCGTTACCTAGACTCTTACTGGCGAGCAATCCCTGGCCAATGGATTCATGGCGACTTAGCCCTGCACGACGACAAAGGTTATTTTTATATTTTGGGTCGTTCAGATGACACACTAAAAATAGCTGGTAAGCGTTTAGGCCCGGCCGAAGTCGAAGAAATTTTGCTTGCACTCAAAGACGTGAGCGAAGCGGCTGCGATCGGCGTGTCCGACCCAAGCAAGGGTCAAAAATTAGTGATTTTTGTGATTGCGTCGCCTGATTACAAAGGCGAACCAGCCGCTCTTGAGGCGATGATCAAAGATCATGTCGCGGACCGAATGGGTAAACCCTTTCGGCCAAGCCGCGTCTACATCATGAAAGACTTACCTAAAACTCGTAGTCAAAAAGTCATGCGGCGCTTAATTCGTAATATTTTTATGCAAGAGACCTTAGGTGACCTCTCGGCGCTGAACAACCCTAGCGCAATGGAAGAACTGCAACAAGTTCTCAAGAATTCAGCCCCCTAATTTCTATAGGCAGCAACGGTATGGAACTTAATCTGAAGGGTAAAAAAGTATTGGTAACCGGTGCCTCGCAAGGAATTGGCCAAGCCCTTGCCGAATCCTTTGCACGCGAAGGCTGCCACCTCACCGTCGTTGCTCGCTCAGGAGATCGCCTTGCAGCACTGGCAAGTGACCTACTCAGCAGATTCGGCGTACCGACCAAAGTCATTGCACTAGATATGACGCAGCCTGGCGCCATTGAGAGCATCGTTGAACAAGCGTCGGATATCGACATCTTAGTCAATAACGCAGGCACGATTCCCGGAGGTAACCTTTGGGATGTGGACGCAACCCAATGGCGTGCTGGGTGGGAATTAAAAGTGCTGGGTTACATCGATATGACCCGCGCGTTCTACCCTCTTTTCAAAGCGCGTGGCCATGGCGTCATCATCAACAATATCGGTATCGGTGGTGAAAACTTTGACTTTGACTACGTGGCAGGCACCACAGGTAATGCCGCGCTCATGGCCTTCACCCGTGCGATTGGTGGTCGCAGTCTACGCGACGGAGTTCGTGTGCTGGGGGTCAACCCAGGCGCAGTGTCTACACCACGTATTGAGAAAGTCTTAAGGCGACGTGCAGAGTCAGAACTTGGTGATGCGAATCGCGCCAGCGAACTACTCGCTAAATTACCGCTGGGACGAGCGGCCACTGCCGAAGAAATCGCAGATCTGTGCGTGTACCTTGCCTCAGACAAGTCTGCGTACACCTCTGGCTCTATTTTTACAGTAGATGGCGGCATCACTTCGGCACGCTCGATCGTTTAGCGCACAAAACAGACCGTACAGGGTATTATCTCGCCCAGCATATGCGTGTCAAAACAGTACGACTATCTAGGCCGATTGAACCTTTGATTGGCGCAAATTGTGCAGTCTCTTCCGTTAACGTAAAGAAAAAAATGAACTGGTTTGCTTGCACCTTCAAGGTGGCCTCGTCACTGTCCGCCCTTTGCCTCTTAGTTTGCTTGACGTCCGCGCGTGCGCAAACTGGCGAAACAAACGCCTCAGGCGCCAAAAGCGGTACCCAGCAAGCACCCCACTTGCAAGGTCAATATCTAGTCGGCCCTCACTCAAACCCTGCTGTGTTCCCGTTTTTGACTGCCGAAAATAAAAAAATCGCAGATGGCTCTTGGGCTGTTTATCAAAAGGATCATGGTCACGCCATGACCGAGTGGGCTAAAACCGAAATTAAATTTCCAGGCACGGGTACTGTTTTTTATCCCTTTTCTGGCCCAGATTTTGTGACCCTGAGTCAACTCTATCCTAATGCCGACCGGTATGTCATGGTCGCGATGCAAGCCGCTGGCGAACCCGCCCTACTGGCCCCCATGTCGCCCGACAGAGCTCAACATTTTCAGACCAAATTTTTACGCGAATGGAAGCGCTTTGCCTATAACGCCTTTTTTATTACCGCTGAGCTTGAGGCCGACCGTTTCGCAAAAAGCGCGCATATCGGTATCACCACGATTTTAACGACCTTCGCTCTGTACTCGGGCTACGATGTGGTCGAACTGTACCCCATTGCATACGACTCAGCGTCTGGGCAATTTATCAAATCTGCTGGGCCCTACAACTCTGTACGCCTGGTGCTGAAAAAAAATGGCAAGACAGTCGCGCTTGATTACGTCAGTCTTGATTTATCGGATCAAAATCTTTTAGTGAAAGAGCCGATGCGAGGCTGGTTGAGCCACATGACGCAACACCCAATACTGATTAAGGCTGCGTCTCACCTCTTGCAAGATGGAAACTTTATTGTGCTGCGAGACATGATCGTCAAAAATGCACCAATGGTCGTGCAAGACGAGACCGGCGTCGACTACGCGCACTTAAAAAGGATCGGACCAGTCGACTTGTACGGAGGCTTTTCGCTACCCTTCGAACAGTTCAGCCCGCATAAACAGCAGTCACTTGCACAAGCCTATCGGCAAGCCCCTGCTGTGAAGCCCATGCCTTTTGCCTTTAGTTATAACAAAGAGCACGAGCGCCGCAGCGTTCAAGTCGTGCGCCGCGAGCCGCAATAAGCTGACTGACTCATTTTTTGTGGGTGACCGCATACGCCCAGATGATCTGCCAACTGATCGACCCGAGCGAATTGCAATCAAATTCACCACTCAGATCTGCGAACTACTCGATTTTGATGTTGCGCTCTTGAATGACCGCTTTCCAGGTCGCTGACTCTTTAGCCATATAGTCGGCTAAGCCTTGACGAGTCATCGGATCTGGAATCAAGCCCATCGCAAGCAAAGCATCTCGAACCGATGGGGTCTTCAATACCTTAACAAATTCTGTATTCCAACGGTCTAAGATCGCAGTCGGTGTTTTGGCGGGAGCAACATAGGCATACCAGTTCGTGGCGTTGAAATCGGGGTAGCCCGACTCTGCAATCGTTGGCAAAGATGCTAGGCCCTCAGATCGCGTCAAGCCAGTCGTGGCAAGTGCAATTAATTTTTTACTTTGAATATGTGAGGCTGCAGACGAAGGCGTTGAGTAATACGCTTCGATGCGCGAACCGAGCAAGTCAATCATCGCGGCGCTGCCACCCTTGTAAGGAACATGCACAAGGTCTATCCCGGCGCGCTGCCCAAAAAGTTCGCCGGCCAAATGCGCCGATGACCCAATCCCAGTTGAGGCGTAAGACAACTTACCTGGACTCTTTTTGGCGAGCGCAACGAACTCAGCTAGAGTGGTGATGTTTAAAGAGGCAGGCACCACCAACACGTTCGCAAAACTGACGCCCATCGTGATGGGCGCCAGATCACGCAACGGGTCAAAAGACAGTTTCATCAAATGTGGAATCACTGCCATCGGGCCAACCGAACCAAGCAGTAGCACCGTGCCATCCGCTTTAGCGTTCGCGACGTATTGAGAGGCCAGCATGCTGCCAGCGCCAGGCTTATTCTCAACAACGACAGACTGACCAAGATTATTGGCGAGCTCTCTGGCAATTAGTCGTGTCGACGTGTCAGAGGCACCGCCGGCCACAAAGCCTACGATGATCGTAATCGTTTGATCCTTAGGAAACTCTTGGGCAACAGCTAAACGCGAGTGGCTAGCCACGAGCACTAAACACGAAAATACAAAAGAAGTGACTAAAGGTAATTTCACATGAATCTCCAGAATCTGTGTTCAACCTGCTCGAATAAAACGTCGAGACCGAGCGAAAGTGCGAGTGTACATTTCAACTTGGCGATATGATAGCGTCAGAACATCGATAACAAGTATTAAGCCCCTTTGAGACCAGGACGCACCATGGCTAGAATCATAGAAAACTCAGCGCTTTTGATGGGTCAAATGATGTCGCAACCGCTGCTGATATCGGGGCTCTTGGTTCATGCTGCACGGCACCATGCCGACACAGAAATCGTCTCGCGGCGTACCGAGGGGGATATCCATCGCTACACCTATGCCGATTGCCATACTCGCGCTAAGCAAGTTGCGCAGATGCTTGACAGGCTGAAGATTGAACCGAGTGCGCGCATTGGCACCTTTGCCTGGAACGGCTACCGGCACCTAGAAATCTATTATGGTTCTTCGGGCAGTGCCCGAGTCTGCCACACCATTAACCCCCGATTGTTTGCCGATCAACTTCGCTACATCATCAACCACGCCCAAGATCAGGTCGTGTTCTTTGACACAAGCTTTCTGCCCTTAATCGAAGCGCTTCACGCACAATGTCCAACGGTGAAGCACTGGATCTGCATGATCGATGCCGGCAACATGCCGCAAAGCAGCACGATAAAGCTTGAATGCTATGAAACCTTGCTCGCCCAAGAGTCAGGCGAGTATGAATGGCCTACCTTTGACGAACGAGCCGCCTCAAGCCTTTGTTACACCTCAGGCACTACCGGCAATCCAAAGGGTGCTCTCTATAGCCATCGCTCAACGATCTTGCACTCTTACGCGGTTGCCTTGCCAGACTCTTTGGGCATCACCGCTAAAGAGTCAATCATGCCTGTTGTACCCATGTTTCACGTCAATGCCTGGGGTCTACCGTATGCCTGCCCGCTTGCCGGTGCGCGCATCGTGTTTCCGGGGCCTAAGCTCGATGGCGCCTCGCTGTGTGCGCTCATTGAACAAGAGTCAGTCACGATGTCGGCGGGCGTTCCAACCATCTGGGCTGGGCTGATCGAGCATGCGATCGCTAATAAACTTAAGTTCACAACCTTCAAACGAACGGTCATTGGTGGCTCGACTTGCCCGCCTGCAATGATCCGAGCTTTTGAAAAAGAAGGTATCGAAGTGATTCACGCCTGGGGCATGACCGAGTTGTCGCCTGTGGGTTCGGTTGCAAAGCTCAAACAAAAAGATCTTTCAAAAAGCAAAGCAGAGCAAGAACAGATTCTAGCGAAGCAGGGCCGACCGATATTTGGCGTTGACATGAAGATCGTTGACGAAAAAGGTCAGACCTTACCGCACGATGGCGTCGCCTTTGGTGACCTCATGGTCAAGAGCAGCTGGGCGATTGACACTTACTTTGGTGCGACCGAAAGCCCCTTAATTGAGGGCTGGTTTCCAACTGGTGACGTGGCTACGCTTGACGCGGATAGCAACATGCAAATTACTGATCGCAGCAAGGATGTGATCAAATCAGGCGGCGAATGGATCTCATCGATTGAGCTTGAAAATGTCGCAAGCTCACACCCTGAGGTCGCGATGGCGGCCTGCATCGCGATTGCCCATCCAAAATGGGATGAGCGTCCACTCTTGGTCGTCGTGAAGCGTGAGGGCGCGAACGCCGATGACGCCACACTGAAAGCCAAGCTACTTGAAATGCTGGCTGAGAAAGTCGCCAAGTGGTGGCTACCTGACGACATCGTTTTTGTGAAACAGATCCCGTTAACCGCCACCGGAAAAATGGCGAAGCTCAAACTCCGAGAAGAGTTTGTGACCTATCAATGGCCCCGATAAAAAATACTCAATATATTTTTTATGTCATGATGACGCATCCTTTATCCCATGATATCCATTCAATAACACAACAAAAATCTAGGAAGGTAGAAAGTGAAAATTCTAATTTTGGGCGCAGGTGGCGTAGGCGGTTATTTTGGGGCACGACTGATTCAAGCCGGTGCCGATGTGACCTATCTGCTGCGCGATAAGCGTCACGCAAAGATTCAGGCTGAAGGCCTTGTGATTGAGACCCCAAAAGACACCTTTACGGTTCAGCCAAAGACCATCACGCGCGACCAACTGAAGCCTGAATATGATTTGATTGTGCTGGCACCAAAGTCGTTTGACTTTGAAGATGCCCTCGCCTCGCTTGAAGGCGCAAGCGCCAAAGGTGTGTTTTTGCCATTTTTAAACGGCCTGGATCACATTCAGCAGCTCGATGCTAAATTTGGAAAAGACCGCGTCATGGGCGGCGTAGCGCAGATCGCCGCGACCATTTCGTCAACCGGTGCAGTCAAGCAACTCACCGACCTGCACATGCTAACCGTTGGTCACCGCTCTGCCGCACACGAGCAAATTGCAAGAGACTTTTATGCCTTGTGCGAAAACGCCGGCTTCGACCGTTTGTATAGCGAAAATATCGAACAATCGTTGTGGGATAAGTGGGTGTTTTTAGCAAGTTTGGCAGGCATGACAACCCTTTGCCGCGGTCACGTCGGTAAAATTTCGGCCGCACCTTGGGGGATCGAAAGCACCACCGCACTCTATGCCGAGAGCTGTGCAATTGCAGCAGCGAATGGTTTCCCCACAAAAGAGTCTGCACAAAAACGCTCACTTGACATGCTGACCAACGTCAAATCAAGCTTCGCGGCATCCATGCTCAGAGATCTAACGCAAGGCAACATGACCGAGCACGAGCATATTTTGGGACAGCTGATTCAACGTGGCGTGAGCAAAGGCGTTGCCTGCCCCTTGCTCAAACTTGCGCATACCCATCTGGTCGTCGAGCAAGACAAAAGCAAGTAAGTCAACTAAGGCGAGACTCCCCCAGCACTGCTCTGGGGGATGACACTCTTTCCTGCTGCAACGCCGCATAAAGTACCTACTCACGCGATATCTTTGTTCGTACGGCTCAAGACGCGTTCTCTCCTGTCAACATCGTCGGCTTCACACATTAAAAAACGTTTCAAAAGATATCAAGCTCTGCTATAAACGATAGCAATCAAATTTAAAAAATAATGCCGTTCGACAAAATCACTGTCGCAACGCCACCGGAGACACACGTGATTGAAAATATCTTTGGCCAACCCTTGGGCGGCATTGTGCAGGTTGCCTACGTCGTTGAAGACTTGCAAAAATCGATCACTGAATTTAGTGAAAAATTTAATATCGGCCCTTGGTTCTATTCAAATGGTTATACGCTCAAAGAGGCCTATTACCGTGGCGAACCGACCGATATGCGGATGGGCTTGGCCTTGAGTTTCTCAGGCAATATGTGTTTTGAAGTGATTCAGCCGCTTGACGATAAGCCCTCTGTGTATTGGGATGTCATCAAGAAAAAGGGCTATGGTTTTCATCATCTTGGCATGGCAACCACTCAGTATGAAGTGGATGTTGCCCGCTACAAGAAAATGGGCTACGTGTTGGCGTTTGAAGGCTTAACGCCACGCGGTATCCGGTTTGCGTACTTTGATACAACGGGTGACCTGCCTGGCATGCTTGAACTGATCGAGTACAACGACACGCAGTTGAAGTTTTTGTCTTTAATGCAGCAAGCTTCGGTGAACTGGGATGGCAAAGACCCGTCTAGAAAAATCGAAATTATTACCAGTCAATTAACCTAATAACGACTCGCTGAAGTCGTATCGATAAATGGAGACAATGATGCAGACATT
>JAIPCU010000113.1 GCA_021738045.1 Candidatus Methylopumilus sp. | reverse complement strand
CTCGATCAGGGTAAAAACTTTTTTCGCTCAAGCTCAATTGGCCCTGCTTTGGTGACGCCAGATGAGGTCGGCCCCCTTGAGAAACTTGCAATCACCACCTTAGTCTCGGGTGAGTCGATGCAACACGCATCGTTTTCAACGATGATTTTTTCGGTTGCAAAACTGATTGAGTACATGTCAAGCGTGACTGAACTTCGGGCCGGTGATGTCATCGCAACGGGTACGCCAGAGGGCGTTGGTTTTAGTCGTAAGCCGCCGAGATTTTTAAAGTCTGGCGATACGGTCGAGGTCATCATCGAGCGCGTGGGTACTTTAAAAAATACTGTCGGCTAATCAGCCAGGGGTTGCTAGGATATCCCAGTGCCCCACCGTACAGTGCTGGGCACCGCTGCGCGCTGCTAGCCATTGCTCGACCTCTTGCTCATCGAGCAAACCAGTTTCGCGCACCGCTGCGGCGCTACCTGCTGACAACGCTTGTATGAACGCCGCTTCGGTTTGATCAATTTGCCAAGGGCTAGACGCGAGCGTCACTTGAAATCCTCGCGCTGTTAACTCGCGTTGCATGACGTTGGTGGCGTCTGGACCAGCAGCTACGCCAAAGCCTTTATCGGTTTTCTGATGCGCATGAAAAGCCTTCAACATTGCGCTATCTGCAGAATGCGGTGGTAGCCATTGCTCAGAGCCATCGTAGGTCAACACGGTATAAAGCGTTGTACGTAGGGCCTGACAAAAACGTACCAACCACGTTTCGGCGACTAGATCAAAAAATGCGGCCGCGGTAATGACATCAGCCGGCCAGGCCAACACGCGCTCGATGTCGCGTGCAAGGTCAACTTGAGCAAACTCGATGTCAATAGTTTTACCGCTTTTACGAATAGACAGTATGGCCTGGTCACTGATCACCTGATCTGCCCAAGCAATCAGTGCGGCGCGTGCCGCCGCCAGCAACAAGGGATCGTAGTCGACTAGTGTCCAGTGTTGTTGCTCAGGTAGCGACGTTGCCAAGGCGCGCAAGTTTGAACCAGAGCCACAGCCAAGATCGATCAAACGAACGGCACGCTGTTCAGTGCGCGCAACATTCGCGAGTTGCTCGCACACTTTATTTTGTAAAGCGCGATCTCGCGCCCGGTGATCTGCAGGTTCGCGTAAGGCAAGCCATTGAGCTGAAAAACCAGTCATCTTTCTCTCTGTAAGGTTTCGCAATTGCATGCGAGGAAATCAGTGTTCAACGCTGCAGCAAGCGACTCGGTAGTGATCGCGTTCAAGGCCACGGCAAACGAATGAGTGATGAGGCTCATGAAACAAAATTTCCTGAAGCATCTGAAAATTGCTCTTTCACCAGCTGCGTAAAACGACCGCCCTGGGCGTACAGTTCATCAAAAGAACCTGCCTCAACGATCGTGCCGTGATCCATCACTATAATCTTGTCTGCTTTGCGAATGGTTGCCAACCGATGTGCAATCACGAGTGTGCTGCGGTCTTTCGTGACGGCGTCAAGTGCCTGTAATAGTTTTGTTTCTGTGGCGCTATCCAGAGCGCTGGTCGCTTCGTCCAAAATCAAGATTGGCGGATTCTTTAGTAAGACCCGTGCAATTGACAAGCGCTGACGTTCACCACCTGAAAGCGCGCGCCCGCGTTCACCGATCTTGGTATCGAAACCTTGCGGATGTTGCTCGATGAAATCAAGCGCTTGGGCGCTTGCACAAGCCTGACGTAACTGCGCGTCGGTTGCCTCGGGTAAGCCAACTTTTAGATTGTCTGCGATTGAACGGTTGAACAGCAGCGCCTCTTGAAACACCACGCCAATATTGCTACGTAGCGCCGCAAGTTGTAAGTCACGAATGTCATGACCATCCACCGTAATGCGACCAGATTGCGGGTCAAAGGCACGATACAGCAGACTCAAGGCGGTTGATTTACCCGCACCCGAGGCGCCGACTAGGGCAATGGTTGTGCCGGGTGTAAGAGTAAAGCTTAGACCTTTGACGGCTGGATTTTTTTTATCGTACGCGAAGGTGACGTTTTCAAAGGCAATGGCACCTCGAGCGCGCCCTAGGTCGATCGCGTTAGGTGAATCATGTATCGATGGCTCGGTATCCAGCACATGAAAAAATTCTTGAAGACGCGGTGCCTCCATTGCTAGGCGATGCACAAATCCGACAATCTGCTCGAGTCGCATAATCACCATCCCTGAAAAAGAGATGAAGGTCACGATGGCGCCGACACTGGTCTGGCCTTTGGTAAATAGCCAGGCGCCCAACGCGACAATGCACAAAATGCTTAAGGTGGTTGCAGAACGCGTGAGCACGTTGACTAGTGCCCACCAAGACAACACAGGCATCTGAGCGCCCAAGACGCGCTGGCTGATGTTTTTGAGTGCGCTGACTTCGTGTTCGATGCGAGCAAAGCTTTGCACCAGTGCGATATTGCCTAAGGTATCTGACGCCTGCTCAGCTAAATCCGAGTGATGGCCTTCGACTTGCTGTTGAAGAGCTTGTGTTTTGCGTAAAATAAAATGCGTCAGCCAAACAAACACGATGCATAGAATGATGAGCACGAGGGCGAGTCGCCAATTGATATAAAGCGCGACAGGCACCAAAACAATGAGCGCGACCGCTGCCGCAAGGTGATCTCTAAAAAAACTTAACCACAACCACCAAAGGGCATCGGTTCCCTGCAGCATCGTTTTCATCAGACGGCCAGAGTGCGTATCGGCTTGTTGTGCAAGCGGTAATTGCAGCACGTGTTCGAAATAATCACGCAACACGATGTGCCTGCGTCGATGCGACAGGCGATCTGCCAACAGTGCGATCACCGCGCCACAAGAAATTGTGAACAAACCAAAACCAACCCAGGTCAATAACAGAGGCCATAGCGAGGGCCAGATGCCTGCTGGGTCATCCAGCGACGCGCGCGAGAGCGTATCGATGACGAGGCCGAATAAAATGGGTTCGCCAAACATTGCCATCGCCAGTACGACGTTTGCGCCGGCCAGCGTCCAACCGAGTTTGCGATCGGTATCCAGCATTTTTAATACGCGGGTATACAGTGCAATGAAGCTGAGTGGGTGGTTCCCTTGATCAGGATTGGTCATGCTTGGCGACTGTCGTGAGGCTTGCGCGACATCTTTAAGACCTCAAGGTCAAGAGGTTTTAGCGCTGCGGGCGGATTAATTTCTTCTGGCAAACTGACTAATTTCCATCGAATCAGCATGCGTCCAAAACTTGGCCAAGAGGTCAGCACAGTGATCGGAATCGATAAGAGCAAACCGCTGAGCATAATCAGAGCGTAGGGTAGGGTGGTTGGATGGGTATGCCACACTGCAATCGCGAGCACGAGGCCTGAAAGGGTGTGGGGCCAGAATTGCCGTAAGGCAATGGCGAGTGGCACTGAATGATCGTCGCGAGCTTGGCCGGTCCAGCCTGATTTTTTTCCGAAAAGCAGACCAATAATAAATATGGTGTGGTTCAACCAAGTGATGGGGGTCATCAACAGCGAAAAAATCATTTCGAAGGTGAAGTTAAAAGCAAAACGCAGACCTCCACCAAAAGACTTCCGCTCGCTCGCACTGAGCAGCACATCAACTGCACCAGCAATTTTGGGCAGATACCACATGAGCAGGGTTGCGCTCAGCAAGGTGAGGCCAAGCCCACCATGCATAAACGCGGCTGGGGTAGGTGCTAAGCACAACAATATCATTGAGAGTAATAACAAAGCGATCCAGGCAGGAGAGCTTAAGAACATCAATATGGCGATACATAATTGATAGCGGCTTAAGAACTTAAGGCCTGGCAGACTTAATAAGTAAACGTATTGCAGATTACCCTCGCACCAACGCAGGTCTCTGCGAATGTATTCGATTAAGGTCGGTGGATTCTCTTCCCAACTTTCATCTTCTTGTGGGATCACCCGTACCTCGAAGCCCGCACGCCGCATGAGCACGGCCTCGACCTGGTCGTGACTCAGGATATGTCTGGGTGTGCCCTTGTGATCTGGTAAACGGGGCAACTCGCAATGTTCAATAAAGGGCTTGATCCGAATCGCGGCGTTGTGCCCCCAGTAGGGCCCACAGTCTGCCTGCCACCAGGCTGAGCCCATGGTATATGAGCGCATGCCTAAGCGCATACCAAATTGAAATAGCCGGGTGAAGCCGCTGGTAGAGGGCAAACCGACAACTAGACCCTGCAAAATTCCAAGCGTTGGGTTGGCCTGCATGATGCGCACTAAACGCAAAATAGCGCGCCCCGTCATGAAGCTATCCGCATCTAACGTCACCACGAACTCATGAAGGTGACCCCAGCGCGTACAGAAATCTGCGATGTTGCCCGCTTTATACCCTTTGTTGTCATCGCGTCGCCGATACGTGAGTGCGAGGCGTGATGCCCAGCGTTCGGTCATCGCAGCAAAGCATTGTTGTTCTTGTTGTGCGATGACCTCATCATTGGTATCGCTCAGTACGTAGATATGCAATTGTTGACCAAAGCCCGTGGCGGCCAAGCTTTGCATCATCGCTTCAAGATTGCGTTCAAGGCGTGTGGGGGTTTCGTTTCGGATGCACAGTACAACTGCGGTAGACGAGGTGATCGGGCCGGTCATGCTTGCGCGCGCGCTGAGCGGTAGGAGGACGGCCAAAGGATCGCGAGCGAGTACACCAACTAAAAACCCAATGCTCGAATTCCAGAAGCCGACGACGGTCCAGGGCAGCGTCACGGCAAATAACGCGAGTAGGCTGTAGGTAGCCCATGCGCTCAATTCGGGGCTTAGCGCAGCATGCATGAGACCGAGCATCGCCACAAAACTCAGTATGGCAAGGGATCCAAATATAATTCTTCTGACTGTTAGCATATGGGTTGAAAAAACGGGTGTTGATATTTCAGAATCAAGGTCTTTGACTCACTTATACTGTTTGCAAAGGCTCGCGCAGTATAGGGCAGACCGCTCAGGGTGTTAACAAGACCCCTGAAACTTCTCTGCGTTCGAGCCACAGTCATCACAATCGAGGATTTTCCGTGTCAAGCTCAGCCTTTGATGCTTCATTATCAGGCCAGGCGCAGGCCCTATGGTACGTGGCTGCCGGCGTTGCAGAACTGCGCGCCGAGCCGTTGCCTGCACCACAGGCGGGGCAGGTCAGGGTCCGCACGCTCTTTAGCGCACTGAGCCGAGGAACCGAGTCCTTAGTGTTTGCTGGCAAAGTCCCTGAGGCTGAATTTACGCGTATGCGCGCACCATTTATGGGCGGAGACTTCCCGTTTCCAGTCAAGTATGGCTATGCCTCGGTGGGTCGGGTGCAAAGTGGCCCGCCCGAGTTGCTCAATCGCTGCGTATTTAGCCTCAGTCCGCACCAAGATTATTTTAATTTGGCTTCTGATGCCGTGATGGCGATACCCGAGGCGGTCCCACCCGAGCGAGCCGTCCTGGCCGCGAATATGGAAACCGCGCTGAATGCCGTGTGGGATGCGGCACCGGGCCCAGGTGATCGAATCGCCGTGGTGGGTGGCGGGGTGTTGGGTTGTTTAGTCGCTTTTCTATGTGGCCACCTGCCGGGCGCAGAGGTCACGCTGGTGGATGTTAACCCTGACCGTGCCGCGCTGGCCAAGCAACTTGGCGTGAAGTTTGCGTCAGAAGCCACCGCACCTCTCGATTGCGATCTTGTGTTTCACACGAGCGCCTCGGCCGCGGGCCTAACTACAGCACTTAGGCTTGCCGGCGAAGAAGCCACGGTGCTCGAGCTGAGTTGGTACGGCACTCAGATTGTCGGTGCTCCACTAGGCGGGGCGTTTCATAGTAAGCAATTGCGTCTGCAATCGAGCCAGGTCGGGCATATCTCGGCAACGCGCCGACCACGTTACAGCTACCGTCGCAGGCTTGGGGTCGCACTTGAGTTATTAAAAGATGCGAGGCTTGACGCACTGCTTGCACCGGCCGTTGCCTTTGCCAATTTACCCAAACAATTACCCCAAATTTTAGGGCAACCAAGCGGCATTCTTTGTCAGCTGATCCATTATTCATAATTTAGGTCAACCCAGCGGCATTGTCTGCCAGCTGATTTATTACTCTTAAGGAAGTCGTTATGTTTACAGTCGAAGTTCGCGATCACATCATGATTGCCCATTCTTTTCGCGGCCAAGTGTTTGGCCCAGCTCAAGCCTTGCATGGCGCCACCTTTGTGGTTGACGCGGCTTTTATCGCCAAAACTTTAGATGTAAACGGCATCGTCGTTGATATCGGTCGTGCACTTGATGTGCTCAAAGATACGCTCAAGCCTCTGAATTATTCAAATCTAGACGATCATCCTGAATTCAAGGGCTTGAACACGACAACTGAGTTTTTAACAAAATACATTTTTGATCAGCTCGCCAATGCAGCTCGCTCGGGCACGCTTGGTCGCGATGGCAAAGAGTTGCACGCGATCCGCATCACGATCTCTGAATCGCACGTCGCGCGCGCCTGGTACGAGGCTGCAATTTAAAGGGCTGTGGATTGAGCGACAAGATGAAGCGTTTGGTGTTTGCGATACCGGGTGATTTACTCACAGCGACGGGCGGTTATATCTATGACCGTCACATCATTGAAGGTTTGCGAGCGAACGGCTGGCAGGTACAGGTGCTGGGGTTGGGTGATGGGTTTCCGTACCCCGATCTTGACACACGGCAACAGGCCTGTGAACGCTTGTTGGCGCTTGAGCCTGGTGTGCCTGTGGTGATTGATGGTTTGGCTTTTGGTGTGTTGCCTGAGGTGGCAGCGCAGTTACGACAACGTCACCCGTTAATCGCCTTGGTGCATCACCCGCTCGCGTTTGAGACAGGCTTGAGTGCGGCGCAGTCGACGCACTTCAAAGATACCGAGAGGCGAGCGCTTGCGCACGCCACGGGGGTGGTGGTCACAAGCCCCGCTACGTTGCAAGACGTTGTTGAACAGTTTGCAGTGCCACGTCAGGCGATCACCAGCATCTTGCCTGGCACGGATCGTGTCCTGAGGGTGTCGCGGCCGCCAGTGCCAGGCCCGTTGCAATTGTTGTCGGTGGGCTCTGTCGTCAAACGCAAAGGCTTTGATATCTTGCTGCCTGCGTTAGCTAAGCTAACAGAGTTGCCTTGGCACCTGACGATCGCAGGCGACTTAACGCGCGACGCCGAGGCGGTCGCCCAATTGCATACCGATCTCGAAAGGTTTGACTTATTAACGCGCGTGCGCGTGCTTGGTGCGATTGACTCTGCTCAATTGCAAGTGCTCTATTCGCAGGCTGACGTGTTTGTGTTGGCGTCTCGTTTTGAAGGTTACGGGATGGCGTATGCCGAGGCACTTGCTCACGGTTTGCCGGTCATCGGCACGACTGCAGGTGCAATCCCTGATACCGTGCCAGATACCGCAGGTTTGTTGGCTGAGCCAGGCGATGTCGACAGCTTGCAAAACGCTTTGCGTCAGATCATTCAAGATCAGGTTTTACGTCAGAGTCTTTCGCAAGGTGCGCTGTTGGCGGCTGCGCAGCAACCTTCGTGGGCTGATTGTGCCCGATTGTTCGAAGAAGTTGTTGAGCGCACCTGCGCCGTCGCGACGCTAAACGATTCTGACGCGCTGCGCTGACAGGTCGCAGTCAAAGAGCATCTCATCATCTTCGAGTGGATGAGGGCGCATTTTTATTCTGACTGCCTGATCCATATGCTCGATCGCGGGCAAAGAAAAGCCGGGGCGGCCCGAGCCCATGATGATCGGGGCCACAATGACGTGCAGGCGATCGAGGCAACCGGCCTGCATAAAGCGCGACACGGTATCTGCCCCGCCCTCTATCAAGATACGTTTGAGGCCACGGTCAAATAAAGCTTTGAGAATGTCGGCGGGTGCTAGCTGACCATTGTCGCTTTGAAGCGAGAGGACTTCTACCCCGGGCGGTGTGTTGGCTTGAGTCTGATCGGCCACGATAACAAGACGACGTGCGCCATCGTCTGACCATACTAACGCCTCTGGATCGAGGCGAGCCTTGGGGTCGATAACGACTCGCGCAGGGTGTTGGCCAGACACAAGCCGTACATTCAATCGAGGGTTGTCGGCCGTCGCAGTGCCCACGCCCACCACGACAGCATCAACCACCGCGCGCAACCGGTGCAAATGGGCGAGGCCGGCAGGCCCATTGATATATTTTGAATGACCGGTGATGGTTGCAATGCGGCCATCGAGCGTTTGACCTAATTGACCGACCACCATCATGGCGTCGCAGCCGCCCTTTTGCAACGGGCCAAAGATGGGTGCCCACTCTGATGGAAGTGGACTTGGCGCTTGGGCAAAGGCCTCAAGCAGGTTCGGCCATGAATCTTGTTGCGCGGGTTTACTCATGAGACACGCTAGGTGGTTGGATAAAAGAGTTAATAAAACTTATTTAGTTTTCTGCACTAACGTCTTAGGTGACTAGATCAAAAAAGCAAAAGTTAAGAAATTTTTATGGCAAGACAGTGGTGCGTCTTAAAAAGTTGTTACAAACTAAGTGTAATCCCCAATATAGTGCCATGATGGTGGCATAATCGGGAGTGATGTCATTATTCAGCTAGGTGTCAGCTTACGCTAAAATTGCTTGTCACAATCCCAGTTCAAACTTATTGCTAGGTTCTACGTGTCACAAACAGACCCCCTGATTGAAGTTGATCGCGTTATCTCAGAACTGCGCCGTGGCGCGAGCGTTCGAGTGCATCTTGGTGAATCTAGTGTGCTGATGCTAGCGGCCGAGGCTGTTAACGCTGAAAGCCTACGCACTTTAGCCTCTGAGGCTCGCTCACCCGTTGCACTGGTGATGACAGGTACACGTGCCAATGTCTTGGGGCTTGATAAGAGCGACCATCAGGCCTGTGTGGTGATGGCGCCTGGTGGCCTAGGTAAGACAGTGATTGATTATTTAGCAAACCCACTCTCAGCGCTTGAAACGCCACCCGATTTGACGCCGCTGCAAATTTCAGCGGCGGGGCATCTTGAGCAAGCTTGCGTCACCTTGGCTAAACTTTCGCGTTTGTTGCCAGCCGCCATTGTGGCGACAGCTGGCCCAGCCACTGATGCGCTGAATGTGAGCGTGGTTGCCATCGATGCTTACATGGATATTGCGGCAGATTCTTTACGGGTCGTCAGCGAAGCTCGCGTGCCGCTCGAAGCTGCTGAGCACGCCCGCGTGGTGGCTTTCCGGCCACGTGATGGTGGTATCGAACATTTGGCGATTATTGTTGGCGATTTAAATCCAGACGTGCCGGCGCTCATTCGTTTGCACTCTGAGTGTTTTACTGGCGATTTGATGGGTTCGTTACGCTGCGATTGCGGCAATCAGCTGCGTGGTTCGATCAGCGAAATGAATAAGTTTGGTAGTGGCATTTTGCTATATCTCGCGCAAGAAGGCCGGGGTATTGGTTTGGTGAATAAGCTTCGTGCTTACCAGCTGCAAGACGCTGGGTTTGATACCGTTGATGCCAATCTGCAGTTGGGCTTTGACTCAGACGAGCGCAATTATTTGCC
>JAIPCU010000112.1 GCA_021738045.1 Candidatus Methylopumilus sp. | reverse complement strand
TCTAGGCACACCGCAGTGTTCAACGATATCTTTTGCGCAGCCCATCAAGACCGTGGGGATACCGTTGGCCTCAAGATAGCGTGCAATCAAACTGAGCGTTTGGTGGCACACAGGGCAGTTTGGGATCAAGACCACAGCCTCGACGCCATCGGCGCGACAGCGTTTTAAAACTTCAGGGGCATCAACTTCGATCGTATGACGTTGGCTTCGGTTAGTGGGTGCGCCATAAAAGAAGGGCGCGATACTGCCGATGATCTTATCGCGAGCTAGCTCACGTAGCATAGGTAAGGCAAACCAAGTATTTGAGTCTTGCATACTGGTGTGTTTGCGATCGACCGCCACATGCGACACGCGCAAGTCGTGGTCAATATCGGTCGCGCCTGAATACACCGTAAAAAACTTGGCAGCCGAGTTGTAGGTTGACCCTGGGCCTTGATTGCCCTTGTCAGCCTGAAAGGGTGCGGCGGTGGTCACAATCGTGACGCACGTGTCTTTGACAGGTTTACGCAAGGGCGTGAACGGGGCATCAGCAAAGTGTGCCCAGCGATAGGGGTTGCCATAGCCCAAACCCAAATACCAGTCGTGGGTGCGTTGCATGTAAAGGATGGGTTGGTCATCATCACTTACAAAGCCCAGCAGCTGATCCACTTCGGCTTGAGACAGTTTTGTCGATTCGGTCATAGATATTGTCGTTTTTAGGATTTTTTAGAGTCTAGCCTAAAACACGTCAAAGTCTTGTTCGAAGACTATACTTCTGCCTGTGCCTTCGGGCCTCTTCCTTCTGCATAGGCCGCTCGTTTTGACTTCTGCACTTGCTCCGTTTTCAGTCAGGGTGCTGTCCCTCATCCCACCGATGACGCAGCTCAATACGCCATACCCTTCAACCGCCTATTTGACGGGATTTTTGCGTTCGCGTGGCTTTGAGGCGGTACAAGAAGATTTGGCGCTGGCGCTTGTGCTGTGCTTATTGTCGCGGCAAGGCCTAGCTGAGGTGGCGGCGGCCGTTGATCTTTTGCCTTCAGCGCAGCATACTCAAACCATCGAAGCGTTCGTTGAGCAACGTGCGCGTTATTTTGCAACGATCGAGCCAGTGATCGCGTTCTTGCAGGGGCGTGATTCAACCTTGGCGCATCGTATTGCGAGTCGACAGTACTTGCCTGAGGGCCCACGCTTTGCAAGCCTGGATGTCTACGTGGATGATGAGGGCGGTGATCCGTTGGCTTGGGCCTTTGGGGCACTCGGGCTCAATGACAAGGCCAAGCATTTAGCCACCCTATATTTGAATGATCTGGCAGATGTGTTGCGTGACGCCATCGATCCGCGCTTTGAATTTGTTCGTTATGGCGAGTCGCTTGCGGCCAGTCAGGCGAGCTTTGAACCCTTGGCTCAAGCCTTAGCTAAGCCTCGCAATTTGATTGACGATACGCTCGTGCAGTTGACGCTAGACGCGCTGCGCAAGCATCAACCGACCGTGGTGCTTATTTCTGTACCGTTTCCGGGCTCTGTCTATGCCGCGTTTCGGATTGCTCAGGCAGTTAAAGCCTATAACCCAACAATCGTGACCCTGTTAGGCGGCGGTTTTGTCAATACCGAGCTACGTGAACTCACTGAGCCACGCGTCTTTGATTACTTTGATTACGTCACGCTTGATTCGGGCGAGCGCCCCTTGTTGTCGTTTCTTGCGTATCTGCAAGGGCAACGGTCAAGGCAGCGGCTGGTGCGCACCTTCGTGCGCGACACCGAGTCGCAGCAGGTGCAATATATCAATTTGGTTGAGCCCGACGTACCGTTTGAAGAAGTGGGTACGCCCACTTGGGATGGCTTGCCACTCGATCGTTATTTGTCGTTGCTCGATATGCTCAACCCGATGCACCGTCTCTGGAGCGATGGCCGCTGGAACAAACTCACTGTCGCGCATGGCTGTTATTGGAAGAAATGTAGCTTTTGTGATGTCAGTCTGGATTACATCGGTCGCTACGAAAGCGCCTCGGCCACAGTTTTGGTAGATCGGATCGAAACGATTATTCAAGAAACCCGGCAAACAGGTTTTCATTTTGTTGACGAAGCTGCACCACCAAAATCACTTAAAGCGCTCGCGACTGAACTGTTAAAGCGCGATACCGGGATTTCGTGGTGGGGCAATATCCGCTTTGAAAAAACCTTTACACCTGATTTGTGTGACCTGCTTGCGCAAAGTGGATGCATTGCAGTGTCGGGCGGCCTTGAGGTTGCGTCTGATCGCCTGCTTAATCTCATGAAAAAAGGCGTGTCGGTTGATCAAGTGGCGCGTGTCACACGTGCCTTCAGCGATGCAGGTGTTTTGGTGCACGCGTATTTGATGTATGGGTTTCCGACTCAAACGGTGCAAGATACGGTTGATGCACTTGAATTGGTGCGGCAGCTGTTTGCGAATGGCTGTATTCAAAGTGGATTTTTTCACCGGTTTACTTGCACGGTGCATTCGCCCGTGGGGTTGAATCCCGAAGAGTACGGCGTGACTCTCAAGCCCTTGCCGCCAGTGAGTTTTGCAAAAAATGACGTGTTGTTCACGGACCCGACTGGGGTGGATCATGCTGCCCTAGGGGTAGGGCTCAGAAAAGCGATTTACAACTTCATGCACGGCCTTGGGCTGGATGAAGATGTGCGCAACTGGTTTGACTTTAAAGTGCCCCGAACAACAGTTGCTAAGCACCGGATTGAACGAGCCCTGGCGAAATGAGGCGCTGCGCGCGACTATTCGGCGTCTTGTTCCTTCAGCCAGCGTTTTAGCCCGGCATCATCGCGTACCGTGAGCAGGTCGCTTTTAATGGCGGTAATTTCTGAATGAAAACGGCGCTGTAACGTTGCTAAGTGACGGCTTAATGAGGCCTCGGTCACTGTTGCTGCCGGTGACATGCCAAACTCGCTAATGGCGTCAAGCTCAACATCGCGTAGTTCGCGTTGTATCCCCTGAGTACGATGGGTAATCACGCTGGTGAGCGCCACAATTTTGTCGTGTGCTAGGTTGCTCGCGATTTGGGTTTCAGTCAGATTGGCCTCGAGTTGCAGGTGCAACAAGGTCAGCAAATCGCCGCGGCCATAGGCTGTATTGGCATCGCTCATGAGTTTCGTCTTACGGGCCCGCTCTGCAGGATCACTTTCGCGATCAGGGTGAACAGCACTTGCTAGCTGCCGATAGATCGTACGTAACGCACCTTGGGCATCGGCTAGCAGTTGTTCGGCTTGCAGTTGGCTCGCTGTTTTAGTGCGCTTGTTTTTACGCTTTTCTTTTTGTCTTTCGCGCTGTTCAGCCTGTTTGCGTAGCTGCTCAAATTTGGCATGTAATACATCGTCGACGGTTTCAAAGGGCTCGTCTTCTTCAAGCTCGCGGCCCATGGTTTGTTCAAAATACGCTTGCGCTTCACGCGCCTGTGCTTGCTGGATATCTGCCAGCGACTCGTCGCTATGGGCATCGTGCAGCTTACGCATGTCGTGATCGCCTGCGAGGGCAAAGTCGAGAGCGAGTTTACAAATCAGCCTATGCATCAGCTTTTGATGCCGGGTCGGCAGGCCGCCTTTTTCTAGGCGCTGGTCAAGCCAGATGACCATGCTTTTGCGTAGCGTTTCTTGGCGCTTTTGCAGGGGTTTGAGTGTGCTTTGATGCACCGTACGATGTTGGTCGACTAGGCTGCGCAGCCCTCTAATTTTAAGCGTCAGGCGCTCGGCCTGTTTAACAAGCTCGCTGAAATGCTCTTGTTCGGGAGTCAGATCTGGGGAAATCTGCGTGAGCGTGGGTAATGTTTCGATAAGGTGCGACAGTTTGAGTACGTCCGGATAGTGATGGTTTCACGACTAGCCGAGTATTTTAACCTGCCGCTGCCCCAACTGTGAGTCCGCCACAGGTATAAAGCACTTGACCTGTCATGAAGCCCGTTTCGGGTGACAGTAAAAAGGTGACCGTATTGGCGACGTCTTCGGGTGTGCCAAGACGCCGAACAGGGATGCGTGCCAGAAAATCGGTCATTTGCTGCGGTGAAAGGGGATTATTTTTTCTGTACATTTCGGTTTCGATCGGCCCCGGAGCGACCGCATTGACAGTAATACCGCGACTGCCGAGTTCAAGCGCCCAAGTTTTTGTCATGCCAATGACGCCGCTTTTAGCACCCGCGTACGCTGTGCGCCTGAGCATCCCTAAACTGGCCCGGCTGCTGATATTGACCACACGACCAAAGCCTTTCTTAGTCATTGAGGGTAGGCAGGCCTGCAAGCATTGCATCGGTGCCCGCATGTTGATTTGAATGATTTCGTTAAATTCGGTCGAATTCGTTTCTTCAAGCAAGCTTGTCGTGCTTTTGCCGGCATTGTTGACCAAGTGGTCGATCGAAAACTTCTGTGTGATCAGCGCTAAGGCTTCAGCGGTGCTGGCTTCATCCGCTAAATCTGCGGTATAAAAGTCGCCGGGGAACTCCCCGTCGAAGGGGCGTCTGGCCAAGCCAATGACGTGTCCGCCTCGTTGCGCAATGCGTTGCGCGCAGGCCAGTCCGATCCCACGACTCGCGCCGGTGATGAGGGTAACGGTGTTTTTGAAAATCGGTTCAAACATCACTGCGTCTCCGTGCCCGACTGCTTAACCACTGTCGCCCACTTTTGAACTTCTTGACTGACAAAGGCCGTGAATGTTTCGACGGTGTTTGGGTTTGGCGGTATGGCAATGCCGGCACTCGCGTAGCTAGTTTTTGTTGCTTCAGCCGCCAGGGCTCGGGTCACGTTAGCGTTCACGCGCTTCACTAACGAGGGATCAGTGGCTGACGGAGCGAACAGGCCAAACCATGCTTGCACAGAGAAATTTGGTAGCCCAGACTCGGCCAGTGTGGGGATGTCTGGGGCGAACGATGAACGCGTGGCGGTCGTGACGCCAAGTGCTCGTAATTTGCCAGCACGAACTTGTTGCAACACAGAAGGCATATTGTCGAAGATCGAACTGACTTGTCCGCCCAATAAATCGTTTAAGGCAAGACTGCTGCCTTTGTAGGGGACATGCAAAATGTTTGTGTTAGTTTGAATTTTGAATAATTCACAAGACATGTGAATTGCCGAGCCTGCACCGGAAGATGCGCACGTGAGTTTGCCTGGATTAGCACGGGCGTAGGCAATATATTGCTCAACGTTTTGAATCGGCAAGGCCGGGTTGATCACGAGCATGTTAGGGACCGTTCCAAGCAGCGCGACTGCCGAGAGATCTTTTTCAATATCGTAGTTCAGTTTTTTATAGAGGCTTTTGTTGATGGCATTTGCCGTCGAGCCAACATAAAACCGTGTGCCGTTTGTGGGGCCACTGGTAACGTACTCTGCGCCAATATTGCTGTTGGCACCAGCCTTGTTCTCAACGATCACCGTTTGACCAGTTTGTAGCGTCAGCTCTTTGGCAACGATGCGAGCAATGATATCTGTGGTGCCACCAGGCGCGTAACCGACAACAAACGTGAGCGTTGGTTGTGCGGCATTGGTTTGTGCTTGTGAGTACGATGGCGACAAAGTTAGACATAACGCTAGCGACATCAAGAGGCGCGAGATATTTGCTTTTAACGCGATGTTTTTCATGAGCATTTGATCTTTCATAGCAGAACATTCCCTTGAATAGTGATGCCATGCATTTCACACGTTTGATCTTTCATAGCGGAACGCTTCCTTGCACCGTAATGCGATGCATCTCACGCCGATGTCCTGGGTAATCATTAATGGCATAGTGCATGGTGCAGCGGTTATCCCAAAACGCCATCGAGCCCGGCCCCCAACGAAAGCGACAGGTTAATTCTGGCTTCGAACTTTGCTGGTAAAGATATTGCAACAGAGGCAAGCTTTCTTCGCGCGTCATGCCTTCAAAGCAATAGGTGAAGGGTTGGTTCACAAACAAGAGCTTGCGACCGGTTTCTTCGTGGGTGCGCACGACGGGATGCGAGGTATTGATTTTGCCGATATCGTCACGTAATTTTGTTGAACGTGTTGCGTTGCGCAATTGAGCGTTCGTGCTCAAAAAATCATTTGAATGAATCGCACGCATGTCAGACAGCTGTTCTTTTAACGCGTCTGACAGTCGATCGTACGCCATATACAGATTGGCAAACAGTGTGTCGCCCCCCAAGGGTGGTATCTCGCGAGCATAAAGCAGAGACCCCAGCGGAGGAGTCGCCTGAAAGGTTTCATCGGTGTGCCAGGTGTCACCGATGATGTCTTTATCGGTGCTCTCTTTGACGACCGGCATGATCTTTGGATAGGCTTCGAGCGTTCGATACACGGGTGACCGGCTGATTTCACCAAAGCATTCAGCAAAGTGAATTTGTTGCTCTGGGGTGAAGGTCTGCTCGCGAAAAAAAATGACCAGATTGTCGAGCAAGGCCTGACGAATATCGGCGATAAGCGTTGGGGTGAGGTCTTTGGTCAGGTCAAGGCCTAGTAACTCAGCGCCAATATGGCCAGTCAGTTTACGAATTTTCATGAGTGACTCTTTTAGATGTCTGGCACTTTAAAAACTATTTCTTTTGATCCATAAATACAATCAGATCGCGAAAGATTCTGGTGTATTCATCCATTTCTTCGTCCATCTGTTTGGGGCCTTTGACATCAAGGATCAAACCGTGTTTTTGCGCAAATTGTGCAAACTCTGGGCTGTTTCCGATAGCAAGGGAGGTGGCGATGATTTTGTCTTTGATCTCGTTTGGCATCCCTTTGGGTGCCACGATGCCATACGAGGCGGGTAGGGTGACGTTATACCCAGATTGCACGACTGAGCTTGCTTCTGGAAACGCAAAATATTTGTCTTTCGTAAACGAAGCAATAATCCGAATCTTGCCGGCTTGTACATGCGGCAACATGGTCGGGGCATAGCCGGTGCTCGCTTCGACTCGGCCGCCAAGCAGTGCGATCAGGGCTTCACCGCCACCCCCAGTGAACGGGATGGTAGCAATTCTCACTTGGGCGATTTTGTTTAATTCTTGAATCGCCAAATCTGGGGTCGTGCGATAGCCCGAAACCGCTGCGCGGATTTTTCCGGGATTTTTGCGCACGGCATCCATAAAATCTTCAAAGTTCTGCCACGGTGAGTCAGCGCGCACTGCAATGATGGTGGGCAGATCGACGAGCTTGATGATTGATTGATAATCTTCTGGGCCTTTCCAGGCTAGTGCTTTGTTGACCAGCGGTTGATAAGCGAGAACGCTGTTTGAGGTGAGCCCTAGCGTATAGCCATCAGGCTTGGCCCGAATGACCGCTGCCGTGCCGATGGTGGCTGAGCCCCCAGGTTTGTTTTCGACGTTAACGCTGACCTTGAGCGCTTGTTCGAGTTGACTCGCAAACTGGCGAGAAATCGGGTCAGTTGAGCCACCGGGGCCGTAGGGGACAATAAAAGTGATGTCGCGGTTGGGGTAGGGCTGCGCCTGTGCCGGGCTTAAAAATAAAGCACCGATCAAGCTGACAAGGATAAAAATTCTGGTCTTTCGGATCATTGAAAACATATTTTTTGTCTCTGCAGTGTCATGGATTCGTAAAGAGAATCCCTTTATGTGGTTTTTATAAAAAGCGCGAAGCGCGACCTGTGCCAACCGCTGAAGGTTCAGTATGCCTAAGAAAACCCTAGATGACTAGCAATCTTCGTTGAAGCACTTTGGTTCGATGACGCCAGAGCCTAAATATAAGCGACGCGGCAAACACACCAATCAAACGCATTCAGGTTCGACTAGGCACTGACCAGCGTGTCGCTGACTTGCGTTAAACTCGGCTCAAAATATATCAAAAAAGTAGCGGGTCTTGCTGACGCTAGCAAAGCCTGCACCGAGACAAACAATCAGAGATTTCTATGACTCAAACCGCCAGTGAAAAAATTGCTTCGTTTGTGGTGAATTTTGATCCCACAACAATCACACCTGAAAGTCGACATGTTGCAGCGCGGGCGCTGTTCGATACGGTCGTCTGTGCGATCGCGGGCGTGCGAGAGCCCGCCTCGCAACTTAGCCTTCAATATGCGCAGGGGCAAACTGGCCCGCAAATGGCTACGGTTTGGGCGACAGGCCAAAAACTATCGCTAGAGATGGCTGCTTTGGTCAACGGCACGATGGGTCATGCCTTGGATTTTGATGATGTGTCCTCACCGCTACGCGGTCATCCAACCGTAGCGATTTTGCCTGCTGTGATTGCGTTAGGCGAAACGCTGCAGTCACAAGGACGCGACATTATCAACGCGTACATTGTTGGTTTTGAAGTGACCTTACGCTTGGCGCGGGCGATCGTGGATGAACAATACGCTAAGGGTTGGCATTCAACGGCCTCCATTGCGACCTTTGGTGCAACGGTGGCGTGTGCGCATTTGTTAAAACTGAATCACGCACAGATCGTGAACGCCTTGGGCATCACAGTTTCGCAGATTGCAGGCACTCGCCAAAACTTTGGCACGATGTCTAAGCCCTTTCAGGCAGGTCAAGCCAATGCCGTAGCGCTGCGCGCAGTTATGTTGGCGAAAATTGGATTTGATGCCTCGGCCAAGGCGCTGGATGGCGATCAGGGCTACACCACGCTGTACGCCGACAAGATGGATCTGCATGTAGAGCTTGACCAATTGGGTAGCGTGCCGCTTGAGATCGAGCGCAGCGGTATCGAAATTAAGAAATATCCTCTGTGCTACGCCACGCATCGCACGATTGACGGTTTGCTTGATATGCTGAAAGACACGCCATTTAAGTTCGAGCAACTTGATCACGTGGATATTCAAACAAACTATCGTGCCACGGTGCCCTTGATTCATAGCCGGCCGCAAACCGGTTTAGAGGGTAAGTTCAGCATGCAGTACGCTGTCACCGCGGCCTTGCACGACGGTGCAGTGGTACTCAAAACCTTTGAAGATGCAGCGGTTCAGCGTGCTGCTATTCAGGCCTTTTTACCCAAAGTCAACGTCACAGAAGGTGCGCCACCTCTGTATCCTCGCTGGGCAGAGTTAACCGTTCATCTCAAGGACGGCACGGTGCTCAAACGTCGGGTTGAAAAACTGCGTGGCAGCAAAGAATATCCGCTTACCGATGCTGAGTTGATTGTCAAAGGCGCTGACTGCTGTAGTTTTGGTCAGTTGAATATTTCGGCCGCCGAGTTGGCCAACACCTGTTTTACGCTTGATCAGCAGCCTGTTGGCGCGTTGCTTAAGGCACTTACGGGTGCGGCGTCGGCTTCTCACGCGAGCGCAAAAAAAGCCGCGTGATCCGTGAGTCGTTGCTCGCCCTGCACAGCGTCAGGGTAGCCGCGTACGCCGTTAGGGCAATGCATGAGTGATCCCTGGATTGAACATCAGGGAAAACGATTAAGAGAAAACCCGCAAATATAAAAGCGTTTGACCAATATCAATTTCCAACGTACTTTCACATCTGCGCATTTAATAAAAAAGCTTGTTTAAGTTACAAGTGTAGGCCGTTGAAACAACAATCAACGCACCGCATTTAGAAATTGTTAAACAAACATTTCGAGTTAGTCTTGGAGAACGGATTTGTCGAACCAGTCAGCGTCAGCATTGCTGAATGTCAAAGATATTACGGTGCGGTTTGGTGGCATCGTCGCACTAGACTCTGTCAGTTTTGATGTACCCCGCAATAAGGTCTGTGGATTGATTGGCCCCAACGGTGCCGGTAAGACCA
>JAIPCU010000111.1 GCA_021738045.1 Candidatus Methylopumilus sp. | reverse complement strand
TTGATGGTGACGAATTTGGCGCGCACCATGCGCGAACTGAAAGATCGCGACTTATGGCTTGTGGGCACTGACGACACCGCGACACAAAGCATTCATCAAACCGACGGCAAGCGTTCGATGGCCTGGGTGATGGGCGCTGAGGGTGAGGGCATGCGTCGACTCACCCGCGAAACCTGCGACGAACTCGTCACCATCCCCATGTTAGGCAGCGTTGAAAGCCTGAATGTTAGTGTGGCAACGGCAGTGTGCCTGTACGAGACTGTCCGTCAGCGACAGGGGTAAACTAAGCTTCGAGAGTGAAGCTTGTTTGCCAGATCAGTCTCGGTTAGCCAAGCTTGCTTCTTAGCCTAGACCAATCGCAGCCTCGTCCTATCGAGCTCAGCTGATACCCTCGCCTGGATCCAGTGAGCTAAGCTTATGTTCTCGCATGTATCCAATGAGCTAAGTCTATTTTGCTTGCGAGTGAAGATTATTTTTTTAAAGTGAATGTGTCATGACTGAGTCAAAGAAATCTGCCCAACAAGGCTTTACAACCACTATCTTGCACGGCGATCGCAAGCTTTCGATCGAACATGGTGCGGTGCATAAGCCTATTCATACCTCAACGCAATACGCCTATTCTGACGCGCGTGAACTGGCTGCGGTATTTCAGGGTAAACCGGGCTACACCTACGCGCGTCAAGGCACGCCCACAAGCGATGCTCTCGAAAAGAAAATCAACAAAATGGAAGACGGTGTCGCAAGCCTGTCTTTTGCCACGGGGATGGCCGCGTTGACGGCGTTGTTTACGACACTGCTGCGCGCGGGCGATCATCTGCTTTCAAGCCAGTTTATCTTTGGTAACACCAACAGCTTGTTTGGTACGCTCGAGCTGTTGGGGATTGAGATCACGCTTGTTGATCCAACCGATGCGCAGGCCCTTGCCGCGGCGATTCGCCCAAACACAAAAATGCTATTTACCGAGACCATCGCTAACCCCGGTACGCAGGTCGCTGACCTGGTTGGCTTAGGACAGTTGTGCCAAAAGCATCAATTAGTGTTTGTCGTCGACAACACAGTGACCTCACCCTGGTTGTTTCGACCTAAGGCGGTTGGTGCATCAATTGTGATGAACGCACTATCCAAGCATATCGGTGGGCATGCCAATGCGCTGGGTGGTTCATTGACCGACACCGGTCTGTTTGACTGGACCGCATACAGCAATATTCTGGATATTTATAAAAAAGGTCCGGCAACGGGCTGGGCGATCACGCAGATCAAAAAGAAAGGTTTGCGCGACATGGGCGGCACCTTGTCGGCCGATGCAGCGCATCGAATTGCCGTTGGTGCCGAGACCCTAGCGTTACGGCTCGATAAAATTTGCAGCAACGCGATGGCGCTCGCTACGTTTTTATCCAAGCACCCAGGAGTCCAGCGCGTTGCTTACCCGGGGCTGACAAATCATCCTCAGCATGCCCGCGCCGCACAGTTATTTGGTGGCAAGTTCAGTATGCTGATTGCGGTTGAGTTGGTGGCGGGTATCGATTGCCTTGAGTTTTTAAATCATCTTCAAGTGGCAATTTTGGCGACGCACGTGGGCGACACGCGCACGCTTGCGTTACCTGCTGCGCAGACGATTTATTATGAGATGGGCCCTGACTTGCGTGCCAAGATGGGCATCGTGGATGGCTTGATTCGCTTATCGGTGGGCATTGAAGATCAAGACGATTTGATCGCTGATTTTGCACAAGCGTTTGCTGCTTGCGGTGCCGCGTAACGAGTGGCGTGATCTAAAACTGTTTTTTGCTGACACCTTGCTGAATGACTCGTCGATCAGTTTAGATTTTTAGGCGCGCAGGCGCAGCGAGACCGAAAAAATATTTAATCGTGCTAGGGTAAATCCTAATCGCGCAATACTCCTTTGAGTGTACCAAAGAGAAATCGTAATGAAAATGCGGTTCTCAAGGCGGTTTCTATTGACAGCCCTTGCTGTCAGTGGCTTAATTATTGCTGACGCATTGAGGCGTTACAAAAGCCAACGTTTCGTGATCGTGCATGCACAAGCAGGCGTTTTTATGTATTCGCAGTCAGCTGAAAGGCTAGTAAATTAACGCAAAGTTTTGCATTTTTTAAGCAGATGATTTTGCTACCACCAAGGAAATAAACAATATGAACAAAACTGAATTGATTGATCACATCGCAACAAAAGCTGATATTTCTAAAGCAGCTGCAGGCCGTTCGCTTGACGCGATGATCGCCGCAATCAAGGCAACACTTAAAAAAGGTAACTCGGTTACGCTAGTTGGTTTTGGTACCTTTGCAGTGTCACAACGCGCGGCTCGTACCGGACGCAATCCACGCACTGGTGAAGCCATCAAAATCAAAAAAGCAAAAGTGCCAAAGTTTCGTCCAGGCAAGGCACTGAAAGACGCACTGAACTAACGCGCTTCAATTTGCTAAAAAAATGCGTTTCGCTATAATGCGCTACGCATTTTTTTATGCCCCAGCATTAGCCCTTTGTTCACGGTATCGTTTTGTGCAGTTCCAAAACGCTCAGTTATATCTTAGGGTGCTTAGCTCAGTTGGTAGAGCGGCGCCCTTACAAGGCGTAGGTCACAGGTTCGACCCCTGTAGCACCCACCAGTACCCCCTAAGATGTACACTCGCCCTATGAGAGTCCTCGTCATTGAAGACGACGCGACGCTTGGGCGCGCGTTGCAAGAATTTTTAACAGATCAAGGCTATGCAACCGACTGGTTGGCAGATGGCAAGCGGGCGCTCGCCGCCTTAGCAAACCATGCTTACGACTTGTTGGTGCTCGACCTGAATTTGCCCCTGATTGATGGCTTGCAGGTGCTGATCTCGTTGCGTGGCGAGGGCAGCGAAATCCCTGTTTTAGTGCTAACTGCCCGTGATGGCCTTGCTGATCGAGTCGCTGGGCTTGATGCAGGAGCCGACGACTATTTGACCAAGCCCTTTGAGCTCGCCGAATTGGCGGCGCGCGTGCGTGCCTTGGCGAGGCGCCATTTAGGTGTGGCGCGGTCGTTGATTGAGTTTGGTAATTTGTCCTTTGATACGGCCCATCGTGAGTGCAGGGTTGCAGGTCAACGACTGGCCCTGTCGGTACGCGAGCTCTCGGTGCTTGAAATGCTGATGGTGCGCGCCGGCAAGGTCGTGACCAAACAGCAAATCGTGCAAGGCCTCTCGGCGCTTGATTCTGACTTCAGCGAAAATGCCGTTGAGGTCTACATTTATCGGCTGCGTAAACGCCTTGAAGGTAAGGGCGCTGCCATCCAGACTGTACGCGGCTTTGGTTACCTTCTCGAAGTTGAAGCGGTTTAGCGCTTGTTGCACGCCAAATCAAGGTCGACGATGACGACGCGATCTACCCTCAAGTCTAGTGCTCAGCAATCACGAGAGTCTGGGTAATGTCACAGCTCACATTCTTAGCCTCTGGGGTTCAGCAAACGAGAGGTTGTATTTCATGACTAAGCTCGCATTCTTAGCCTCGGGCACACTGGCGCGCAGCTTGACGCTACGCTTGTTACCGCCCATCGTGCTGTTGGTCGGCCTTGACCTAGTGGCGACCTGGATCATCACACATAAAATCGAGATGTCTGACTGGCAACTAGAAGATATTTTCTGGTTGATGGTTTTGGGACAGCTTGTGTTGATTGCCCTGTGTATTTGGGTGGTGGTGCGAGGTGTTCGCTCGGGGATGCGCGCAGTCAATCAACTCTCTCTCGATATTGCGCAGCGCTCGGTTGACGACTTAGGTCAATTAAAGGCTGAGGGGCTGCCACGTGAGCTTGAAGTGCTCGTGCGCCACACCAACGATTTGTTGGCACGCCTAAACGATACGCTGGCAGCACAACGCCGTTTTGTTGGTCATGCAGCCCATCAGCTTAGAACACCTCTGGCAGGTTTAAAGCTTGAGTCTGAGTTAATGCTTGCTAAGCCCTTATCTGCCGACCTTCGCGAACGTGCAGAGCGCATTAAACAAGTCAGCGATCGCATGATTCGTCTGGGGCGACAACTGCTAGTGCTCGCCCGTGTTGATCCTGAGGCGCGTCCGGAAGATCATTTTTTGCGAATGGATCTTTGTGAATGGGTGCGCACGAGTGGTGCTGAATGGTTGTCGCGCGCGAACGAGGCCGGCATTACCTTGCAACTCGAGGCGCCCGAGCATTCGGTTTGGGTTGAGGGTGATCCGATTTTGCTCGACGAGCTGCTGGGTAATCTGATTGACAATGCGTTGCGCTATGCCACCGGTGCGCACTACATACGGCTAGTCGTCACGTCGACGCCGCCCACTCTGGCGGTTGAAGACGATGGCCCCGGTATTAGTACCCAAGAGCAGGGGCGCGTGTTTGAAGCGTTTTATCGCTCACCTGACGCCCCCCAAGGCGGCTCGGGTTTAGGGCTCGCCATCGTGCGAGAAATTGCTCGTGCCCATGGTGCGTGGTGGAACCTAGTGAGTTGTCCTCAATTTGCAGGCGCTCGCTTGACGGTGGTGTTTCCGGGCACCCGCAGGGGTGCCCAGTTAACGCGTCTGGATCGCTTTAATCAACTGCGTTGAGCGTGGCCCCTGTAGGAGCTGCTCGATTTGCTGCGAGACGCGCATCACCTCGCTTGATCTTTGAGCGATGTGATGCACCTTCGAGCCGCTTTACAGTTTGCGGCCAGCGCGTGACTCGATGCGCATGCGTAAGGCATTGAGCTTGATAAAGCCCGCTGCGTCAGCTTGGTTGTAGGCGCCGCCGTCATCATCAAAGGTCGCGATGGTTTGATCAAACAGAGTATCTTTTGAGTCGCGCGACACGGTGTAGACGTTACCTTTGTATAGCTTCAGACGCACCCAACCGTTGACTTCTTTTTGCGTGCTGTCGATCAAAGCTTGGATGGCACGACGTTCTGGTGACCACCAATAGCCGTTATAAATCAGGCTGGCATAGCGCGGCATGAGGTCGTCTTTTAAGTGTGCGACTTCACGGTCGAGCGTGATTGATTCAATGGCACGATGGGCTTTGAGCAAAATCGTACCGCCTGGGGTCTCGTAGCAGCCGCGTGACTTCATGCCCACGTAGCGGTTCTCGACCAAATCCAGACGGCCGATGCCGTGCTTGCCACCCAGTTCATTCAGCTTTGTCAGCACCTGAGCTGGCGAGAGGCGCACGCCATTGAGTGCCACCACATCACCGTGTTCAAACTCAAGGTCGAGGTACTCGGCTTTGTCTGGGGCGGCCTCTGGCGAGACCGTCCAGCGCCACATGGATTCTTCGGCTTCTGCCTTTGGGTCTTCAAGGTGACGGCCTTCAAAGCTAATGTGCAGCAGGTTGGCGTCCATTGAGTAGGGCGCACCGCCTTGCTTGTGCTTCATATCGATGGCGATACCAGCATCTTCTGCGTATTGCAAAAGTTTTTCGCGCGAGACTAAATCCCATTCGCGCCAGGGGGCAATGACCTTAATGCCAGGTTCAAGGGCGTAGTAACCAAGCTCAAAGCGCACTTGATCATTGCCTTTGCCGGTTGCGCCGTGAGAGACGGCATCAGCACCGACTTGACGGGCGATTTCGATTTGACGCTTGGCGATTAACGGACGGGCAATCGACGTACCTAACAGGTATTCGCCCTCGTAGACGGTGTTGCAACGAAACATTGGAAACACAAAATCTCGCACAAATTCTTCGCGCAAATCATCGATAAAGATTTGTTCTGGTTTGATACCGAACTTAATGGCCTTGGCACGTGCTGGTTCGAGCTCTTCGCCCTGACCGATATCAGCGGTGAAAGTGACGACTTCGCACTGGTAGGTGTCTTGCAGCCATTTAAGAATGACAGAGGTGTCTAAGCCGCCTGAATAGGCCAAGACTACTTTTTTGATATCGCTCATAAGGTGCTCTACGTTGACTGAATCATTAACAGAAGACAATATTTTAACGGAAGCCCGCTAGCCTGAGTCTAGGCGTTAGTTCAATGGATGTTCTATCGCTCACAGACGCTAGCGCTAGGTTGGGTTTCATCGCTCAGACCTTAGCGTTGGGCCGGTTGCGTCGGCCTGACGCGCGCGCTAGACCGTGTGTCTTAGCCCAGACGCCCAAGTAACAAGAACTCCATCAGTGCCTTTTGGACGTGCAGACGATTTTCGGCCTCGTCCCACACCACGCTTTGCGGCCCATCGATGACCTCAGCGGTCACCTCTTCGCCGCGATGTGCTGGCAAGCAATGCATGAAGAGAGCCGTTGGGGTTGCCTGTGCCATCATGTCTTGGTCGACGCACCAGTCTGCAAAGGCCTTACGGCGTTCTTCGTTTTCGGCCTCGTAGCCCATACTGGTCCAGACATCGGTCGTGACAAGATGGGCGCCTTTGCAGGCTTCGTTGGGATCGGCGAATTCTTTGACCACGCCGGCCTTGACCGAGGTCAAGCGGGTCGGATCAAGTAGGTAGCCGGTGGGTGCAGAGACGTGAAGCGTGAACCCTAATAGTTCGGCAGCCTGAATCCAGGTATAGGCCATATTATTGGCGTCACCGACCCACGCGACGATTTTGCCGTTCAGGCTGCCGCGCGTCTCGATATACGTGAAGACGTCGGCCAAAATCTGGCACGGATGAAACTCGTTGGTTAAACCATTGATGACCGGCACGCGCGAGTGTGCGGCAAAGGTTTCAAGACGCGTTTGCTCAAAGGTTCGAATCATCACAAGGTCAACCATGCGTGACACAACGCGAGCAGTGTCTTCAATCGGTTCAGAGCGACCTAGCTGCGAATCGGTGGTGGTGAGATGAATGACTGAACCACCCATCTGATACATGCCCGCTTCAAAAGAGACTCGAGTCCGCGTACTGGCTTTTTCAAAGACCATTGCCAACGTACGATCGTGCAGCGGGCGATGGGGTTCGTAACGCTTGAATTTGTCTTTGATGAGTTTGGCACGCTCAAGCACATAGAGCAGTTCGTCGGTGCTGAGATCTTGCAACTGCAGAAAATGCCGAAGCGGGCCGGCGGTAGGTACGGCGTTTGACATGAGGGACTCGATAAAGTTGTCAGGCCTGGGCCGCACGACCTCACGCTATGTTTGAGCGCCAGGCCGTGTCAGTGCAGGTTAGGCAGTTTCGGCGTTAAACGCCTTGATCAGCGGCACCAAAATCTTGACGATTTCGTCGGCCTCTTGGGTGGTGAGGATGAGTGGGGGTAACAGACGCACTACGCGGTCGCGCGTGACGTTAATCAGCAAGCCTGCTTCAAGCGCACGCATCGTCAACACGCCACAGGGCTTTTCAAGCTCGATACCTAACATCAGGCCTTGACCTCGCACTTCGCGCACGCCTGACGTGCCTTACAAGGCTTTGCCAAGCTCGGCTTTCAGGTGGGCGCCAACCGTTGCAGCGTTTTCAAGAAGTTTTTCTTCTTCGAGGGCGCGCAGGACAGCAACACCCGCGGCGCTGACGAGGGGGCTGCCACCGAAGGTGGTGCCATGGCTGCCCGGGCCCAAAACGCCCGCGGCCGGGCCGCAAGCGCCGATCGCGCCGATGGGCACGCCACCACCTAAGCCTTTTGCAAAGACGACGACGTCGGGCAGAATATCGGCCCATTGATGTGCCAACCACTTACCGGTGCGGCCAATGCCTGATTGCACTTCGTCAATCATCATGAGCCAGCCGCGCTCATTACACAGCGCGCGCAAGTCTTTTAGATTTTGTATGTCGGTGGGACGAATGCCGCCTTCACCTTGCAACACTTCAAGTAAGACCGCCACCACGCGCGGCTCAGCGTCACCAGCCGCTTTGATGGCGGCGATGTCGTTGTACGCGACTTTGATAAAACCACCAGGTAACGGGCCAAAACCAGTGCGCGCTTTCTCGCTGTCGGTCGCTGCAAGCGTGCCGATGGTGCGGCCGTGCCATGAGGATTCCATGGTGATGATGGTGGGCAGATCGTTGCCTTTTTTGTAGCCGTAGTAGCGTGCCAGTTTGATGGCCGCTTCGTTGGCTTCGGCGCCGCTGTTACCAAACACGATCTCAGTCATGCCTGACATTTTTGTCATGCGTTGAGCGAGTTCTTCTTGTTCGGGCACTTCGTATAAATTTGAAACGTGAATGACACGCGCAGCCTGTTCGCTGATTGCAGCCACCAGTTTGGGGTGAGCATGCCCTAAGCATGACACGCCAATGCCTGCCATCGCGTCGAGATAGCGTCGGCCCTTGGTATCCCATAGCCAAACGCCCTTACCATGAGTAAAGGCTACTGGAAGACGGGAATACGTATTGGAAAGGGCAGATGTCATGGCCAAGGCTCCGTAAGATGCCCGTGATGCAGGATCGCATATCGGGTTGTAAAACATCAATCATATACAATCTAGGCGACAGAGGCGCGAATCAGAAGTTTGCGGGCTCTGAATTGGCGACACGGGTTGTGCATGACAGCAGAAGTTCGTTATTTTGTCATTTATGGTGTGACAGAATCAGGTACTACATTCAGGCCCAGCGACTGGGCCGAGCGGCTTGCCGGTGTGCTGGCGCCATACCGTCCGCCTGGCACTCTAGGCGGCTACATCTCTTACTCGCCTTATGCTGTACCTTCAACCCTTGAGGGGCAGCGTTGCGTCGTGGTGGACGGTCGTCTGCGGGATCTTGAGCCCTTGGCCTGGCAGTTTGTACATGACTTCGCACACGATAATCAGCTGAAAACGCAAGCTGATTTATCCGAAGATCCCTTGGTGCGACACGCGACTTAAATGAGCGGTGTCACCAGCTTGCCCTGCGTAAACATGCTATGCAGGTTATCCAGTACGCAGTCAGTCATGGCGCGACGCGTTTCGTGCGTGGCACTTGCCACATGTGGCATCAATACGACATTGTTGAGTGTTTTTAGCTGATCTGGCACTTTGGGTTCGTGTTCAAACACGTCAAGCCCAGCGCCACCGAGCTCGCCAGAGGCTAACAGGCGGACCATCGCTGGTTCGTCAATCACCGAACCACGCGCGATATTAATCAGGCGACCTGAGGGGCCAAGTGCGCGCATGATCTCTTCGTTGATGAGGTGCTTAGTACTGGCGCCGCCAACCGTGGCAAGCACCAGAAAGTCACTTTCACGGGCAAGTTCGAGCAACGAGGCCTGATAGGTGTAAGGCACATCTGTGCGTGGTTTACGGTTGTGATACGAGACAGCCATATCAAACCCTAAACCGCGGCGTGCGATTGCTTCGCCGATACGGCCTAAGCCCACGACGCCCAGTTTTTTGCCGCTCACGCGTGCGCCAAGGGGAAGGGTGCCGGTTTTGTTTTCCCAGTGGTTTTCGCGTACGAAGCGATCACCCCAGCCAATATTGCGTGCGCAGGCGAGCAGCAGGCCCCAGGCGATATCGGCCACACAATCATTGAGAACATCAGGTGTCGTGCTGACTTGAATCTTGCGAGCTGCGGCGCTGTCAAGATCGATTTTGTCGTAACCGACCCCCCAGGTGCAAATCGCACGCAGCTTGGGAAGTGCCGCGATAATTTCAGTGCTGCAACCGAAGTTGGCGGTCGTGGCAATGACCTCAATGCGGTTGGCATGCTCGCGCAAGAAGGCGCCTTTGTCAGCAGCGTTCCAGTATTCAAGCACTTCATAGCGCTCTGCGAGCTCGCCGTCGGCGGGCGCGTGGCCGTTGAAGGATCCAATTTGTAAAATCAGCGGTT
>JAIPCU010000110.1 GCA_021738045.1 Candidatus Methylopumilus sp. | reverse complement strand
CCGACGATGATTGCGCCTTCTGAGTACATAAAGCGAATGGGTTGATTGATCAAGCCAAGACCGATCAGCACGCTATTGAGGGCACCGCCGTCGGCCAGTACAACCACCCAGCCATAATTACGAACAATTAAGCTAGAGGCCAGCGATACAAAAGTCAGTATTAAAATGACCGTTTTTAGGCGCCGACTTGCACGTAAAAGCAATAAAGCCAGCGGGTAAGACGCAACGAGCGTAATCAGGACGGTAATGAACGAAATACGAAACGTTCGACTCAGTACTCTACCAAGCCGTGCGCTATCGTAAGTTCTTAGATACTGATAAAAGGTCCAGCCATCATGTCGATTCGTATCACCCGAAGAAAAAGAAAAACTTTGCGCCAGCAAATTTGTCAGCGGGATCACATAAAAGCACAGTAAAAAAACAATCAGAGGAGCGAGCAACAAGATTCCCGAGCGGTAGCGCATCCAGAAAGAAAGCGGTGATCTCGAGAAACTTGCTGACGTCAAAGGCATTGACTGAATACCTCAGAAAAGACACGCACGCCCGTTCTTAGCCGAACACTTCGTTCCACATCTCAGTCATTTTTGGTCGATTCTTTGATAAGAACGCCCAGTCAGCATACGTCGTATTGGCTGGATCACCGATGAGTTTCAGCGTGTCGGGCGACGTCACAACGTCAATATGAGCACAACGTGCGCGCAAGACGCTATCAATTTTTGACTGAAACTCTTTTTCAAGACTTAGATTCACATACGCTTGAGCGAGCTCGACATTTTTGGCATTGACCGGCATGTTGAGTCCGACAATTTCTCCGTGCTTGCCTTCTTTTAAATTTACAGCGGGCGCGATCGGGGCGCCTTTTGCGACGAGGCCAGCCGCGAAGGCCACGTAAAACGGCACGAGTGGTACTTGTCCGCTTTGCATCATTTGCAGGGCTTGAGGCGCATCGTTATACACCACCGCGCCATTTTTTTTGAGATTTGCCAGATGTTTGATGCCAGACTGAAAATCGTACTGTGCTTTGTCTAGTGGTAACCCGGTGGCGACTTGCGACGCCGTCACAATCATTCGAATGCCGTTGTTCCAAGTCGCGGGGGGAATCGCGATTTTTCCTTTATTCGAAACGTTCCAAAGTTCTGCCCAAGACGTCGGCTCTGTTTTGATGACATTTGTATTGTAAAAAATAGTGTTCATCGCATCGATCATGCCTGCCGAAAAGTCGTCAGCCATATTGAATTCTTTACGCAAAAATTTCCAGTTTGGAATTGAGGATGTTTTATATTGTTTGAGCAACCCCTGATCTCGCGCTTGAAACACACCTGCCTCAGAAAATTGCATTAAATCCGGTGGGTTATCCTTTTGCGTTTTGAGCATGGCGAGCATCGCACCAGTGACAGACTGCTGAATATTAAGTTTTGCACCCGTCTCTTTTTCAAAGCGGGGATTGAGTTCGTCGATCCAAAGTTTAGCGAGTAAGCCTTGATTTAAGACGACAGTCAGTTGGCCCGCCGCACGCGCACTAGTTGTCATCCAGGGGCTTGAGATGACAAAGGCTCCGGCGACGCCGCGTTTGAGTAAAGTCCGTCTCGAGATGCTGGTACTGGATGAACGAGTGTTATGGTTTGACATCTTGTGGCTCCCGTTATTGATTGTTGGGTCGGTGTTGAAGGTGAGGGTGCGTTTCTGTGAATGGCGGCGTGTTATGGCTTAAGGTTGGCATCTTTTACCACTTGGCCCCAGCGTGCATAGTCAGCTTTGATTTGGGCGGCAAACGCCTCTGGGGTGCTGGCAATTGGATCGAAGGCATTGTTCAGGTAACGGTCGCGCACCTCTGGAATCGCTAAAACCGCTGCGATATCTCTCTGCAAGCGATCGACAATGGCTTTAGGTGTTTTGGCCGGAGCCAAAATTCCATACCAAGAGCTGACATTGAAATCCGGAACGCCCAATTCAGCGATTGTGGGGATATCAGGCCAAGCCGGTGAGCGCTTGTCTCCTGCCACTGCGATAGCAATCAATCGACCTTGTTTGATGTAACTCGCAACGGTAGGCACCACGGTAAAGAAAATAGGGAAATGTCCAGCAACTGCATCCGTGACTGCTTGGCCACCACCTTTATAAGGAATGTGCGACAGCTTGATACCGGTGCGAAGGGCCAGGAGTTCGCCCGCGAGGTGAGGTGTTGTACCCGGCCCAGACGAACTGAACTGAAGCCCCTCAGGTTTAGATTTTGCCAGTGCCACAATGTCGTTAATATTTTTAACAGGGACAGCTGGATTAGCGACCAAGATAATCGTGGCATCATTGAGTTTAGTCACTGGTGCAAAATCGGTGACTGGATTGAACGGTGCATTGAGCATGTTAGGCGCAACCACAATACCGCCATCAAAACCCATTAGCAGTGTGTAACCGTCGGGGGCCGCAGTTGCAACAATTTGTGCACCAATAAAGCCCGAGGCTCCAGGCTTGTTTTCAACAATAATTTGTTGCTTGAGTCGCTCGGCGAGTTTGTCGCTCATGTAGCGGACGACAGCATCCCCACCGCCGCCTGGTGAAAATGGCACAACAATACGAACCGCACGATTGGGATAATCATCCTGTGCGTACGCCGTAGGCATCGCGCTGCTGAGCCCTAAACAGGCAAGAAAGCTGCTGAATAAGCAGGCGCGTTTTACGTCTCTGTAGAAAGTAGATTTCATCATGGACTCTAAAGCAATTTGAAAGCGAGCACGATCGTGATGTATCGCGCTCATGGGCGATGACGGTGACCTTAGCGATCCCAAACTTCATCAGGAACGGGCAGACCTTTTAAGTCTTCAGCGCTTAAGGGGCGATCAGGTGTGATCCCATAGGTTTCAAGCATCAGGGTCATTTGCCGCGTATGTTGAGCTGCATGCCAAGCCGTGCGCTCAAAGACATCGTGCATTGTCCGGCGTCCGTAATATGTGGATACAAGGTAGTCAAGGCTACGGTTATCTTCTTTTGCCCACCAAGCGAGCAGCTCAGCACGTACGGTTTCGCCCCACTTTGCTAAATCGCTTGCGTTCCAGTCATCGGGCGCCACTTCGTTGAAGCTTTCAAATTTCAGATCGATTTGATGGGCGGCTTCAACACCCATTTGTGCGACTCGAAAAATATGAAAAGCCGTGCCTGCTGGATTGCGGTTGCGATTGCGAAAGTTTTCGCGCAATTGCTCTGGTTTGAATTGCTGGATCAACCGAATAGTGGTCTGCAAGACGATGTCTAACTTGGCGACGAGCTGCTCTGGAGGCAAGGGATCCATTAACTTCGTTTTGAGATCTAAAAACTTGATCACATCGTTAAATGACTGACACATGGTGAACTTACCACCGAGGGCCACAACCGGCACGCTGCGGGCACCTAAGGCGCGTAATTTATCCATTCCGGTGGGGTCGTTATGCACGTCGATCGACTCAAAGTCGATCCCTTGTTTCGTTAGAAACTCTTTGGTACGTAAACAAGACGAGCAGCCGGGCTGCCAAAAAACTTGAACGCGGGCCGAATGTGTAGTTTGCATGGTGATTGTCTCTAGTTTTTTTAAAAATACGAGCTACGGAAATTCTGTATATGTCAGAAATAGTACCTAAAACTTTAATTTTGCGCTGCGATAACCAGTCTTTTCATTAAGGCCTTGGGCGACGTACCGAAAATACCGCACTGCAAAAACCGGGCTTTCCTCAAGGCCTTGGGTGAATACCCAAAATCCCTCGTGCTTCGGCGGGCGTGGCGACTTCGCGCCCGACAGTTTTTGCTAAGTTGACGATCTCTCCTACTAACTCTGCGTTGGTAGGGTAGCCGAGTTCAGGATAGGCATAGTCACCGATCCCGATGGCGATATGACCTCCTTGGGCGATCGCGCTAAGCGCGATCGGAAACAAATTACCGCTCTTGCAGCAGACCGCCCACTCACATTGTCGATTTTTAGGTAGATGGTCTGTGTAAGCGCGAAGCCCTTCAGCTGTTGCTGGGTGCGCGCCGAGTTGGCCTTCCCCGCCATGCACAAATAAAAAATTTGCAGGCTCGGCTACTAAACCCATATCCATTAAGGCCGCAGCGCTGCGCATAAACGGGATACTCCAGCAGGCAAGCGCCGGCTTGATCCCGAGCGTGCGAAAGCGCTCTGTAAAGGCGATTAAGGTGTCGTGCGCGTTGACGTAAACCTTGCCGTCAGTCATAAAGCGTCGATTTTGCTGGTCAAAAATATCGATATTGGTTGAGCCTGGGTCGAGACCAACAATTTCAGGTTTCAAAATGGGGTCAGTCGCAAAGGCCTCAATGTGGCTGATCCGCTCGAGTTTGCCGCCTTTGGTGATTTGCCCGAGTGTCGGATTGATCAGCAGGTCAGAATTTGCGCGTATTGCTCTGATTGGGGCAGCATAATCCTCTAAACCGTGCGCAGGAGAACCATCGGCGGCGCGCGCATGAAAGTGAACAATCGAAGCGCCTGCATCTTGAATCGCGCGCGCTTCGCGCCCAATTTCTTCAGGCGTCCAGGGCACGTGCGGATTTTCATCGCGCATCGCATACTCGTTAATTCGAACTTCAATGATTAATTTATTCATCGTTCGGCTCACTCGCTAGAGCGTGTCTTGGGGGGAGTGACAGGCGCGAGCCATCGAACGCCAACGCGTTCAAGAAGTTGTTCAAAGTCTGGAGGTTCTGTCGCACCGGAGCGAACCCGTTGTTCAAGCATTGCATCCTGCTCACGCAGCGCGATTAGTTTGTCTGAGACCCGAGCAAACTCTGCGGGAGGGATGATCACGATGCCGTCATCATCTGCGATGACGAGATCACCAGGGTGGATGACCACAGACCCCAGCGTGATGGGTAAACCGACGGTGCCAGGCCCTTGTTTGGTGGGCACTAAAGGCGAAGTGCCGGCAGCATACACTGGCAAGTTGATGTTACGTAAGCCTTCAAGATCGCGCACCAAACCATCCGTAATCATGCCCGCTGCTTTCGCATTATTCAATAGGCCCATAATGTGATCACCTAAAAGCGCGCAGCCTGTATACGAGGCACTCGCGACCACGAGTATGTCGCCTGGCTGAACCACCTTTAAGGCAGCGTACGGCGCAAGATTATCGCCAGGGGCTGTCCAAACAGGCAGGGCAGACCCGATGAGCCTGGCGCCACCTGAATAGCGGTGCAGCGAGTGCTTCAGAGTCCCTGTCCCGCCCGTTGCATCACTAAATTGGTTAGAGGATGCTTGTAAAAAAACTGGATAAGGTTGGATGGAGAAGCGAGGCCAATCCTTAAGAATAGAAAGAGCTGGTGTTGTCATGTTAGTTTTGCGCCAGTGAACTAAACCAATTAATTACGTTTGATTTTGGTACAACATCGCCGTACTTGGCATTGATATCGAACAGGGCTGCATCGTGCGGGCCCTCGTGACGATCACCAGAGCATTCGCGAGGGACAACGACTCGGTAACCATATTGAATGCCATCGACTGCGGTCGCTCGGACGCAGCCACTGGTCGAGCAACCAATCAGCACGATGGTGTCGATATCTAGTGCTTTAAGGGTTGAGTTCAAGGATGTACCAAAAAAACAGCTTGGATATTGCTTGGTGATGATGAAGTCTTGCGGATGCGGCGTAATGAGGGAGTCGATTTCTCCGAGGGGTGCGTCTTTGACAAAAAGCTTTAGCGCAGGAACTTTTTTAAAGAATAAGCCGCCGTCCGCCCCGGAGGGATGATAAACCACTTGGGTGTAGAACACAGGGACTTTGGCGGCTCGGGCAGCCTCAAGTAGTGGCACTGAATGTTGAACGGCCTCGACAACACCCTGACCAAAAAAAGGTGCGCCTGGAGTCGTGTAGGCTTTGACAAAGTCAACCACAATCACAGCAGGGCGATTGCCAAAACCCAAGGTAGTATCAAAGACTCCGCGGTAGTTTTCGTCACGGGTGGGGTCGCTCATTTAATGACCTATCGGGGGGGGTAAAGGATAAAAAAGAATGGATCTCTATCAGGAGAGTCTACGGCGAGAGTTTCGAAATGACAATATAGATTTTTAACATTCGATTGATGTCGGTTTTTGACGTTTTACAGCCAGTTCAGGCACGCGCCCTCGTGTTTTTTGGTGCGCTATGCTACGGTTATAGAAGATACCGTGAAAAAAGCTCAAAAAGAGTTTTTTCTAGCGGACTTTGATTTTTTTGCCTGTCGCACTTTGATTGAGTGACGGTTCAAATAAGTTTTTTCTAAAAAAGATAAAGGATTCCAGCGTGAGCGATTATTTTTACGAACCGAGCAAAGGCCATGGCCTACCCCACAACCCGTTCAAGGCCATCATTGCGCCTCGCCCGATTGGTTGGATCTCGACCATCGACAAACTCGGTCGTGTCAATTTAGCGCCCTACAGTTTTTTTAATGCGTTTGCTGAGTCACCCCCGGTGATTGGCTTTTGCACGAGCGGTGAGCGTAAAGACAGCTGTAATAACGCAGACGAAACCGGTGAGTTCGTTGCTAATTTTTGCGGTGCTGACTTAGCCCAAGAAATGAACATCACTTCAGCGTCGGTCGCACCAGGGGTTGACGAAATGAAGCTTGCTGGTTTGGCGGCTACCGCTTCTACCTTGGTCAAGCCACCTCGCGTTACCAATGCGATTGCTGCACTTGAGTGCAAGCTCATTAGCACCACGCAATTAACTGATGCCAAGGGCAAGCTAATCAATACTTGGTTGACGCTTGGCGAAGTTGTGGGCGTGCACATTAATAATGCATTTTTGAAAGACGGTATTTTTGATACAGCAGCGGCAAAGCCCTTGGGTCGCTGTGGCTACCAAGGTGATTACGTTGAAGTCAACACTCTGTTTGAGATGTTCCGTCCAAAAGATTACGTCGCGAAGTAGGCTGCGCGTAGACAGGTAAGACCTTCGTCTCGAGGTAGACCTCTGAGACGAAGGTAAACACTCGTTGCAAGTCAGGGCGCTGATAGCAGGTGACTTTGCAAGCTAACTTGACTTTTAGGTGAAACAAATCATGGCCGAGACTCTTGAAAGAAATCCTCATGCCGCCGTGCGCCCCGAGTGGCTGGCGCTTCGTACCGAGGCGATTCTTGAACCTGAGCTGAAGATTGTGGATCCGCACCACCATCTGTGGGATCGTCAAGATAATCGTTATCTGTTCCATGACCTGCTCGCAGATATGAACGCTGGCCACAATGTGGTGTCGACCGTATTTGTGCAATGCCGGACGATGTTGCGCGCAGAGGGGCCGGCTGCACTCGCGCCGTTGGGCGAAGTTGAGTTCGTGACCGGTATTGCAGCCATGAGTGCGAGTGGAGTTTATGGTTCGGCGCGTGCCTGTGCTGGGATCGTGGCGGGCGCAGACTTGCAACTGGGTGATCAGGTCACTGCTGTGTTGGAGTTGATGGCGCATAGCGCCGGTGGTCGCTTGCGTGGTGTGCGGAACCCCGTTGTTTGGCACAGCAGCCCGGGTGTTCAATCGAGCACTGCAGCACCCCCGCCCAAGGGGCTGATGGCAGACACCGCATTTCGTAAAGGCGTGGTGCAGCTTGGGTTGCTAGGGCTGTCACTAGATGTTTGGGCGTATCACACGCAGCTCGGTGAGATCTACGATCTTGCTAAAGCTAACCCAAAGGTCACTGTGATTGTGGATCACTTCGGCGGGCCCGTTGGCGTTGGGCCTCATGCTGCGGATATGAGTGATATGTTCAAACAGTGGCGTGCTGGCATCGCCTTGGTCGCGAGCTTGCCAAACACAGTGATCAAGCTGGGAGGTGCAGGAATGCCGGTATTTGGGATTCGCTTCGATCAGGAGCCTATGCCACCAGCGTCTGAACAGTTGGCAATTGCTTGGCGTGCGTACTTTGAAACCTGCGTTGAGCTCTTTGGCCCAGATCGCTGCATGTTTGAAAGCAATTTTCCGGTTGATAAGGGCATGTTCAGCTATCAAGTGCTCTGGAACGGTTTTAAACGTTTGGCCAAAGATTGTTCGGCTGCAGAAAAAACTGCCTTATTTAGCGGTACAGCAGAGCGCGTCTATCGTTTGGTGTGATGGCTTACATCAAGATGATGGCCCGATAGGTCATGTAAGCCCCCAGTACTAAGAGTCCACCGAAAAAACATTTTTTGAATAACTCTTGAGGCATGCGGTTACGTAGCTTTTGCCCAAGAAACATGCCTGCAAACGCTGGGATCAAGGCGACTAACGAGGCGGCGGCGACAGTCATTTGAAATTGACCGGTGACAAACAGACCTACGGCTAGGGCGAATGAAGAGACCGTAAAGGATAGGCCAAGAGCTTGTATCAGGTCATCTTTGTTTAAGCCAAGCGCTGTGAAATAGGGTGCAACGGGTAAAGCTGAAATCCCCGTGGCACCCATCAAAACACCGGTGCAAAACCCCATCACAGGCGATAACCACCATTCTGACTTAGGCGAGGCGGTCAGGCGCGCCGCGCTGAGCCCAAAGGCACCGTAAATTGAAAGCACGGCCCCAAGGCCTGCCGTGACGATCTGAGTGTTGCCGCTTGTAATAAAGCCGACCCCTAAAGGCGTACCCAAGCAGATGCCCACGAGTAGGGTGCTAAAGCGCTTGCTGAGTGCTTTGAAGTTTGGGCCCGCGATTAATTGCCAAACGTTGGTAATGAGTGAAGGCAGCACCAGCATCGCTGCAGCCTCGACAGGCGCAATGACAAGGCCTAAGAGCCCAATTGCAACGGTCGGCAGCCCCATACCCAGCACGCCTTTGACGATCCCGGCGGCGATAAAAATTATGCTTGTTAAGGCGACGACAACAAAATAGTCTGACATGAGAGCTGCTGATCAAGAGTAAGGCGAAGGATTGAGCCGCTGGCGAATGACTTAGAATGGCGTCTGACAGCGCGCAATGATTGGACATTACCATGCGACCCGATACGTTACCACCTGCGATTCAAGGCGCCAGTGCTTGGCTTGGGCCTGAAGAGTCGACAAAACAACACTGGCAGCACGAACTGACCGATGAAGATTTGCGAGAGCTCGAAACTGCGGCGACCAACTGTTTGCAATTGAGTGCGGATCTGACTCAAATTCGTCGCTCAAACTTTGTGCTTCCTACGCTAGGCCCAAGGCTGCGCGCGATACACGATGCGCTCTTGCACGGCTGTGGTTTTGCCTTGATTCGTTCGTTACCTGTCAGGCAGTGGTCGGCCGAACTCACAGCGGCTGTCTTTTTTGGTCTGGGTACCCATTTGGGTAATCCACGGCCACAAAACTCAAAAGGGCATGTTCTTGGACACGTGATTGATATGGGTCTCGAGGCGACAGACCCGAACGTTCGCATTTATCAAACGCATGAGCGGCAAACCTTTCATACAGACTCAAGCGATATCGTGGGGCTGGTGTGCTTGCAACAAGCGAAAGCGGGTGGCGATTCTGCCTTGGTATCTTCGAACACCATCTATAACCAAATGCGCGCGTTTCATCCTAAGCTGGCTGCGTTGCTGTTTGATCCGATCGCAACCGACCGTCGAGGCGAAGTCGCAATCGGCGAAAAACCGTTTTTTGAAATCCCAGTCTTTAGCTGGTATCAGGGATTGATGTCGACGATCTATCAGCGCCAATACATTGACTCTGCCCAGCGTTTCGAAGATGCGTTTAGGTTAACGCCCTCGCATGTTGAGGCGCTTGATTGCTTTGATGC
>JAIPCU010000008.1 GCA_021738045.1 Candidatus Methylopumilus sp. | reverse complement strand
CGTACGCATGATCGAGGTGTTGAGCATGCCACCCGCGTAGCCCGCGATAATGCCGATGGTTGAGCCAATCACAAACGCCAGTAGCACTGGTGTGATCCCCATAAAAAGAGACAGCCGTGCGCCCACCATTAAGCGAGATAGCATGTCGCGGCCTAACTCGTCGGTGCCCAAGGGGTAGCCTTCGAAGCCGATGGGTTTGAGTCGCTTCATGATTGAGGCGGCGTACGGATCTGATGGGGTGATCCATTGTCCCAAGACGGCCATGATTAACAGGCACAAAATGACGAAGGCGGCAAACATAGCAACCTTGTCACGCACTAGGCGCGACATGACGTTTTGCCAATAGCCAGCCGAGCGTTCAATATCGAGTGACGGAATTTTTTTAGTATCGACGGTAATGTTCAACATGGGTTCAGCCTCGCGCGATACGTGGGTCAAGCATGGTCTGAATAATATCGACAATCATGTTGAGAACGACAAAGAAAGTAGCGAGTACAAGGATGGTTCCTTGTAGTAGCGGCAGATCTCGTTGAAAAATCGCAGAGTTTAGTAAAAAGCCAGTACCAGGCCACGAGAACACGGTCTCGATCAAGATTGAACCGCCTAGCAGGTAGCCCAACTGCAAACCCATCACGGCAAGAGCGGTTGGAGCTGCATTTTTAACCACATGCATGAAAATCCCGATATTGGTCAACCCCTTTGCTTTCAGTCCGACAATAAATTCTTGCGACAAAATTTCTGCGACAAGCGCACGCACCGTACGCGAGATAATACCCATCGGGATCACGCTCATCGTGATCGCAGGCAAGACCAAGTGCTTAATGTGCTCCCAGTTCCATTGCCAGTCTGATGAGCCGCCGGGCCCAGCGCCGTTGGGCGGTAACCACATCAGCAGTGAACTGAAAATGATCACAAGCACCATGCCAAGCCAGTAATGCGGCACGCTGACACCTAAGACCGAGGTCAGGGATGCCGCTTTATCTACCCATGAGTTTTGAAAATAGCCGGCTACGAAGCCGAATAAACAGCCAAAAATAAAGCCGATCATCGTTGCCACGGCTGCTAGCCTAAAGGTGTTGTGCACTGCACGCATGACCTCGCTAGTCACAGGGCGGCCGCTGGCAATTGAGGTCCCTAAGTCACCTTGCAGCGCGCGCCAACCCCACCGAAAAAATTGTTCTGGATATGACTTGTTAAAGCCATAGATCTCCATCAACTGTTGTTGCAACTCTTGCGAGGCATCGGGCGGCATGATCGACACAAGCGGATCGCCGGGCGCAAGGTGCACGAGCGCGAAACACACCAGCGCCACGCCAAACATAATGGGCAAGGTGTATAAAACCCGTTGAAACATAAAGCTCAGCATACAAACAGCCTTTAAAAAATCTTTAAATCGATCGTTGGCACTTGACGATGGTGATCAGACAAAATAAATACGGCGACACCACGATTCGCGGTGCCGCCGTAGTCGCAAAAAAATTAGTCTTTTGTCATCGTTGCGATATCAATAAACCAACTTTTCGGCTGAACAACGTTTTTGACTTTCGTGCTCATTGCACGTGGGCCCACGTCATGTGCGATCCAGACGAAAGCGGCTTCGTCAACAATCTTAGCGTGTAGCTTTGCTAAGGCATCGTCACGCCCTTTTTCGTCAAAGTTTGTGCGAGCATTTGTCACTAACTGCTCAATCTCGGGGCTGCCAAAATAACCCCAATTGTTTGAAACGGGCGGAAACGCCTTGGTGCTTGAGAAACGAACCATGGCGAAAAACGGATCCATTGCCGAGAAGCTGACATTGGTCGCGGTTGCGCCGTTGGCTGCTGGATCTTTAGCACCCAAGCGCCAGCTGTTAAACATGGTGTTCCATTCGATCACATCAAACTGGATGTCAAAGAAACACTGTTTGAGCGACTGCTGTACAAACTCGTTCATGGGTAAGGGTTGCATCTGGCCTGAGCCAGAAGCCGAGATTTGCACTTTCGTCTTCATTGGCTTGCCAGCCGAGTAGCCTGCGTCTGCCATCAGTTTTTTGGCGGCTGCAGGGTCGTACTTGATGTCAAACGTTGGGGTGCCAAACCAAGGGTGCCCGGGTGGGAAGGTGCCCTTGGGGATGCCCATCATCTCACCGAGCAAAGTCTTCAAGCCAGCGCGGTCAACGCACAAGTTAGCGGCCTGACGCACGCGCTTGTCTAGCCAAGGTGAGCCGTCAGCAAAAGACAGCTGCCAGGGCCAGACGTGGGGTTGTGGATTGCTATAGATCGTAAAGCCGCGTTGCTTAATTTGCGGCATCGCATCGGGGGAGGGGGCTTCAATCCAGTCAACTTGGCCTGAAAGCAATGCGGCTGTGCGTGCATTGGCCTCAGGCATTGGAATCATCACAACGCGGTCAATTTTCGGTACGCGCTTGGCATCCCAGTAGTCTTTGTTGGCAACAAGCTCTAAGCGCTCACGCGGTACAAAACGAGCCATTTTAAAGGGGCCAGAGCCCGAGGCGTCGGCGGCAAAGGCGGTCCAGGCTTGCTTGGCACGCTCGGCTGGGTCGGTCACTGTGGCCGGAACAGCCTTAAGCTTTTGGTCCCACTTGGCTGGCGAAGCCATAAACAAGTTGGTCAAGTTGATGGGCAAAAACGAATCGGGCTCGCTCGTGGTGAGTTCCACGGTCATATCATCAATTTTTTTGGCACTGCGCAAGGTGGGCATACGCGAGGCGGTGGCGCCGACTTGGCTGGCGTCAAAATGGGCTGCGCTCTTGTCCAAAACCTTTTGCACGTTCCAGACGACCGCGTCAGCATTGAACGCCGAACCATCATGAAACTTCACGCCAGGGCGCAATTTGAAAATCCATTTGGTTTTGTCCGTGGCATCAACTGCCCATGATAGCGCAACACCAGGAATCACGACGCTGGCTGCGTCCGCTTTCGATAAATCCCACTGTGTGAGTGAGTCATACATTGGGATGCCGGTAAACCGGTTGCCTTCAAAGCCTTGATCAGGCTGCCCCAAGGTTCTGGGGATATCTGCAGCCGTCATGGCGATTGTCAGAGTTTTATTCTGTGCCAACACGGGTTGAGCAAAGGCTGCGGCCAATACACTAGCTATTAGCGACATGCGCAAAAAAGACTTTTTCATGGATTCTCCGAAGGATTGAATGACTGAATTCGTGCCAAAGTGACTGAATAAAATTTTTTACTCGTTTATGTCGACCGAGATCGCCTACTGCTAGAAAAACATTGCAACCTCGTTGTATCATCTTAAGCAATTAGCGTGCCATGTATGCTACGGCTGCTAGATGTTGAAATGAATTTCCAAACTGATCACCGCCAAGAAATTCTGTGGGCAAGTATTGGGTCAAATCCAACGCTCATTTAGGGTGATTTTTACTTCATGCAATATGTTGGTGCGTCAAGACTTAATTCTGGGGCATTTTTGTCCAATTTGGTGCAACATAATGCTTGCATAAGTTAGCAAAGTTAACCGACCTTTCAAAATGAAACTACTCCTTATTAACCCTAATACCTCCGATGCCATGACAGCCGGGATCGCCCAAAGCGCTCAGGCGGTTGCCGCCGCTGGCACGCAAATCATTGCCGTGCATCCTAGTTTTGGCCCACTTTCCATTGAGGGGCATTACGACGAAGCCTTTGCGGCTGCGGGTGTGGCCGAACAAGTGCGGCTCGCTCAAGCGCAACGCCCAGACGGGATTGTGATTGCCTGCTTTGGCGACCCGGGTTTAGAAGCGGCCCGCGAAGCGACGCATGCACCAGTATTGGGCATCGCCGAGGCAGCATTTCATGCCGCCAGCATGCTTGCAACTGGATTTTCAGTTGTTACAACCATGACACGCACTTGCATCATTGCTGAGCGTTTGGTGCAACGGTATGGGTTTGAGCACCAATGTCGTGGGGTGCACGGCACCGACATCGCTGTGTTAGATCTCGAAGATGGTGGTGAACCCCTGACACGCCAGATTGAAGATGTCGCCCGCGAAGCCTTGGCGCGCGATCGCAGTGGTGCCATTGTGCTGGGCTGTGCTGGCATGTCTGCACTTTGCCACACCCTCACTGAGCGCCTGGGCGTGCCCGTGATTGATGGCGTCTCAGTTGCCGTCAAATTTGCCGAGGCCTTGGCCGCTTTGGGCTTAGGCACAAGCAAGCGCGGGGATTATGCAACGCCGCTGCGCAAAACCTATACAGGATGGGCTGCCCCCTTAGGCTGGCCAGATTGACCCGCACCCAGTCTTTATTTGCGGTTCATCTGGTGGCGGTCTTGTTCGGTGCCACGGGTGTGTTGGGCGAGTTGATCACAGCCGATCCGGCATTTATTACTTGGGGAAGGGCGGCGTTTGCTGTTCTGGCGTTGACCCTGTTTGGGCGGCTCTTGCTCGCCCAGCCACGCTTAAGCGTCTTGGGTCACGGGCGCTGGGTGGCGTTACTTTGCTCAGGCGCGGTCCTAGCATTGCACTGGGTCACCTTCTTTATTTCGGTCAAAGTGGGTGGAATCGCGATCGCGACGCTGGGTTTTGCTAGTTTCCCTGCCTTTATTACGCTCATTGAGTGGGGCCTGCTGCGCGAGAAGGTGACTCGCGCCGAATGGGTGCGTCTGTGGCTGGTCAGCCTTGGGCTGCTACTGATTACCCCCTCGTTTGAGCTGTCGAATTTAGGCACTGAAGGCTTACTGTGGGGCTTGCTGTCAGGGGCAAGTTTTGGTGTGCTGGCGGTACTGAATCGGCGCTATTTGACTGAGGTCAACGCGTTCGCTGTGGCGGGCCTGCAAAACGCCGTGGTTTTTTTGGTGATGTCGCCCTGGGTACTGGGCTCGCTTAGGCAAATTAGCCTGACCAATTGGCTCTGGGTGGCAGCATTGGGTGTGCTCTGTACGGGCTTGGCGCATCTTTTGTTTGTGTCGAGTTTGCGGCATTTGCCGGCCCGCAGTGCCGGGCTTGTGGTGGCCCTTGAGCCCATCTACGCGATTGCCTTTGCCTGGTGGTTTTTCAGTCAAGAGCCGTCGCCGCGCACCTTATTGGGCGCGGCAGTCATCATTTTGACAATCCTGAGCGCCAGTCTGGCACTGCAAAAAGCGCGTTGACATCCTTTCCCTGAACGGTGAGGATTTCCGCGCCCTCTGTTAAACGTTATCATTGACCCATGACCTCATCGATTTCATCCTCTTCTAACACGCCTGCGCCCGAGTCAAGCTCTCACGCGCAGGGGCGCGACATCGCTAGTGCAACGCTGAGTTGCGTGGTGCCGGCGTTCAATGAACACGATAATTTGGGCCTGTTGTTGCCGCGCCTGCAGGCGGTGCTGACGCAAACCGGCGCCAACTGGGAAGTCATCGTGGTCGATGATGGCAGTCGGGATGCCACTGCCAGCCTGATGGCTGCGTGGGTGTGTAACCCCGGTTTTCGCTTTGTGCAATTGTCACGTAACTTCGGTAAAGAGCCCGCCATCACGGCCGGCATCGAAGCTGCCACGGGCGATGTGGTGATGATTCTGGATGCTGATCTGCAGCATCCGCCAGAGTTGCTGCCCGCCATGTTGGCGCGCTGGCATGCGGGGGTTGATATGGTGTACGCAGTCAGAGGCACCCGTACCGACGAAAGCGCAGGTAAGCGTTGGGGCACGAAATTGTTTTATTCTCTGCTCGCGGGTTCGCGCGGCGTCAAAGTGCCGCCCGATGCCGGCGATTTTCGTTTAATGGATCGCGCTGTCGTCGATGCGCTTTGCCAATTGCCTGAACGAAATCGGTTTATGAAGGGGCTTTACGCTTGGGTGGGTTTTGAGTCTGAGCCAATCACCTACATGCCTGCCGAGCGCGAACATGGCCAAACTCATTACAGCGCCTTTAAGTTGTTGACCCTCGCGCTTGCGGGGCTCACCTCCTTTACAACTTGGCCCTTACGCGCGGTGAGCTTGTTTGGTTTTCTCGTCTCAATGTGTTCGTTTGTGTATGGGCTTTATATTATTTGTGAATATTTTCTGTTCTCAAATCCGGTGAGTGGCTGGCCCACCATTGTGACCATCCTGTTGTTTTTCTCTGGCATCACCCTGATTTCAATCGGCATTGTCGGCGAGTACATTGCCAGAATTTTTGAAGAAGTCAAAGGGCGCCCCCTCTATATCGTGCGCCGCGCAAGCGGGCGTCGCTTTCGTGAGTAATGCGGCACAGCAGGCCGCGGTGCCAGCGCTGATCCCGATTGCTGTTTGTGCCGACGATTTTGGACTTGAAGCCGGAGTCGACCAGGCGATTGTGGCGCTTGCCGGGCAAGGGCGGATCAGTGCGACAGGCTGTCTGGTGCAGGCGCCTAACTTCGCGCAGTCGGCACGGGCGCTCAAGGGCTTGCCCATCGATCTCGGGTTGCACTTAAACCTGACCGAGCCTCTGGGGCAAACGGGGCTGCGTTTGCCGCTAGGCCAGTTATTGTGGCGCACCTATTCAGGTCTGATTGCTAAACAGGCCGTCGCCGAGCAAATCGAAACTCAGCTTGATTTGTTTGAAAAGCACGTTGGGCAAGTGCCGGATTTTATCGATGGGCACCTGCATGTGCATCAGTTTCCGGTGGTTCGAGAGTTGTTGCTGCAGGCGATACAACGACGTTACTCCAAAAAGTTGCCCTGGATTCGCGATACGCGCGCGGGCCCAATGTCTGCACAGTTACCTGTGATGCAACGCTTGAAAGCGCAGTTGATCGGGGCCTTGGGCGCCGCCAGCCTCGTTCGCCAGGCTCAACAGTTGGGCATACAAAGCAATCGAGGTTTTGCAGGGGCCTATGACTTTGATCGCCCTCATCCTGCGTACGAAAGCATGCTCAGCGCTTGGCTTGAGCAAGCCGCTTCACACATGCTTTTTATGGTGCATCCCGCCACTCAAGCCTCGTCGGCTTTGGCTTTTGGTGTTGATCGTATCGAAGAGTACCGGGTGTTATCGAGCGACGCTTTCGCTACACGCTTGCAGCAACGCGGTTTGCAGATCACTCGTCTTTCAGCGCTTTTAGCTCATCACGCCCATAAAACTTGACCCCTAGGGCAATGCGCTCACGGCCCTGCGAACGACGGTGCCGATTGGTGTCGCGTAGCGAATACACGCAGCCGCAATATTCTTGTTGATAGAACTCTTCGCGCTTACTGATTTCGATCATGCGAGCCGAGCCCCCATGTTTGCGCCAGTTATACGTCCAGTACAGTAGCTGTTCGTAGCGGGCTGCTGCGCGTTCGCCACTTGCATTGATCTGATTCATGTCTTTCCAGCGCGAGATACCCAGTGAACTCGTGATGGTGTCGTAGCCATTCTCATAGGCATACAGGGCGGTGCGCTCAAAGCGCATATCAAAACATTGGGTGCAGCGCTCGCCGCGCTCGGGCTCGTTTTCAAGCCCTTTAATACGTTCAAACCAGTTGTCGACGTCGTAGTCGGCATCAATCATGCGAATGCCGTGCTTTTCGGCAAACCTGATATTTTCATTCTTTCGAATTTCGTATTCTTTAACGGGATGAATATTGGGATTGTAAAAAAAGATGTCGTATTGAATCCCGGCTGCGAGCATGGCTTCCATGACCTCGCCCGAGCAGGGCGCACAGCAAGAGTGCAGTAGCACCTTTGTTTTGCCTTCGGGTAACGAAAAACTAGGGCGAAGAGCGTCGGGCACGATCCAATCCAATTTTTAAAAAGTGTCGAGAGGCTAGAGCCTCAAGTGTCAAAAGAGTTGTTTGAGGGCGACCCGCGACGAGTCGTTGATCTACAAGTTTAACAAGAAGTGCGACAGCCGAAACGCCACAGATCTTTTGCGTTGACCCAGACGAGAAGATATCCGCTTTGCAGCGACTGACCCGCCTCGCTGCTTGAGCGAGGCCGTCGGCGAGTTACGGCGCCCTAGTTGTCAGAGGTGTTTCACCCAGAACCGTCTGCCACAACTCTTGCACGGCACGACGCTCTTCGAGTAGTTCGTGTTGCTCAACACGTGCCTTATCCGCCCCTTGTAAGCGCAGTTCGTGCTGACGCCGTCGCAAGTTGCGATATGCGTCGCTGGCGCGCTGTGCTAAGTCAACGGGAATGAGGCCGCCATTTCCTGCTAGTTGCAGCAACGCAATATTGCCTAGATTGTTGAGTAACTCTGGGTGTTGCCCTGCATGTACCAAAATTAGATACTGGGTGACAAACTCTAGATCGACCATGCCGCCGTGGTCGTGCTTCAAGTCAAACAGTGCGGTTGTGTTCGGATGTCCTGCTGTCATCTTGTCGCGCATCGCGCGCACTTGCTGGGCAAACGGGGCGGGTGCACGAGACCGTTTTAAAATCTCGTGGCGGACTTGCTCGAAAATTGCGCCGACGCGCTGGTTTCCAGCGGCAAAGCGAGCGCGTGTCAGTGCTTGATGCTCCCACGGCCAGGCATGATTGTGCTGGTATTGCTTGAAGGACTCGATTGAGGTGGCGAGCAATCCCGATTCGCCATCTGGCCGCAAGCGAAGGTCAATGTCATAGAGTCGGCCTGAAGACGTCATGGTCGAGAGCCACGAGGTCAGCCGACGAGCAAGTTTTGCGTATAGTTCAGCTGCATCTTCTCTTGAGTCGTCATATAAATACACAAGATCCAAATCAGAAGAATAGCCAAGCTCTTTGCCACCCAAGCGCCCATACGCAATGATGGCCAACTGAGGCTCTGGCCCATCGCCATTGGCATCAGGCGGGCATACCTGCGGCCAGACCCTCGCTAAGGTCTCTTGCAAAAGCATGTCAGCCAAGGCCGATAATTGATCGGCTAAACGTTCAACGGTCAGGATCCCTTCAAGATCTTGCGCCAACAATTGAAAACTGATCTGCCGCTGCGTATCGCGCATCAAATTCATTTGCTGCTCGATATCAAACGAGCCGTCAGGCAAGGTGCAGGCGTCAAGGTCTTCGTGCATCGCTGTCGCAACGCGACCAATATCCACGGGCTCCATTAAGGTATGCCAGGCAATCAGGCTATCGAGCACCAACGGGTGTTGAATGACATATTGCGCGGCCCAGGGGCTTGCCGTCATCAAGCGTGCAATACGCGCCATGGTTTCGGGATATTCGGCAAGTAGCGCTAGGTAAGCGCCGCGCTGCGCAACAGTTTCAATCAATTCCAGCAGCCTCAACGCTGCCGTCAAGGGTTGCGAGGTGTGGTGAGCCGCGCTCAACGCGAGCGGCAGTAACGTGTCAATGCGATTACGGCCTGTCGTCGATAAGGCACGAATCCGGTGGCCTTCTAAAAAGCTATCGACTCGCGCAGCTAGGGTCGCTGCGTCCTCGCCAAAGGCCGATACACTCGTTTCAAGCGATACGGTTGGTGAAGAGTTGTCGCGTAATTCGCGCTCAGCCTCATCAAAGCCATCGCCTAAGCCAGCAATGCGAAACGAGTCGCGAAAGGTGTCGGCGACAAAGAGGCGGTGTTTGGCCAGCGTCTGTTCAAATTCGGGCAGCGATACACGCATCGCGCTCGCAAGCGCGGCGAGCTGCTCGGGCCGAACCGGGAGTTGATGTGTCTGTTCGTCTTCAGCGTACTGCAACGCATGTTCGGTGCGTCGCATAAACACATAGGCCTGTGCTAACTGCTCGGCGGTCGCACTCGGGATCAGCGACGCACGGGCTTGCGCTTCGAGCGCGGCCAATAAGCCTCGCTGTTGCAAGGCAGGCATTCGTCCGCCTTTGATCAGTTGCACCAATTGCACAACAAACTCGATCTCTCTGATTCCGCCTTCGCCCAGCTTAATGTTTAGTTTTGTCTCTAAGCCAGGGCGGGCCAAGGATTTTCGCTGTAAATCTAAGCGGATGCGCTCGCGTAAGGTGCGTAGTGCCGCCAAGGTACTAAAGTCAAAGTATTTTCGATACACGAAAGGCTGGCGCAAACTTTCAAACTGTTGCACTTGCGTGGTTGAGTCGCTGTCATCAAACGCACGGGCCGGTATGACTCGCCCTTTGAGCCAGGCATAACGCTCCCATTCGCGCCCTTGTGTAAACAGATATTGTTCAAAAGCGTCCAGACTCCAGGCCAGTGGGCCCGAATCGCCATCTGGGCGCAGACGTAAATCAGTTCTAAAGACTTGCCCATTGGCGTCAAGCTCTGAGAGCACAGGCATCATGCGGCGGGTCAGACGACCATAAAACTCGTGATAGCTCAGCGGCCTGGGGCCCTCGGTTTCGCCTTCTTCGTTGTATAGCATCACCAAGTCAATATCAGACGAGACATTGAGCTCAGACCCGCCAAGCTTTCCCATGCCAATGATTAACATCTCTTGCGGGCGGCCCGTCAGTGCGTCTTTGGGTTGGCCGTGTTGGGCAACCATGTCATGCATGATCGTACGATAGGCCTGTTCGATACAACGATCTGCGAGGGTCGCCATGGTACCGACGACTTCATCAAGCGTAGCGAGCCCTGCCAAATCACGAACCATCAGCAAAAAAAAGGTTCGTTTGCGTAAGATCCGAAGCACTCGCCGACACGTATCGAGCTCGAGGAGGGCGCTACCAATTGGCGCTCCGGCTAGCTCAGCAAACCAGTCATGTAGCCGGGCAGTGGTCAGCGGTTGTGAACGCTCTTGTTCTAGCCAGTGCGCAAACGCCGGATCGCTTTGGGTCAGGCGACGCAACGCCCCAGACCAGGCTAGCGAGGAGGAAAAGTCGGATTCAGTCATACTTTGATGCCCAGAACGTCGCCGTGTCACAAAGCCAAGGCACCTTGGGCGACAAGCTTGCACAATACCCTATAGAATGTGACTTCACAAAATCTTTTTAATTTGCCCGTTTTGCAACCAGTCAAATATCTACTGCGTCTTGCGCTGTTGAGCCTGCTGCTGCTTTATTTTGTAGCAGTTGCAACGATGCTGACGGTGCGGTATTGGGCATTGCCACGTATCAATGAATGGCGGCCTCTGATCGAGCAGCATGTCTCGACGGCTGTAGGCGCTAAAGTATCGATCGCAAATATCTCGGCAGACTGGTCCGGGCTCAATCCAACGCTTGCGGTTCGCGATCTTGCTGTGAACGACGTCAATGGCGATGTCTTGTTGCAGGTGCCCACTGCTTCTGCTGTGGTCTCGTGGCGCAGCCTGCTCGATTTTGAACTGCGACTCAGTCGCTTAGAAATTACTGGCATTGATCTGGCTGCCACGCGTCATGAAGATGGCACCGTGTCGATCGCAGGCCAGCGTATTGAGCCCCATTCAAACGAGCAACTCAAATTAGATCGCGACACGTTAGCCGTGCGTTGGCTCTTGGATCAGGGTGAGATCGTAATTCGTCAGGCGAGTTTTCGCTGGCATGATCAGTTGCGGCAGGCTCCGGCTTTGAATCTGTCTCAGATCGACGCGAGTCTGAGTAATAGTTTGTTTCGTCACGAGCTGCGGCTAATGGCGTCTTTACCCGAGTCTGTCGGTAAGCGCCTTGAGCTTGTGATGCGCACCGAGAACATCCTGAATCAAATGGCGACTGGCTCAACGCGCGAAGCTGAAATTTTCATCGAGATTCAAGATATCCATCTTGCCGGCTTAGCGCCCTGGGTCGATATGCCAGCAGTCTCCGGAAACATCGCCGCGCGTGCCTGGATCGATGTGCAAGATGGGCTTCTGGGTCAAACCACCCTCGAGCTTTCGGCAAAAAAAATCGTCTTGCCTCTGGCCGCGGATGGTAAAAGCGTAGCCTCTGCTCAAACAGCTCAGCTCAGGCTGACGGGTTGGTTTGCCGACTTGTTATCTGCAGAGCAATGGCCGTTGTTGGCACGCAGCGCAGGCCGACAGGGTGTCGCTGTCAGCACCACCACCACTGAGCTTAAGATCGATAGTCCATTGTTTGAGCCTTCAATGCTTGAGCTGGGCGAGGTCACGGCGCGTGCAAAAGTGTTTAAAAATGCAGCGGGCGCACTTACCATTGATTCGGCGCAGCTTGACCTGAAATCGACCGAACTCGCCACACAGTTGCAAGGGTCGTGGGTGTCTGGGGGGGCGACTGGTGCTGGCCTGGTGGATATGACAGGATTCATCTCCAAAGGGCCTGCCAACAAGCTTCATCAGTTTGTGACCACGCTTGCGCCCCTCGAGGCACGTCAGTTTTTGCGTTCGGCCATCACCCAAGGGCAGTTGAACCAAATAGCGGTGACGCTCAAAGGCGATCTGGATCATTTTCCGTTCAATGAAACGGGCGTGCCGGGCGCGTTTAGGCTCGAGGGTCAATTCAGTGGGTTGAGCGTTGATTACGATCCGAGCCGCCCAGGGCAGCCGAATTGGCCCCAGGTGACACAGGCTAAAGGCAAGCTCGTCTTCGATAAATTGTCTCTCAATATGGATGTGTCGAGCGCCACATTGCTTGATACGACTGGTACCCGAGTCAATGTGAGTCGGCTTGCGCTCAAGGTGCCTGATTTTGCCTTGCGGCCTGACCTCTCGCTTGACGCGGTGCTCGATGGCCAAGCTAAAGACTACCTCTCGGTCTTGAGCAGGTCGCCGTTGCCCAGCGCGCTCAAATCATCGCTTGAGCGCCTCGAGGTGGATGGTCTGTTGACAGTGCCGCTGTCGCTCAACATGAGGCTCGACACTGATCAGGCACCTAGGGTGAAGGGTCAGATCAACTTCGCCGGAAGCACGGTGAGGCTTGGGGCTGACCTTCCTGCCCTTGAGAATGTTCGTGGAGCGCTTGAGTTTTCAGAACAGTCCGTGCGGGCGGATAACTTGAGCGCTCAGTTTTTAGGCGGCCAGTCGCTACTGCGCGGCGTTTGGGGTGAAGGTGCCCAGAGCCTGCAAGCCGAAGGCATGATCACGGTTGCGGCGTTGACGAGTTTGGCGGGGGCGAAAGCATTATTGCCCTTTGCTGGGCAGGCTCGGTATAAGGCCCAGCTTGCCTCCACGAAAGACCGCGGCTACGAGGCAGTCGTGAGTTCTACGCTTGAAGGCCTGGCGGTTAATTTGCCTGCGCCCTTGGGCAAAACTGCCCAAAGTCGCACGCCCTTGACGGTGCGCTGGGTAGCAACGCCTGTCAAAAACGATTTTCGCGAAACTCTGTCCGTGAGTGTGCCTAACCTGATCAATGGTCGCTTTGAACGGCCCGCCGGTGCGCGGCCTTCGCCGTATTTTTCACGCGCTACGGTTGCGATGGGCGAGACCTTGCCACTCCCTGCCAGTGGCTTGGCTTTGGATATCAAACTTGGACGGGTTGATTTTGACGATTGGAGCACGTTGTTTGAGCAGGTGACGCAAGAGCCTAAACGTACGTCCAAAGTTGAGTTCAGAGTGTTTCCAAGCTTAGCGACGGCACGACTACGCTCGCCGCATTTTATTTTGTCTGATCTAACCTTTACAGATCTTGATTTCACGGCAACACAAAGTGCGACTAATCAGTGGTCCGCCCGAATTGCGTCAAAGGAAACCGCCGGAAGCGCCACGTGGCGGGCTGCAGCTGGGGCGCTCGACGGACGTATTCAAGCACGATTTTCAAAACTCGCCCTCGGGTCCCCGGATGACGGGCAAACTGAAGCCTTAAAGATCGATGTGATTGATTCTCAGCACTGGTCTGATATTCCTGCAATTGATCTCACAATTGACGACTTCACGCTATTTGGAAGCCAGTTGGGTTCGTTGCGTCTAGTAGGCTCGAATCAACTGCGCACCGAACTCTGGAACATCGAAAAGCTCGATATTCAAAGTACGGCTGCTACAGCTACCGCCACGGGGCAATGGCGCCTCAAGGGGCCAACACGTGGCGTCAAACTCAACGCGGATGTGGTCATTCATGATCTCGCTCGTTTTTCAGCGCAGATGGGGCATCCTGACCGTGTGAAGGGCGGTAGTGGCACCATTCAGGCACAAGTGGATTGGGTGAATTTCCCCTGGGTCAATAACTATCAGGGATTAAATGGTTCTGCCAAAGTTGACCTGAAAAACGGTGTGTTTGAGCATGTCAACTCACGTAGCGCACGACTCTTAGAGCTCTTGTCGCTTCAGTCACTGCAAAGGATCTTGAGCTTTAACTTTAGGCCCGGTAACGAGTTTAAAGATGGTTTTCCCTGGAGTGCCTTGACGGGTGGCTTTGTGTTCACCAAGGGTGTGGTGAACACCACCGACCTGACGGTCAGCAGTCCGATTGCGAGCATTTTATTAAAGGGTAATTCGGATCTGGATAAAAAACTTTGGGATATGGAGGCCGACGTGCGACCGCAGTTTGATATGAGCGGCGCGGCGCTCGCAACCGCCTTTGTGGTCAACCCCATCGCGGGCTTGAGTGCCATGGTCTCGCAATTTTTGTTGCGCAATCCAATTGAAAAGGCGATGACGGTTAAATATGCTGTCACGGGTCCTTGGGATGATCCCAAGCTTGAGCCGCGTGGAGCGCCCGAGCCGGTTTCAGCACCTAATCGCGCCTCACCGAACTCGGCAAACTAAGGGCGCTTAGCGCTTCATTAACTCGAAGAACTCATTATTGTTCTTGGTTGAACGCATTTTGTCCAAGATGAATTCCATCGATTCGACATCATCCATATCGTGAATAAATTTGCGTAGTACCCAGACTTTTTGTAACAGATCAGGTTTGATCAACAGCTCTTCACGACGCGTGCCTGACTTGTTCAAGTTGATGGCCGGGTAGACACGCTTTTCAGCCAAACGACGCTCAAGGTGAATCTCAGAGTTGCCGGTACCTTTAAATTCTTCGTAAATCACTTCGTCCATACGGCTGCCTGTTTCAATCAAGGCCGTACCGATGATCGTGAGTGAGCCGCCTTCTTCAAGGTTACGCGCAGCACCAAAAAAACGCTTGGGTCGTTGTAGTGCATTGGCGTCAACGCCGCCAGTCAACACCTTGCCCGAAGCCGGTACCACTGTGTTGTAGGCACGTGCCAAACGCGTAATCGAATCCAGCAAAATCACGACGTCTTTTTTCATTTCGACCAGGCGCTTAGCCCGTTCGATGACCATCTCAGCGACTTGAACGTGACGGGTTGCGGGTTCGTCAAAGGTTGAGGCCACGACTTCGCCGCGCACGGTGCGTTGCATCTCGGTGACTTCTTCTGGACGCTCGTCGATCAGCATGACAATCATGACTGCATCAGGAAAATTGTCAGTAATCGCGTGGGCGATGTGTTGCATCATCACCGTTTTGCCTGATTTCGGGCTTGCAACGATGAGGCCGCGCTGCCCTTTACCGATCGGCGCAAAAATATCGAGAATGCGACCTGTCAGATTTTCTTCACTTTTAATATCACGCTCAAGGGGCATGACTTTATCGGGGTGCAGCGGTGTCAAATTCTCGAACATGATGCGATGTTTGATCGCCTCAGGCGCATAGCCATTGACCTTATCGACTTTAACCAACGCAAAATAGCGCTCGCCATCTTTTGGGGTGCGCACCTCGCCCTCAATCGAATCGCCGGTGTACAAATTAAAGCGACGAATTTGTGAGGGCGAAATATAAATGTCGTCGGTACTGGCCAGATACGAGGTATCGGGCGAACGTAAAAAGCCAAACCCGTCGGGTAAGACTTCTAGTACGCCATCGCCAAAAATTTGTTCGCCTTGTTTAGCCCGCTTTTTCATGATGGCAAACATGAGTTCTTGTTTGCGTAAGCGGCTCGCGTTTTCGATTTCGAGGCCTGCGGCCATTTCGAGCAGCTGCGAAACGTGCTGCGCCTTCAGTTCGTTCAGGTGCATTGATGTCAGTGTAAAAAATTACTTCAAAATAGAAGAGGAGGGGGAAAGAACAGTGTTAACAAACGAACAGCCCGCCTTGAGCGAAGCCAGTGGCGAGCCACGAAGGGGCTCGCGCGTGACGACAACTTAGATCGCGCTGTCTAACCATGCGGTTAGTTGTGCTTTTGACAAGGCACCGACTTTGGTGTCGGCCACTTTGCCATCTTTAAACAACATTAAAGTCGGGATACCACGAATACCGAAATTACCGGCCGTTGCTTGATTTTCGTCAACATTGAGCTTGGCAACGGTCATTTTGCCAGCGTATTGCGCGGCAACTTCTTCGAGCATCGGGGCGATTTGCTTGCAAGGGCCGCACCAGGCTGCCCAGTAATCAACCAATACGGGTTGTGAAGATTTGATGACGTCTGCGTCAAAGCTGGCGTCGCTCACGTTTTTGATGTGTTCGCTCATTGTTTTTCTCTTAGAGTGATCGGTCGGTCTGGCAACTTCAGGATATGTTTTGCTTTTAATTTCGGCAATGCCGTTCGGCGAGGTTGGCCGTGGCTGTCACAGATCCTGTGTTTTGGATCGTTGGCAACTTAGTCGTTACCTACATGACTGAAATCTATTAAAGCATAACATCAACCAATTTTGCTAGGCTCGGGGCGTTTTGCCGGTAAACGACTGTGCAGAATAACAACTCGTCGCCAAAATGCGGCGCATTCTGGTGATCTACCGCTCGTCAGACGTAGCGCCTGAGTGCTGATTTGCCAGCCAAACTGCCTGATTCCGCATTTTCCGTAAAATGGCGCATCTTTTATTGCAATTGGGGATCTCTTGAGTACTAAGTCTTACAACGAGTCATCGATTCGGGTGCTGAAAGGCCTTGAACCTGTGCGCCAGCGGCCTGGCATGTATACCCGCACTGAGCACCCCCTTCACATTATTCAAGAAGTTCTCGATAACGCGGCCGATGAGGCCTTGGCCGGCTTTGGTAAGCATATTCAAGTCACGTTGCACACTGACGGCAGCGTGACAGTTGAAGACGATGGGCGCGGCATCCCGGTTGGATTACACCCCGAAGAAAAAGCCCCTGTTGTCGAACTGGTGTTTACGCGCCTGCATGCCGGTGGAAAATTCGACAAAAAGGGCGGCGGTGCCTACGCCTTCTCGGGCGGTTTGCACGGGGTCGGTGTTTCGGTCACCAACGCCTTATCCAAGCGACTTGAATTGGTGGTGTGGCGCGAGGCGGCTGCGCACCGTATGGTATTTGCCAACGGCGACGTTCTTGAGCCGCTGGTCGTGGTCCCTGAGCTCAATCGCAAAAAGTCGGGTACGCGGGTACGTGTGTGGCCAGACAATAGTTTTTTTGATTCTGGCGTCATCCCTCTTAATGAGCTGATGCATTTGCTGCGCAGTAAAGCGGTACTGATGGCGGGTGTCAAAGTCACGCTCGTCAACGAAAAAACGGGCGATACCCGCAACTGGCAGTATGAAAATGGCTTAGCGGGCTATTTATCCGAGGCGCTTGAAGGCCTTGAGTTGCGTGTACCCATGTTTCAGGGCGGGCAATTTGCGCTGGCCGATCATGAAAGCTTTGCGCAAGGCGAGGGGGCTCAGTGGGTGGTGGTTTGGGCCGATGAGGGCAACGTGGTGCGTGAGTCGTACGTCAACCTGATCCCCACCCCTGCAGGCGGTACCCACGAAGCCGGGCTGCGTGAAGGTTTATTCAGTGCCGTCAAAGGATTCGCCGAACTACATAGTTTGTTGCCCAAAGGTGTCAAACTTTTACCTGAAGATGTGTTTGCGCGCGCAAGTTTTGTGTTGTCTGCCAAAGTGCTAGATCCACAGTTTCAAGGGCAGATCAAAGAGCGACTCAATAGCCGCGACGCGGTGCGTTTAGTGAGCGGTTTTGTGCGTACCTCGCTCGACCTCTGGTTAAACAGCAATGTTGAGTACGGCAAAAAACTAGCCGAACTCGCGATCCGGCAAGCGCAGGCGCGGGCCAAATCTGCGCAAAAAGTTGAAAAGCGTAAAAGCTCGGGCGTGGCCGTCCTGCCCGGCAAGCTCACTGACTGTGAATCATCCGATTCGTCGCGCACTGAAGTCTTTCTGGTTGAGGGGGACTCGGCCGGTGGCTCAGCAAAAATGGGTCGAGATAAAGAATTTCAGGCAGTGTTGCCCTTGCGCGGTAAAGTGTTAAATGCCTGGGAGGTCGACCGTGATCGCCTCTTTGCCAATAACGAAATCCACGATATTGCGGTGGCAATTGGCGTTGATCCGCATGGCCCCAAAGATACGCCAGACTTGTCTGGGCTGCGTTATGGTCGCATTTGTATTTTGTCTGACGCTGACGTTGATGGTTCGCACATTCAGGTGCTACTGCTGACCTTGTTTTACAAGCATTTTCCGCGGCTCGTTGAGTTGGGTCACGTGTACGTGGCGCGTCCTCCGTTGTTTCGTGTCGACGTCCCGGCGCTGGGTAAACGCCCCGCTCGTAAAATTTACTGCCTAGACGCTGGCGAGCTTGAGGTGGTGCAAGACAAGCTGCGCAAAGAGGGCGTGCGAGAAGGCTCTTGGGATATCAGTCGCTTTAAAGGCTTGGGCGAAATGAGCCCAGTGCAGCTTTGGGAAACCACCATGAATCCTGACACGCGTCGGATGTTGCCGGTTGGCTATGGTGCATTAGCACCCTCAGAGACCACAGCGATGTTTGACATGTTGATGGGCAAAAGCGAATCGGGTGCTCGTCGTACTTGGCTTGAAGATAAAGGTAATCTTGCAGAGGTTGATATTTAAATGACTGACGGTACTCAACCTGGTTTGTTTGATACAAAAGATGATGGTGAATCCCTAACGCTTGGTCTGTATGCCGAGCAGGCGTATCTCGATTATGCGGTTTCAGTGGTGCGTGGTCGTGCTTTGCCCGATGTGGGTGACGGCCAAAAACCTGTGCAACGTCGTATTTTGTACGCGATGCAGGCGATGGGTCTGCAATCGGGTGCCAAACCCGTCAAGTCGGCCCGGGTAGTCGGTGACGTGCTCGGTAAATATCATCCGCATGGCGATCAAGCTGCCTATGACGCTCTAGTGCGTATGGCGCAGCAGTTCACCCTGCGCTACCCCTTGATCGATGGTCAGGGTAATTTTGGTTCACGCGACGGTGATAACGCTGCAGCAATGCGCTACACCGAGGCGCGACTCACGCCCTTTGCTCGCTTACTGCTTGATGAGCTCGACGAAGGCACGGTTGATTTCGTGCCCAACTACGATGGCAGTCATCAAGAGCCCGACATGTTGCCCGCGCGTTTGCCGGTCATGTTGCTTAACGGTGCCTCGGGTATTGCGGTTGGCATGGCCACAGAAATCCCCTCACATAATTTACGTGAGATTGGGCAGGCCTGTGTGGCGCTGCTCAAGCAACCCAACTTGTCTGATGCGGCCTTATTTGAAATGGTGCCTGGGCCTGATTTTGCGGGCGGCGGACAAATCATTACAGCTGCCGCAGACATCGCACAAATTTATCAAACAGGACGCGGCTCGATTAAAGCGCGCGCGCGCTGGCAGTTTGAAGAGATGGCGCGCGGTCAGTGGCAATTGGTTGTTCATGAACTGCCCCCAGGGGCCTCGTGTCAAAAAGTCCTCGAAGAGATCGAAGACCTTACCAATCCAAAAGTCAAAACAGGTAAAAAAGCACTGACACCCGAGCAGCAGCAGACCAAGGCCCAAATGCTAGGTCTGCTTGATGCCGTGCGTGACGAGTCGGGTAAAGATGCTGCGGTGCGCCTGGTGTTCGAACCAAAGACATCGCGGATTGATCGCGACGAACTGGTCAATACCTTGCTGGCTCAAACCAGTATGGAAACCAGCGTCTCGATGAACTTGGTGTGCATCGGCACAGATAAGCGTCCGCGTCAAAAAGGTTTGCGTCAGGCGTTGCTCGAGTGGATTGATTTTCGCACCCGCACAGTCTTACGTCGTACGCAGTACCGCTATGACAAGGTAACTGATCGCATCCATGTTCTCGAAGGCCGCATGTTGGTCTATCTCAATGTCGATGAAGTCATCAAAACGATTCGAGAGTCTGATGAGCCACGCCCGGCGCTGATGCAACGTTTTGCGTTGACCGAGCGTCAAGCCGACGACATTCTTGATATGCGTTTACGTCAGTTGGCACGTCTCGAAGGCTTCAAGATCGAGCAAGAGCTGGCCGATAAGCGTGCTGAACAAGACAAACTCAAAGAGCTCATTGAGCAGCCAACGGCGCTGAAGCGTACGGTCGTACGAGAGATCGAGGCCGATATCAAGACCTACGGAGACGAGCGTCGTACCCTCATCAAACCGGCCGAGCGTGCGGTGCTTGAGGTCAAAATCATCGACGAACCCGTGACGGTCATTGTGTCGCAAAAGGGTTGGCTACGTGCCCGACAAGGCCACGGGCACGACGCGACTCAGTTTTCATTTAAAGCCGGTGACGATTGTTACGGCATCTTTGAGTGCCGCAGCACTGATACCCTGATTGCGTTTGGTGACAACGGACGCGTGTATTCAGTACCGATCACGACCTTACCTTCTGCGCGTGGTGATGGCGCGCCTGTGACGTCGATGATTGATCTTGAAGCGGGCTCGCGCATTGAGCACATGGTGGCAGCACAAGCAGATTCGGCTTGGTTGTTAGCCACACAGCAAGGTTTTGGTTTTATTGCCAAAATTTCAGATATGACGAGCCGACAGCGCGCTGGCAAACAGTTTGTGACGCTTGAACCGAAAGACGGTTTGCTGCGCCCCGTGCCGATGTTTACGCAAGCCGTCCGGGTGGCATTCTTGTCGAGTCGCGGTCGCATGCTGTTGATCGAAGCTTCTGAGATCAAGGCTTTGGCCTCGGGTGGGCGGGGTACCATTTTGATGGGGCTTGATGCGCCAGATATGTTGGCCCAGACCGTACCAGTCTCAAAAGCTGGTTTGCGTGTCACCGGAACCTACCGCAATAAACAAGTTGAAGACGTCTTGTCGGGTGCAGAGCTTGCCTCGTATCTATCAAAACGTGCCCGCAAAGGAAAATTATTAGCCGTTCGCAGTAAAGAGCCTGTACTTTCGCCGGTTCTTTGAAAGTAGAATCCGGCAGTAGCGTTTTGCAGTGGTTTTACCTTTGTCGATGCTGTCATACAACAGTAACGTTTTGCAGTGGTAATGCCTACGTGGGTGCCGTCTTGCAGCAGTACCGCCTTTATTGACTCATTTTTAGGTTAAAGCGATTATGTCGTTTCAAATTACGATTCAGCCCAGTCAACACCAGTTTGCCGCAGAGGCCGATAAAAGCGTGCTGGATGCTGCTTTGGCAGCCGGTATCGTCTTGCCCTACAGCTGCCGCAGCGGGGCCTGCTCGACGTGTAAGGCTAAAGTCTTGTCGGGCTCGGTCGAGGCAGGCTCAAGTCCTGCTCAAATTCTCAGTGCCGATGAAATCGAAGCGGGCTTCACCTTGCTTTGTCAGGCGCGTGCAACCTCTGATCTTGTGATTGAATCGCGTGAGTTGCGCTTGGCCTCCGACATTCAGATCCGCAAGATTCCTTCGCGGGTGACAACGATTCAGCGCCCCACTGCAGACGTGGCGCTGTTGACGTTGCAATTGCCTGCAACTGAAACGTTTCGTTTTCATGCCGGGCAATATATTGAAGTGATTCTTAAAGATGGTAAGCGACGCAGCTACTCAATGGCGAATGCACCGCACTCGGCTAGCGCACTAGAACTGCATATTCGTCATCTGAGCGGTGGGTTGTTTACCGATCACGTGTTTGGAGCTGGTGCAACAGCCATGAAAGAGCGCGAAATTTTGCGACTCGAAGGGCCCTTCGGTTCATTCTTCCTGCGTGAAGATAGTCAATTGCCAATTGTGATGCTTGCCAGCGGCACCGGCTTTGCGCCGATTAAGTCAATTGTCGAACACATGGTGCAAAAAAATATTCATCGCCCCATTACGCTGTACTGGGGTGGTCGGCGTCCCGGCGACCTGTACATGAACGAATTGGTCGAGCAATGGGCCAAAACTATCCCAGATTTCTCGTATGTACCTGTGATTTCAGACGCCTTACCTGAAGATGGCTGGGCTGGCCGTACCGGCTTCGTGCACCGCGCGGTGATGCAAGACTTTCCGGATCTGAGTGGCTATCAAGTCTATGCATGCGGAGCCCCAATCGTGGTTGATTCGGCGCGCCGCGAATTTGTTGCCGCTTGCAAACTGCCTGAAGACGCCTTCTTTGCAGATTCATTTACCTCAGAGGCAGATCTCGCCGCGGTAAAATGACGTTTAGTATCAAGAGTTCGCGGTACAAGTGTGATTAAAGTTATTCAACCCTAGTGTTTGACCTTTTAACGGAACTGACAGCGTGATTTTCTTCTCCCGTATTGCAATGATTTTTGGCGCCACCTGTTTGCTCGCAGGGCTGGCTCAGGCCAATCCGGTCGAGGTGCAGGTTTGGCATACTTTGACTTCAGTGAACAAATCTGAATTTGAAAAGATCGCCAGGCAGTTTAATAACGAACAATCTGCCGTTAAGGTTGTTTTGAAAGGGTTTGATCATCAGGCCGCGTTGCGGGCGCAAGCGACTGCGGCAATGACTTCGCCGGGTGCGGGCAAACCTAACCTCGTGCAGATCGAAGACAACCGCTCGCCCGAATTGATTGCTCAGCATAAAAATATCGTTCCACTCTATGATTTGTTGAAGCGCTATCCAATTGCAGATCTCAATTGGTTCTTGTCCCAAACAACGGGTTTTATGCGTGACGCGCAGGGTCGCTTGATGGCCTTTCCTTATATGGCCGAAATCCCTGTGATGTTTTATAACGTCGAAGGCTACCAAAAGGCCGGGCTTGACGCTGCTAAGCCTGCTAGCACTTGGCCCGAATTGCAAAATCATTTGTTGGCCCTGCGCGACAAGGCGCATTACGATTGTCCGTTTGGCATCAGCCAACAGGTAAACACGCATCTTGAAAATCTAGCGCCCATCAACAATGCGGTGTATGTCACGCCCGCTAACGGGCTAGATAGTAAAGCGAAGCAACAGCCCGAGCTCAATTTGGCTGACCCTATCTTTATGCGTCATATGTCAATCATGGTGAGCTGGAAACGTTCAGAACTGCTGACGCAATATAGCAACGGTACCGAAGCAGACGCGCTGTTTGCTAAAAACAAATGTGCTGTCATTACGACCACCTCTGGTGCTTTAGGTCAGATGCTCGATGCTCGTGGTTTGAAGTTCGGCATGGCGCCCCTACCGTTTTATGATCAAGTCAGCCCCAAAGCCGGCGCACCGTTCGTCAGTGGTGGCGCCTTGTGGGCGGTATCAGGTCACACCAAAGAGGCCGAGAAAGCAACGGTTGCCTTTTTAGAGCACCTCTCTAAACCAGTGGTTGCCGCCAACTGGCATCAACGCACTGGTTACTTGCCCTTAACGGACGCAGCCTTTCGCGCCGCAAATGTGTCGCTTTACGACAAGGTGCCTGGTATTCGATTGCTAGTTGATTCAATGCGCACAGTTAAAGATCCAAATAGTCGCGGTTTTCGCGCACGCAATTATCACAGCATCGAGCCTATTTTAGTTCGTCAGTTTGATGTAGCGTTATCGGGCAATACCCCACCCGTAGCCGCTCTAACGATGGCGCTCGACGAATCGCGTCCGCTGATGCACGATCCAGCGTTGGCCAAGACAGCACCCGCGGCACGAAAAAAATAATCACTGTCAGTCAAGCGTTAACTCAATGACGAAAAAAGTCGCTGATTAGTCGAGTCACTGACGAGTCAAGTCGCTGATTATTCGAGTTACCCATACGCTGAACGCGTGAGCAGCAAAAAAAACGAGACCTCGCGGTCTCGTTTTTTTGCGCGCTTTTTTCGTCTATGCGTGAGTCACACAATTGTGCTGGCGATCGACACCGGTCAAGATCACTCCTTGTTAAATGTTTATGGGCGAGTGAGTCATGACGATGCGTGGCACTTGGTTGATGTTTGTCTTTGTATTGCTCTCGGGGTGCATGGGACCTGCTGGTCGGCCTTGGCCCAGTGAACAACCTAGTGGCACCAATATCCCTTCTGGCAAGCTTGATTTTGGCTGGAAACTGTCAGGTGATCGTGCGGTCGCACCTCTGCAAGTATTTTCGGATACATCACGTACTTGGTTGCAATGGCTGCCAGGTCAGATACTGCCGATCATCTTGGGGGCGACCGAGCAAGGCGAGCAGGTTTTAACCTATCTACGCCAAGGGCCTTACACCATTCTTGAGGGGCATTGGCCCGCATTGCTCTTTCGCTCTGCACGCCTACAGGCGCGCGCTCGGCGCGTAGGCGCTTCGCTTGCCGCATCGGGCTCAATGCCTCATCCTCTGGCGCAAGACTCGTTGGCCCCGCAACACTCGTTGGGTTCACAACCGCAATTGGGTACACAACAGCAATTGAGTTTTCACCACTCTACGAGTGCCCAACAGCAGTCAAGCGCACAACAGCAGCGTGGTTTGCAGCACCGGCCGAATTCGCCCCAGCAGTCGGCTCAGCCGTCGCGGCCATTTTTTTCTGTCAGTCATACTGACCTTCATCTTCGACAAGCGTTGATTCGTTGGGCCGGCTTGAGTGGTTGGCGCTTTGAGCCCGAGCATTGGGCGGTGGATGTCGATATCCCCTTATCGGCCTCAGCAAAGTTTTCAGATGATTTCGTCTCGTCGGTGCAAGCGCTGCTCGCCTCGACTGAGTTGTCAGATCGCCCCTTGCAACCATGCTTTTATTCAAATCAGGTGTTACGAATCGTGCCAGTCGCTGAGCCCTGCGATCGTACCTTAGGCGACGGTACCTCAACATGACTAGGCATTTTCTCCCAACTGCGTTGTCTGTCATCTTCACCGCGATGACGCTCAATGGTTGTGCCCTTCAGCAGCGCCTCAAGCAACGCGATGCAGAGGCGTCACAGACGCGTCAGACGATTGCGCGTACGCAGTCAGCCTTTGAGGCTCGTACCAATAATCGAGCCCAGAAGCTCAAGGCTCAGCAGGTCGAAAAGCCCTGGCTTGCGAGTCGCGCTGTCCCGCTGTCGCGCGAGGTCACTCTGCCGGCAGCGCTGCGCGCCAAGGTCAACACCACCATGCTGTATCGCGGTGGCAAAAGTGACCTTGTGTTGTTGGCCGAGAGAATCACTCAAGCGACTGGTGTGCCGGTACAAATTAAACCTGAAGCACTACTGCCGGCCGAGAGTTTCTTGCCTCGACTCAGCGTCGGCACGATGACACCTGTTGTGGTGATGCCTCATCAAGTCTTGCTCGAGATGGGCCCGCAACCGCTGCCCAAGATTCTTGATCAAATTTCAAAGCGCTTAAACCTAAGCTGGCGTTTTTACAATGGCGCAATCGAGTTCTATCGAACGCAGACCCAAGTGTTTGATGTGCGGTCGCTGACGCTTTCTGCTCAGGCTGACGCACGTCTAGGTCGGGGCGCCAGCGCCAAGGCAGGGGGCTTTGACAGTACCTCGAGCACGTCGCTCAAGAGCACCGAGCAACATGCGCTTGAGGCAATCAAGTTCCGCCTCGAACCGTTGTTATCGCGTGCGGGTGTCGTCGCCGCGCAACCCGGCGCGTTGAGCTCGTTGATTGTGACCGATACCCCCGAGGTACTGCAGGCCGTCAGTCGCTTCATCGAGCGCGAAAACCGCACGTTAACGCGTCGTGTCCGTTTAATTTTCGAAGAGATCTCTGTGCAAACGCACGAAGATCTAGAGTTCGGTCTCGATTGGGATACGTTGTTTACGCAAGGCAACTTGGCCGTGGCCTTGTCTGCCCCTGTTGCGGGTGCGGGCGTTGGCGTGGCCCGCGCCGCACTAGACGCGGCTCACGGCCCCATGCAATCTTCCAAGCTCATCGTGAGTGCCTTGGCCAAGTACGGGACCGTCGTACGTCATGTGTCGATGCCGGTGCTTACGCTCAACAGACGCCCAGTGACCCACGCTATTCGAACAACTTTTTCGTACATCGATCAAGTCAAAACGTCTGGGGGCAGTGCGTCGGGCGTACCCGGTGCAGGCAGTGGCCTGCCCTCGATGTCGGTGAGTCAAAAAGAAGAAACCGTTGGGTCGTTTTTGACGCTTGTGCCAGATGCCCAAGATGATGGGCAGATTCTACTGTCGCTTGCCTATGACAACACGGTTGCGCAACCACTTAAAACGCTGACGATTGGCGAGCCAAACAGTCGCATGCAGATTCAACAAATCACCATCGACGGTAATGGCACTGTGCAACAAGTTGCACTGCGACCTGGGCAACCCATGTTGGTGTCTGGTTTTGAGCAACGGCAAGGCGAAGCAGACCGCGCACGTTTAAGTGCAGATGCGCCAATCGTCTTCGGTGGAAGCGATCGCGCCAAACACAGCAAGACGATTACCTTAATTGTTATTACGGCTCAAGTTGAAGAGGGTTTTTAACGTGAATGCCTCGACTGAACACTCGTCAACGCCTCGAGTCAAACCCCTTGCAAAAACAGTCGTTGTGCGTAATGCCTTTGGTCAACCGGTGATCTTTGGTATGGATTGGACTGCAGTGGTGGGCGGCCAACCCTTAAAACTGGCAAGAAAGCAGGCACGCCTTGTACGTGCCACACACTATGTGCTGATTGGCGCACCCGCGATGACCGTTGGGTCCGTTCAGCTCGAACGGCAATACTTTGCGCAGTCTTGCGGAATCTATTCGGCAGCCGCGCTATTTTCTGTCGCGTACCCCAGTTCGGCAGTCGCCTGCCTTGTGCGTTTTGAAGAGGGCGGTTGCTGGATGGTGGCGTCGCACTCGGGTTCGATCATATCCGCAACAGACCGGTGGTTTGTAGATTCCCAAGCTGCCCTTGACGCTCTTAGTACCATCCGCTTGCGCTTTCCAAATTTGGTGGTGTACGAAGAGCTCGTCGCAAGTTCAGCGCAACTGCCAGTCTGGCTCAATGATAAGTGCTCAGAGCAAGCGCGAGTGTCTGCGTATCAGGCAGCGCGGCTGGGGGGCAAGTCTCGTGTTGCAGCACTGGCGCTCATTGTGGCGACGGGTCTTTGGGTCCGATTGGTTGAGCAAAGCTCCGAAGAGGGCACGGCCGTCACTCAGGCGCACCCCAGTCAGCGCTGGCTCGATACGATGGGACAGTACGCCCAGCAACATCCGGTGCACGGTTTTGCAGATCTGATGCGAGTGATGACAGCTTGGCGTCGCGTTCCGTTTGATCCTGCAGGCTGGCAACTCTTGCGAGTGCAGTGCGAGCCAGTGTTAAGCGATTGGTCGTGTGCGGCACATTATCGTCGTCAGCATCGCTTTGCATTAAATCAGCATCTTGTCGCCGTCAAGCCAGGTGACTGGGAGTTTCACGCCGTGGCGCTTGATCGCGCCACGCTGACTTGGAGTTTGCTGCAAGCTGGGCAGTCATTCGATTTTTCTCAAGAACCTTTGCGCGTTGATTGGATGACGAGCTTGCAGCGGTTGAGTCCCTTGTTTGAACATATTCAAGTTGGGCTTGCCGCTAAGCTGCCAATGAATGCACCAGTCGATTCGCAAGGTCGTGTACTTGAACGGCCTGTCAGTTTGCCAAATTGGCACCAACGTTCGCTCGCCTTAAAAGGGCCGCTGCGCGCAATGACTGCGTTGCAAGAGTTGACTGCACCGGTCCGCTGGCGCAGTGCGACGCTTGAGGTCGGCAATATTTCAGGGCAAGAACTGACGCGCAGTGCCCTAGTTGTACAACTGATCGGAGACCTGTTTGAACACCTCCCATAATAAGTCTGTGAGCCGTCTTGGGCGCTTTTTATGTGTTGCCACCATGGCAGTGTTATTCAATGGCGCTGCAGCCTTGGCGCGCGAACAGGCCACGCAGCAATCGACGATTGACGAGTTGCTGCGGCTTGACTCGCAAGCTGCCTTATTGGCCGCCAGAAAAAATATTTTCGGGATCACACAGCACACTCAAGCAGGCTTGGGTGCAGACGTTGTTCGCCCTGAGAGTAATCAGGTTTTAGCCATTTACGGCGTCGGCAAACTCTTGACCGCCGAGGTGCTCTTAGATTCAGAGCCCCATGTCTTTAAGCATTCGCGAGCTCGGCCCGTATGGGGGTCATCGTTGCAATACAGACTTGAACGAATTTTGCCGCCTTGCGTGTATTTAAAAAAATCCGGTCAAGCGCAAGTCATCTGTTTGCGCAAAGGCCCTTAAATGAAAGCCACTGTAGCGCTGACGTGACTGCCAGAGGATTTTTTTACGATGCTCAATCGATTCGTCAATCGAACACAAACTGAAATCGCAACTCACGCACCAGCGTATGTTGCGATCCCCACACGCGAAGCCTTGATGCAGTTATCGCCGGCTTTTGTGCGTTCACTGGCGCATGAGCTTGCTGTGCTCGGCTTACAAGGTCGGGTGTGCCCAGTATGTTTTTCGGATGGTAGTGCTGGTGTGTTTACCCTGCCCGAGTATTGCTACGACGATCAGACCCGCGCAGTGCTTGACTTGCTCAGACGTCGAGGGTTGCGTTTGAACGAACCGCAGCTTTTCGTGTTGCCCCCGGCACTGTTGCTCGCGATTGATAAGTCTGCAGATGAACATCACGCAGCAACCTCTAGTGTTCACACAGACCGACAGACCCAACAGGGTGCGCTTTCGGCGGCTTTTGATGCCGTCTTGCGCTGGGGAGTCGTACGTCAGGCAAGCGACATACACTTTAACGTTAACCGTAATCGCTATTCGTCACCAGTTTTCTTCACGTTGGCAGGCCGCTACGTGTCGCCGCCCGAGTTCTCTAACCTGCCCACGTCAACCGTGCTCGACATGCTCGCAGTGGCGTGGATGGATGTTGAAGGTGGTAACGGTGCCGTGTTTGATCCGATGATCGAGCAACAAGGGCGCTTGAGTCGCACCGTCGATGGTCAAAGGCTGCTGCTTCGGTGGGCCTCGCTCGCGACCGATGTGGGCCCTTCGGTATGTCTGCGTCTGTTAGTGATGGACGAGTCCAAGCTGACCCCAGATCTTCAGGCGCTAGGCTACTTGCCCGAGCAGATTGCACTGTTTGAAAGGCTTGAGCTGACCGACGGTGGGGCTGTTGTGTTGGCCGGTACCGTGGGTTGCGGAAAATCCACCACGATTGCAACGCTGATGCGTGCGATTGCTGCTGAGCGCAAGGTCATTACCCTTGAGGATCCGGCCGAGTACTTGATCCCTAATGCCTTGCAAAATACTGTCTGCAGAAGTTTTTCAGAAGAAGACGAACACGCTTTTGATGCCAAGCTCAAAGCGATCAAACGCTCGGCCATGAACGATTTGCTGATCGGAGAAATCAGGGATCACACGACGGGCCGCGCTTTTATGGATTTGGCCGCGTGCGGCGTGAATCTTTACACAACAGTGCACGCGGGGTCGGCGCTCTTGATACCCGATCGGTTAGCGTCAAGCTTTATTGGTGTTGCCCGAGATTTGTTAGCGACACCAGGCGTGCTCAAGCTGTTGGTATTTCAGGCGCTGATGGTCAAACTGTGCTCCAGTTGCTCGCTGACCATTGAGCAGGCGCGGCAGCAACCACAGTGGCGCGGCGTTGCGACTCAAGCGGGTAGTCACAGCCGGCTAGAAGGTTGGGTCAACAGCATCGAGGCAAACTTCGGGGTGTCGCGCAGCGCTCTGAGATTTCGCAATGACCAAGCCTGCTCAGCGTGTGCTCATTCAATTGCGAGTTTGCGCGGTACGGCAGGGCGTACGGTTGTCGCCGAAATGATTGAGCCGCTACGTGAGCCAGAGTTTCTTGATGGCGTGAAGAAACAAGACGGTGTCGGTCTGTATCGCTGGTTTACCCAAAGAAATCAGCAGGCGCTCATTGCCCGCGAGCCGCAACGTCAATCGGCTCGGCAAATTGCGATGTACAAAATGGCACAAGGCATGTTGGATCCGCGCGATGTACAGGCACGTTTTGGCGGCTTGGATACGACGGTATCGCAGCGGGGGATGCGTGCGTAAGATGCTGTTTAGATTGCAAGAGTATTGTCGGGTGACGCAATTCTCAGACTGGCGTGTACGTGTTGCAGCGAATCAGTTTCGTTCGTTGCGCGCCGATTATTATGATTACCTCGCTGAGATGATCGCAATGACCTCAGGAGCCAAAACGCTGCTGAGTATTTTTGAAGATGACGCTCAGCGCTATCACGGTCTCGGCGCGCGGGGCATTCTGTCGCGTCATTGGGCACAGCAGTTTCCTAAAAGTGGCGGCGATCTGTTTACCACCTGGTTTGGCTCGTTACCAACAGAAGATCTAGTGGCCGTACAGGCTGCCCAATATGCCGGCTCGGGCGCCTTGACGCAGACGTTGCGGCAGCTAGCGGCAGTCGTGCGAACCACTGACGCAGCGAGTCAGGCGTTTATTCAAACGGTATGGGTCGGTTTGGTTGGCATCGTGGTGGCTATTTGCGCGATATTTTCGATTCCCGTGTTGACTGCCGACCATTTAGCACGTGTGTTTTCTGAGGTGCCACCCGAGCTCTATCAGTCTTGGTCGCGGGCACTGTTTGCCACCTCTGAGTGGTTAAAGCTCTTGTGGCCCTTATTGTTGTTTTTGTCTGTAGGTGGTGTGACAACGGCTGTTTGGTCGTTGCGCCACTGGTGCGGTGCGGCTCGCAGCTTCGCCGATCAATGGGGTATTTGGCGCTTGTATCGAGTGGTGCAAGCAGTCAGATTTTTGTCGCTGTTGGCGGTGTTGCTCAAGCCCCGAAGTAATACCGGTGCGCGTTTGCGCGAAGCACTTTTGATTCAGCAGCGCGGCGCTCTGCCCTGGCTCAATCATCATCTCGAAAAAATGCTGATGCGTATTGATACCGGCGCCTTGGCGATCGAGGCGCTGAATACCGGCTTAATTGATCGTGAAACATGGTGGTACTTCACCGATATGGTGCATACGCTGGGGCTTGATGAAGGCCTGCAACGAACCAAACATCGATTAGCGGTGCACACCGTGCAGCGCTTGCAAAGGCAGGCGATGACCCTGCGTTGGCTGTTACTGCTCTCGGCGGTTGTGGTGGTGTTCGCGATCGCGTTTTGGCATTTTCGTGTGTTTGACGAACTCAGACAGGCTTTGAGTTTGTATTACGCGCGCTGATGATTCTTGTTTGACCGCTTCAACCTCAGGCGGTCTTTGAGTTTGCATCGCGGCCATTGATGATTCTTGTTTGATCTATTTAATCTGTTTAATTTCGGAGTTTCTGCGATGAATACACCTCTTTTGAGGCGCGCCGACGATTTGATCGTTAGTTTGCTGCCAACACCTTTGTCTTTGCCCGAGCAACGCGCGCGACGATTTTCTGCACAACGAGGATTTTCGTTGATTGAGATTTCAATTGTGACCACGTTAATGATGTTGATCGCAATTATCGGGATTCCGGCGATTCAAGGTTACGTGATTGAAAACAAAGTGCCGCGCGTCGCCGAAGAGATGCAGCGCTTTGTTGCACGCATGAAAGCGAATACCAACGGTTTTGGCGCAAGCCCGTATCTTGGGCTAGATAGCGGTGCTTTAGCCAACGCGTTGCGCTCTTCGAGCGTGGTGTCGGTGACGGGCTTCGGGCCTCGCGCAAGTGTTGCGCATGGTTTGGGTGGTACGGGGCATTCTGGACGCGGGGTGATCTCTGTCGAGCCGCAAGCTGTGGCCGGAGGATCGAGTGGATCGGCTTTTTCTCTGACATTAAATGACGTCAATCAGGCCGCTTGCCCTGCACTCGCCTCGATTTTGCAACGCTTGGCCGAGGTGGTGACGATTGCTGGGGCCAGCGGTCCGATGATGGTGAAGAACACCTTGACCGAACCAAATATGCCCTACAACCCAGTGCTGGCTGATGCACAGTGTGTCAGCGGCGATCGCAACACGTTTGTCTTTACGATACGCTAGCCATGAGCGACGCCAAGCGTGAAGGCGGTTTTGCCTTACTCGAACTGATTATCGCCATGGCGCTCGCTTCGTTGCTCGCACTATGGGGCGGGTCATTTTGGATGCAACAGGCAGAGGATGCGGCAGCGCAGTCCACCGGAACGTGGCTGCTGACACTTAAAAAAGCGGTTGATCAGATGCTTGTGCGTCAGGCGGATCTGCTGGTGGGGATTGTGCAGGACGAGCCCGGGGGGTCAGGCTATCGCGATATCTGGCATCCCACGATTGCAGAGTTGATTGCGGCGGGGCACTTGTCAGCAGGCTTTCCGAGCAGACCTGCCTTAGGGTACGAGGCGCGGGTGCGCGTGTTTACGCCTCAAGGGGCATGCCTGACAAGAGGCTGCAAAATTGAAGCCTTGGTCTGGGCGCAACCCGGTGCAGGGCAACTGCGCCAGGCCAATGACACCAACCGGCTCGGAAAACTGTTGACAGCTCTCGAAGGGCAGGGGGCCTCGGTTCATCCATTTTTGCCCCAGCGTATCAAGGGTTCAGTTGTTGATCGGCCAAACCCCCCAAGCGCTGAACTGGCACCCTTACCAATCGGTACGATTGCAGCCCTGAGCTTCTACGACTCGACGCAGTATGCCCATTTTGTTCGGCAGCAAGACCTGCGCGATACCGTGCTCAAGGGAAAGCTTGAGGTGGCTCAAGAGATCAGCACGCCAGCAGATGTCGTGGCGGGTGCTTCAATGCGTGCTGGTTCTAGGATCTCGGCCGGCGAGTATCTGCAGGTCGGTGCGCTGGCGGTCGAGGGCCACGCGTGTGAAGCGCCGGGGTTGATTGCTCGAGGTGTGGATGGCAATCTCTTGTCATGCCATCAGGGACGCTGGCAGCTTTCGGGCGCTAGTTTCGGTGGTGTATTTTTGACACATAGTTGGCGTTCTTGCCACGGTAATCGACATCTGGCAGAGTTTTTGCCCTGGAATTTGGGTGGCGTGAGTCTGGTAAATCCCAAAACTGGCGAATGTAATTGCCCTGCGGGGTTTTCGCCGATGCTGCTTGCTGCCTGGGGCTTTCAAGACCATCAATCGGGCGAATATCGCAGCTTTATGTGTCTGCGGTAGCCCGGAGGGCAGGTTCGGGCATAGCCTTTATACTAGGGGCTTAAATCCAAAGGGTTACATCGTTTTGGCGGTGTGATGGTCTGTTTACTTTATTTCAGTGCTGCGCGATGAAAACGTCCGAAATCCGTCAAAAATTTTTGCAATATTTTCAGTCTCAGGGGCACACCGTCGTCGCCTCTTCGTCACTGGTGCCTGGTAACGACCCGACCCTGTTGTTTACCAATTCGGGCATGGTGCAGTTTAAAGACGTTTTCACCGGTAAAGATTCGCGTCCCTACACGCGTGCCACGTCTTCGCAACGTAGTGTGCGTGCGGGTGGTAAGCACAACGACCTTGAAAACGTTGGCTATACAGCACGTCATCACACGTTTTTTGAGATGTTGGGCAACTTCAGTTTTGGTGATTATTTCAAGCACGATGCCATCAAGTTTGCTTGGGCGATGCTGACAGAGGTGTACGCCTTACCTAAAGAAAAACTTTGGGTTACCGTCTATCAAGAGGACGACGAGGCTTACGGAATCTGGCAAAACGAGATCGGGGTCCCAGCCGAGCGCATCATCCGTATTGGCGACAACAAAGGTGCGCGTTACGCCTCAGATAATTTTTGGCAAATGGCTGATACCGGCCCTTGCGGCCCTTGCACCGAAATTTTTTACGATCACGGCCCTGAAATTTGGGGTGGCCCGCCTGGCTCGCCTGAACAAGATGGCGATCGATATATTGAGATCTGGAACCTCGTCTTTATGCAGTTCGAGCGTGACGCAGCGGGTACGTTGACGCCGCTTCCTAAGCCTTGTGTCGATACCGGGATGGGGCTTGAGCGCTTGGCTGCAGTGTTGCAGCACGTGCACTCAAATTACGAGATTGATTTGTTTGTGGCGCTGATTGCTGCCGCGTCACGTGAAACGGGTTGCAAAGACTTAGCGCACAACTCGCTCAGGGTGATTGCTGACCACATTCGTGCTTGCAGCTTTTTGATTGTCGATGGCGTGATCCCAAGTAACGAAGGTCGAGGGTATGTATTGCGGCGTATCGTGCGCCGGGCCTTGCGCCATGGCTACAAGCTGGGCCAAACCAAGCCGTTCTTTTATTTGTTGGTCAAAGATCTTGTCAAAGAGATGGGCGAGGCTTACCCCGAGCTGGCAAAAACGGCGACCCGCGTTGAACAAGTGCTGCGCCAAGAAGAAGAACGTTTTGGCGAAACCCTCGAACATGGCATGAAAATTCTTGATGTTGCGCTAGCGGCCTTGCCTGCGGCCAAACCGGGTGGCCAAACGCTGCCAACGCTTGATGGCAACACTGTGTTTACGCTGTATGACACCTACGGGTTTCCTTTTGACCTGACAGCCGATATTTGTCGCGAGCGCAATGTCGAGGTCGATGAAGCTGGTTTTGATAAGGCGATGGATCGCCAGCGCGATCAAGCGCGCGCCGCCGGCAAGTTCAAAATGGCCGAGGGCTTGGTCTACCAAGGAGCCTTAACCCAGTTTGCAGGGTATGAGCATCTGCAAACTGAGGCAAAGGTGTTGGCGATTTATGTAGGCGGTGCACCCGTTGAGCAAATTTCGGCGGGTCAAGACGCGATCGTGGTGCTTGATACGACGCCGTTTTACGCCGAGTCGGGTGGGCAGGTTGGTGATACGGGTCAATTGCTCGGCGCTCAAGGTGCCGCCTCGTTTGCCGTGCTCGATACACAAAAAATTCAACCTAACGTGTTTGGCCATCATGGCAAGCTCACGGTCGGTGCACTCAAACTTGGGCAAGTCGTGAGCGCTCAGGTTGATACTGAGTATCGCGCCCGCACCGTTCGCAACCATTCGGCCACACACCTCATGCACAAAGCCTTGCGCGAAGTGTTGGGAGGCCATGTGCAGCAGCGCGGTTCGTTGGTGGATGCTGATAAAACCCGTTTTGACTTTGCACACGATGCACCGATCTCTGACGCTGACATCGCCAAAGTCGAGGCCTTGGTCAACGCTGAGGTGCTGGCAAACAATGCCGCGCAGGCTCAGGTGATGTCGTATGACGATGCCGTTAAGGGCGGCGCCATGGCCTTGTTTGGCGAAAAATACGGTGACACTGTGCGCGTGCTTGATATTGGTTTTTCACGCGAATTGTGCGGCGGCACCCACGTTGCCCGTACCGGCGATATCGGTTTGTTTAAAGTGGTCTCTGAAGGTGGTGTGGCTGCCGGTGTGCGACGCATCGAAGCCGTCACAGGCGGCAATGCGTTAGCCTGGGTACAAAATCTGAATGCGACCGCACAGCGCGCTGCCGCGGCACTCAAGACACAACCAGCCGAACTGCCCGAGCGTATTGCACTACTTCAAGAGCAACTCAAGGCAGTTGAAAAAGAACTCGAGCAAGCGCGCGCCAAACTGGCTTCAAGCGCCGGTAATGCGTTAACGGATCAGGCGCTCACACTTGCCGCAGGGTTCAAACTGTTGGTCACCGAAGTGCAGGGCGTCGATCCCAAAGACTTACGCTCGATGGTTGATCAACTCAAAGATCGTCTCAAATCTGCCGTGGTGTTGTTGGCCGCGCGCTCAGCCGATGGCAAAATTAGTTTAGTGGGCGGCGTGACCGCCGATTTGTCAGGCAAGATCAAAGCCGGCGATCTGGTTGGTTTTGTAGCGACTCAGGTTGGTGGCAAAGGCGGCGGGCGCCCTGACATGGCAATGGGCGGTGGCACCGATTTAGCGGCACTTTCGGGTGCTTTGGCAAGCGTAAAGGCGTGGGCTGAGTCGCGTGCCTAAGGTTCATCATGACTGACTCTTCTGTAGGCAGTACCCCTGAGTATCAGCACACCGTTGACGCGGTGGGGCTGGCTTGCCCGCTGCCGATTTTGCGGGCAAAAAAAGCACTTGCCACAATCTCACCGGGCGAGGTCTTGCGTGTGATTACGACTGATCGAGGCGCGGTGCGCGATTTTCAGGCTTTTTGCCGGCAAACCGGTAACGAACTTTTGGCGCAAGTCGATGAGGTTGAGCAGGTCACCCACTACCTGAAACGGCGTGTGAAACCAGCAGTGACAACTAATTAGTCTTTGGTTAAAAGCCCGTGGTAACAACCGCTAGTCGGTTGGTAAAAGTCGGCAGTAGAAACTCTCTAGTTTTTTGGTAAAAGGGTGCTATACTGCTAGACTTTCCTGAACATTTTCAAGGTATTACCTATGGTCGTGATTCGCCTGGCCCGTGGCGGCTCCAAGAAGCGTCCTTTTTACAACCTCGTAGCGACCGATTCTCGTGATCGCCGTGATGGTCGTTTTATTGAGCGCGTTGGTTTTTATAACCCCGTTGCCAATGCAAACGAAGAGCGTCTGCGTATCGCGCTTGACCGCGTCAGTCACTGGACTGGTGTTGGTGCTCAGTTGTCTCCAGCGGTTGCCCGCTTGGTTAAAGACTTCTCTGCCAAAGTCGCGACAGCGGCTTAATAGATGGCTGTTGATGGCGCCGCAACAGCGCCAGATGATCTGATCGAACTAGGTCGGATCATTTCAGCCTATGGTGTTCGCGGTTGGGTCAAGATTCAACCGCATTCTGCTCAAGGGACTGTACTTCGCGCCGCACCCGTGTGGTGGTTAGTTGCACCTGTTGCGCCCCTGGCCAAGCCTGGCGCACCCGTTCCTCACAAGGTCAAGCAGGCACGGCCTCAAGGCTCAACGGTCGTTGCTGACCTTGAAGGCGTTGGCGAGCGAGATTTGGCCGAAAACCTGCGTGGCTATACCGTCTTGGTATCACGACAACACTTTCCTAAAGCGCAAACAGACGAGTACTACTGGGTTGATCTGGTGGGCTGTCAGGTGTTTGGCGAAGATGGTCTTTTGGGTGTCGTGCATGAGGTCGTTGATAACGGCGCCCACGCGCTTCTCAAAGTACACCGCCAGCAAGCACAAGACGCGGCAGAGCCGCTCGCGTTGCTTGATGCAAAAGGCAAACCGCAAGAAATACTCGTGCCTTTTGTGGCCGCTCACGTGCAGCATGTTGATATCGCCGCGCGTCGAATCGATACTGATTGGCCTGTAGACTTTTAGAATCGCTGCGATGCGAATCGATCTCGTCACTTTGTTTCCTGAAATGTTTAGCGTGGTTCGCGACCTTGGCGTGACGGGCCGCGCGCACGGCAATCAACTTTGGTCTTTGCATACCCATAGCCCGCGTGAGTACACCGAAGATGTACATCGCACGGTAGACGACCGTCCTTATGGTGGTGGGCCCGGCATGGTCATGATGGCCGAGCCTTTAACGCGTGCGCTCTCAGCGATTCGCACCCAGCGAGCTACGCTCGCGCAAGCCACTCAAGAACAAGCCACACAATATCGAGCCACTCCAGATCGAGTCGCACAAGAACAATCCACACAAGATCGCGCCACTCAAGAACAAGCCCCCGTTGTGTTGCTTTCGCCAATTGGCAAGCCGTTTGATCAAGCGCAGGCCCAGCGTCTGGCGCAGTCAGCAGGTGCGATTTTTATCTGTGGTCGCTACGAAGGCGTTGATCAACGGTTTATTGATCAGCATGTCGACGAGCAGTGGTCGCTTGGTGATTTTGTGTTGTCGGGCGGCGAGATCGCGGCGTTAGCGATGATCGACGCCGCAGTCCGCTTGTTGCCTGGTGCCCTAAATCATGGGCAATCGTCAGCGCAAGACTCTTTTCAAGAGTCGTTATCAGGTTTGCTCGATAGCCCGCACTACACCCGCCCCGAAAACCTAAACGGCCAAACCGTGCCAGCAGTGTTGCTGTCGGGCAACCACGCACACATTGCACGCTGGCGGCGCGAGCAATCCTTAGCCATTACGTTGACTAACCGGCCAGACCTAATCGACCAGGCGCGCGCACGCGGTTTGTTAACCGTCGCTGACGAGCGGTACTTACTGACTTTGACCAGATCGTAGTCGCTTGTACTCGTTGCGCTGCGAGCAAGTTGAACGCACGCGGCTAAAGCTCAGCGTCGCGCGTTGCACCCCGCCCGACTCATCCCAATTTAGAGCGTTGCGCCTGCACTTGCTTGAGCGTATCGCCAAACTGTTCAACCCGTAGCTTCTCTTGCTCAACCACGGCAGCAGGTGCGCGCGCAACAAACGATTCGTTGGTCAGCTTTGCCTGCGCTTTGGCAATTTCACCAGACAGGCGGGCGATCTCTTTGTCTAGGCGCACGCGTTCGGCGGCGACATCGATTTCGACCTTCAGCATCAGGTGAGTATCGCCCACCACTTGAACGGGCGAGCCGTCGTCTGGCAGTTCAGTGACCACTTCAACGCCCGACAATTTGGCGAGCGCCGCCACATAGCCCGCATGCTCGGTCAACATCGCTTGGGGCCCTTTTGCAATGAGTGGCACTCGCGCAGCGGGCGACAGATTCATTTCGCCGCGCAAGGCTCTGACTGCTTCAATCTGACCTTTCAATAAGGCGACCCGTGCAGTAGCCGTAGGGTCGACCGCTTCAAGGTTTGGTTGTGGAAACGGTTGAATCGAAATGCTGGTGACGTCGGCGGCGACGCGTTTGCCCGCCACCAGTGACACCTTTTGCCAGAGCTCTTCGGTGATGAAAGGCATGATGGGGTGCAGCAGACGCAATACCGCCTCAAGCACCCGAATCAAGGTGCGGCGCGTGGCGCGTTGCTGCTCTGGCGTGCCGGTTTGAATTTGAACCTTCGCAAGCTCAAGATACCAGTCGCAGTATTCGTCCCACACAAAGTGATACAGAGCGTTCGAAATATTATCAAAGCGATAATCTGCAAACCCTTTGCCCACCTCTTGCTCAAGCAGTTGCAACTCGCTGATGATCCAGCGATCGACAAAACTTTGTGCCGAGGTATCGGTTGCTGCAGCCAGCTCTTGGCCCTCGGTGTTCATCAAGACAAAACGCGTGGCGTTCCAGAGCTTGTTGCAAAAGTTGCGATAGCCTTCACAACGTTTCAGATCAAAATTGATGTTGCGCCCAAGGCTTGCATAGGCAGCCATGGTAAAGCGCAGTGCATCGGTGCCAAAGGCTGGGATGCCATCCGGAAACTGTTTGCGCGTGGTTTTTTCAATGGCGCCCGCTTGCTTGGGGTTCATCAAACCATAGGTGCGTTTGCCCACCAAGGTTTCAAGATCGACGCCATCAATCAAATCCACAGGGTCAAGCGTGTTGCCCTTGGATTTGCTCATTTTTTGGCCTTCGGCGTCGCGAATTAAGCCATGCACGTAGACGTGTTTGAACGGCACTTGGCCCGTCAGGTGGGTGGTCATCATGACCATGCGTGCCACCCAAAAAAAGATAATGTCAAAACCGGTGACCAACACGCTTGACGGCAAATAACGCGCGTAGTCGGCCGTTTGCTCGGGCCAACCCATGGTGGTGAAGGGCACCAGTGCCGACGAGAACCAGGTGTCAAGCACGTCTGGGTCGCGCGTGAGCGGGCCAGTGACGCCCGCTGCCGCTGCCTGACTAAGAGCCTCAGCCTCGGTGTGCGCAACAAACACTTGACCATCGGCCGCGTACCAAGCTGGGATCTGATGGCCCCACCATAATTGACGCGAAATGCACCAGTCTTGGATGTTTTCAAGCCACTGGTTGTAGGTGGTTGTCCAGTTTGAGGGATAGAACTGCACGTCGCCTTTCGCGACGACCTCAAGGGCGACCTCGGTGATGCTTTTGCCTGGGTGGAGTGTGTCGACCGGTGCAGGCTTACTCATTGCCACAAACCACTGATCGGTCAGCATGGGTTCAAGCACGGCGCCGCTACGGTCACCGCGTGGTTGCATCATTTTGTGTGCGTCAACCTTAACCAAAAAACCTTGTTTTTCAAGTTCAGCGACGACGGCCTTGCGGGCATCAAAACGATCCATGCCTTGAAATTGCGCTGGCGCCTGATCGCTGACTTTCGCATCAAGTGTGAAGATCACGATCAAGGGCAAACCATGGCGCATCGCGCAGGCATAATCGTTAAAGTCGTGGGCGCCTGTGATTTTGACGCAGCCGGTACCAAAAGCTTGGTCCACAAAGCTATCGGCAATAATTGGAATCTGGCGGTTGCATAACGGCAGATCGACCATTTTGCCGATTAGGTGCTTGTAGCGTTCGTCATCGGGATGCACACATAACGCGCCATCGGCCAGCATGGTCTCGGGGCGCGTGGTGGCGATCGTCATACCCGATAGTGTTTGTACCGTACCGTCAGCTTGCGTAATCGTTTGTGGGCCATCGACAAACGGGTACTGGATATGCCACAAATGCCCCTCGGTTTCGACCGCTTGCACCTCAAGGTCTGACACCGCTGTCATGAGTTTGGGATCCCAGTTCACCAAACGCTTGCCGCGATAGATTAAGCCTTGCTTGTGTAGACGCACGAAGGTTTCAACGACACCTTCAGACATTTGCGCATCCATCGTGAAGTATTCACGCGGCCAGTCGGCCGAGGCGCCGAGGCGTCGTACCTGGCTGGTAATGGTGCTACCTGAGACTTCTTTCCATTCCCAGACTTTTTTAATGAAGTTTTCACGACCGAGGTCGTGGCGCGAGACCTTTTGCGCATCGAGCTGCCGTTCAACCACAATTTGAGTCGCGATGCCTGCGTGATCAGTGCCAGGCACAAACACCGTGTCACACCCCAGCATGCGGTGGTAGCGGATCAGGCCGTCCATGATCGTTTGATTAAACGCATGCCCCATGTGCAGCGTACCCGTGACATTTGGCGGTGGAAATTGAATGGCGTAGGCGGGTGCTGGCGCGGCTGCTGCAGCGCCAGGGGTAGCGACTTGAACATGCTGACCTGCGGCAAAATAGCCTCGGCGCTCCCACTCGGGATACCAACGGGCTTCGATCTCGGCCGGTTCGAAGCTTTTTGAGAGATCCACATCGGGCAGTGGGTTGGGCTGGTTCATAGTGTTCCGCAAGTGTTAGGCAGTGCGCCAAGCCTAAAGTCAGGCCGGCAAAAGTTCAGTACAAGCCTGCTATTTTAGGATGTTGTCGAGTTTAGTGCCGTGGTAAAATATCGGGTTACGGTGGGCGTAAGCAAAGTCCCTGTTTTTATTGAGAAATCTTGGAGTTTTACATGTCTGTCGAACGTACCCTATCGATTATTAAGCCCGATGCCGTTGCAAAGAACGTGATCGGTCAAATTGTTTCGCGCTTTGAAGCCAAAGGCTTGAAAGTCATTGCCGCACGTCTTACACAGTTGTCACGTGCTGATGCCGAGCGTTTTTACGCTGTGCACAGTGCTCGTCCCTTCTTCAAAGACCTTGTCGATTTCATGATCTCGGGTCCTGTTTTTGTGCAAGCCCTTGAAGGCGAAAACGCCATTCAAACCAATCGCGACCTGATGGGCGCGACTGATCCTAAAAAAGCAGAAAAAGGCACGATTCGCGCAGACTTTGCTGACAGCATCGATGCCAACGCTGTGCACGGCTCTGACGCGCCCGAAACCGCGGCTGTCGAGATCGCTTTTTTCTTTCCTGAAATCAACATCCACAGCCGTTAATTCGGTTGACTGAAAAAGTGGCTCGCTCTGCATGCATCCTGAACCGATCAATCTGCTTGGGCTTGATGCCCCGGCACTGACCCAATTAGTGGGGCAGTGGGGGGGCAAGCCGTTTCGCGCCCGGCAATTGCAAAAGTGGGTGCATCAGCGCAATACAAGCTGCTTTGATGATATGACCGACCTGGCGCGCGATTTTCGCGCCCAGCTCACCGAACAGTGCGTGGTGCAGGCGCCGGCAGTGCTCACACAGCAGCGCTCAAGTGACGGCACCCGCAAGTGGTTGTTTGATGTGGGTCAGGGCAACGCGATCGAATCGGTATTTATCCCCGAAGATGATCGCGGCACGCTTTGTATTTCTAGCCAAGCTGGGTGCAACGTTGGTTGTCGCTTCTGCTCAACAGGCCATCAAGGTTTTAATCGCAATCTCACGGCTGCCGAGATCATCGGGCAACTTTGGTGGGCGCGCCACGAACTTTTAAAAGACCTTGATTCGTCCCGGCTGCAGGCTGGCGAGAAAATCGCTGATACGCGAGTGATTAGCAATGTTGTCATGATGGGCATGGGCGAGCCCCTGCTCAATTACGACCCAGTGGTCACTGCGGTTCGGTTGATGCTCGATGACAACGCCTATGGCCTGTCACGTCGTCGCGTCACGATCTCTACCTCGGGTGTCGTCCCGATGATGGATCGTCTGTCGCAAGATTGCCCGGTGGCACTGGCCGTGTCTTTGCATGCTCCTAACGATGCGTTGCGCGATCAGTTGGTGCCCTTGAATAAAAAATACCCGCTTGCTGAGTTGCTCGCTGCCTGCGAGCGTTATCTTGAGTTTGCGCCACGCGATTTCATTACTTTCGAGTATGTGATGCTTGATGGCGTGAATGATTCTGATCAGCAGGCACACGAGCTTGTTGACCTTGTTCGCCGCGTGCACTGCAAACTGAACCTCATCCCTTTTAATCCCTTTCCTGCCTCAGGGCTTAAGCGTTCAGCAGCTGCGCGTATCAAGACGTTCTCCCAGATACTCAGCGATGCCGGTATTGTCACCACGGTGCGTAAAACCCGTGGCGACGATATTGATGCAGCCTGCGGGCAGCTGGCAGGCGAAGTCCAAGACCGTACTCGTTTAAGCGAACAAATGGCCTTGAAACGATCGATTCCGATAAAAGAGGTTCGAGCATGACCAATGTCGAATTGAAAAATCCGTTGCGTGAAGAATCCCCGCCCGTTCAAAATGAATTGATCATTTCGACGGGCTCGTTACGTAGCTTGCGTGTGTCAAAAGGTTTGTCGCTGCACGATGTTGAAGTTCGGCTCAAGTATCCGGCCAAGCTGATTGATGCGCTCGAATCCGAACGGTTTGAAAGCCTGCCGCGAGGGCTGCCGTTAAAAAGTTTAGTAAAAAATTACGCTAAATTGTTAGAGATTGATTCGAGGCCCCTTGAGGCGATGCTCGAACCCTATATCGGTAGTGTTCAGGGCGGCATCGCGAATCACACGTCGACTCGCACGTTGGGCGCGCACGAAATTGAACATACGCAAGGTGGCTCGGTGTTGTGGTTCGTGTTGATCGTCATCTTGGCGTTGGTGGCAGCCGGCGTTGCTGTGTGGCAAGGCTTGATTCCTTCGGCGTGGTTGCCTGCCTGGCTTGGGGCCTGGACAAAATGAACGAGTCAGTGCGTACAGCCTTGACCGAGAGCAACTCTGTGCCTCAGTCGACTGGCGTGTTGGTGGGGCCGCTTGCCCGTCACCGCACTCGGCTTGTGCCGATTGAGTGGGGCGGCAAAGTGGTATCGATCGGTGGGCAAGCGCCGGTGCTAGTGCAGTCGATGACAAACACTGACACAGCAGACGCTGTCGCCACAGCCATCCAAGTCAAAGAACTTGCCCTGGCCGGCTCTGAGATTGTGCGTATTACCGTCAATACGCCCGAGGCCGCAAAAGAAGTCGCGGCCATCCGTGAGCACCTTGATCGCATGGGGATATCAGTGCCCCTG
>JAIPCU010000109.1 GCA_021738045.1 Candidatus Methylopumilus sp. | reverse complement strand
ATCATGGGGTGCGACGCCAAGTAACAGGGTAATTAGAATCTTAATCCTTACCGTCATCTTAACCCTTACCGTCCCGGGCCATCAGGGGCACGGCAGCATCCATCACAAGCCAGTTAGCTTTTTCACTCGAGCGCAGTCATCTTAGCGAGGTTACCCACGAGGCACTCGCTTGACTGCTTGGAGCGCTCTTTGGGGGCGGGTTGTGAGCCCAGCGCTCGGCGCTTAAGCAGAAAGTTCGTCTCGAACGACAAGTAGCGGTCAACAGGGCGTATAAAATCATCTGATGAGACACTCCACCCGACGTTCAACTGAATTTCAACACGATCCCGATCAGCCAGTTGCCAGACGCCAGTTAGGCGACTGGTATGTGATCCGAGATTTACTGCCTTATCTGCTGGCCTATCGCTACCGAGTCCTGCTAGCAATCTCCTGTTTGTTAGCAGCAAAGTTCGCCAATTTGGGTATTCCCATTTTGCTCAAGACGCTCATTGACGACCTAGACGCTCATAAAAGCGTGTCATCCGCGTTATTGGTGGTGCCACTGGGCCTGATTATTGGTTACGGTTTGTTGAGATTTTCGGCGTCTTTATTTACCGAACTTCGTGAACTGCTGTTTTCGCGAGTGACTCAGCACGCGGTCAGACAAATTGCACTCGAGGTATTTCAGCATTTACATGCGCTATCTCTTCGGTTTCATTTGTCGCGTCAAACGGGGGGTGTCAGTCGTGACATCGAGCGTGGCACACGTGCGATTCAATCACTTGTTTCGTATTCGCTGTACAGCATCGTGCCAACGCTCATCGAGTTTCTGTTGGTACTCGGTTATTTTGCCTATCAATACAACATTTGGTTTGCTGCGATCACGCTAGGCGCTTTGATCATTTATATCGCGTTTACCATCGTTGTCACTGAATGGCGAACACACCTGCGTCGCACCATGAACGACATGGATTCGCGCGCAAATCAAAAGGCGATCGATTCTTTATTGAACTTTGAAACCGTTAAATATTTTGGCAACGAGTCGTTCGAGGCCAGACGCTATGACGAGAATCTTGTCCGTTATCAGGCTGCGGCGATCAAGTCGCAAAAATCCTTGTCGCTGTTGAACGTAGGTCAGCAGTTCATCATTGGCGTGGGTCTAGTACTGATTTTATGGCGCTCAACCGTTGGCGTGGCCAACGGCTCGATGACGCTTGGTGATCTTGTCTTGGTCAATACCTTGATGATTCAGCTGTATATCCCCTTGAATTTTTTAGGCGTTATTTATCGCGAGATCAAACAGTCGCTCACTGACCTCGATCGAATGTTCACCCTACTGATGGCCGATCGCGAAATTGCGGATGATCCGGGTGCTCCTGCGCTTGTCATTGCAGATCAAACTCAGGGACCTGAAGTGCGTTTTGAGCGGGTACGTTTTCACTACGAGTCAAATCGAACCATTTTGCATGACTTGAGCTTTACGATTCCGGCCGGGACGATTACCGCGGTGGTAGGGCGCAGCGGGGCCGGTAAAAGCACGTTAGCGCGCTTGTTGTTCCGCTTTTACGATGTGCAGTCGGGTGCGATCCTGATCGATGGGCAAGATATTAAACGTGTGCAGCAAGCCAGTTTGCGTCAAGCCATCGGCATTGTTCCGCAAGATACGGTTTTGTTTAATGACACCATCGCTTACAACATAGCGTATGGGCGCCCTGGTGCCTCTGAGGCCGATATACAAAGCGCGGCGCGCGCGGCGCAGATGGATCAATTCATTGCGCACCTGCCCGAGGGTTACAACACGCAAGTCGGTGAACGCGGTCTGAAATTGTCGGGTGGTGAAAAACAACGCGTGGCGATTGCGCGGACCTTGCTCAAAAAACCGGCGATGCTAATTTTTGATGAAGCGACCTCTGCATTAGATTCAAAAACCGAGCGCGCCTTGCAAGAAGAGCTCACAGGTCTGGCGCGCAATCACACCACGCTGATCATCGCCCATAGACTATCGACAATTGTGCATGCCGATCAAATCTTAGTGATGGATCAAGGACAAATTGTCGAGCGAGGTAGCCACGCCGAGTTGATCGCTAAACAAGGCACTTATGCACAAATGTGGAACATGCAAAAGCGCCAAGACGATCAGGTGAGTTAACGAATTTCAAAACCCATTGAACGCAGGGTTTCCATCAGAGTGTGACGTCCACCCATTGCCTCCGGGCCGCGCACTCGATTCAAGGTATGCAGATCCCAGGGCCCGAGCGGGGTCATCTTTTGCTCTGCGTAAAAAGTATCCATCGTCTGGTTATAGGATTCGACGCCGGCTTTATAGGCCTGAGAGTCATAGGTGTCTTTATGCAAAATTGCAGACTGCGGCAAGCGCGGCTTGACGGCGGTTGTGAGCGAAGGTTCGGCATAACCGATACACATTCCGAAGGTCGCAAAGCTCATGGGCGGCAAATTGAGCTCTTTGGCCACGGCGGCGGGGTCATTGCGAATTGCGCCGATATACACCATGCCTAAATTCATTGACTCGGCGGCTACCGCAGCGTTTTGTGCGGCCAACGCTGAGTCGATTGCACCCACTAAGAGCATCTCAAGGTAATTTAGGCTTTCGTGAGGCTTTTGGCGATCAATACCCAGGGCTTTGAGTCGCGCCAGGTCAGTGACCCAAACTAAAAAGAGCGGGCAGGCGCGCACAAACTCTTGGTTATTGGCAATTTTGGCTAACCGATCTTTCCGACCGGGATCGGTGACCGCAATCACGCTCCAGGTTTGCATGTTCGACGACGTCGAGGCCGATTGTGCAGCTGCAACAAGAAGCTCGGCCGTGTTGGCCGGCACCGGCTGCGCGGTATAGGCGCGCACTGAGCGGTGCTGCAGCATGGTCTCGATTGTGGGATTCAGTGCATCAAGAACGTCTGGGCTGTGACCGTAGCGGGCGCGAAGCGAAGCTGAGAGTTCTTTAGATGTTGTTGTCATGGTTTGTCCGTAAGTCTCACGTAATCACTGAAAAATACCATTCTATTTCAATCCACTCGTGTTAGATTGGCTTAACAAGAAAAACTAGAATCGAGGCAATCCCGTCAAAATCAGGGGTCGTGAGGCACCTGACCAAGTATTGCCTGCCTTGTTTTTCGTTGTTCGACAATAATTTTGCTCTTGGAGACCGCTCGATGATGCAGGTTCAATTGACAGTAAACGGCGCCGCCGTCACGCTGAATGCGCCAGAGAACACCTTGTTGGTGCAAGCGCTTCGCGAACATCTTAATCTGACAGGGACCCATGTGGGTTGCGACACCGCCCAGTGCGGTGCGTGCACCGTCATCATGAATGGTCAGGCGATTAAGTCATGCAATGTGTTGCTTGCTCAGGTAGAGGGTGCACAAATTGCGACCATTGAAGGGTTGGCCCAGCCAGACGGCACAATGCATCCCATGCAGGCTGCGTTTAAAGACTGTCATGGGCTGCAGTGCGGCTACTGCACACCAGGGATGGTGATGAATGCTGTCGATATCTGTCGGCATCATCCTAATCCGACCGAGCAGCAAATCCGCGAGAAACTCGATGGCAATATCTGCCGTTGTACTGGGTATCAAAACATCGTCAAGGCAGTGCAGCAAGGTGCTGCCGCCATGAAAGCCTAAGGAGACTGCCATGGGTGCAAATGAATTCGCCAAACTTCCTCATATCGGGGAGTCTGTTTTACGCAAAGAAGACTATCGATTTTTAACAGGTGCCGGACAATACACCGACGACATTACGCTTACGCGCATGGCGCACGCGGTGTTTGTTCGCTCACCTCATGCGCATGCCAACATCAAGAGCGTTAACACAAGCGCAGCGAAAGCTGCACCGGGCGTCATTGGCGTGCTTGAAGGTAAAGATGTCGCAAATGACAAACTCAATGGCTTGCCTTGCGGATGGTTGATCACCAGCACCGATGGCCAGCCCATGAAAGAGCCACCGCACCCTGTGTTGGCGCTCGACAAAGTCCGCTATGTTGGCGATCACGTTGTCATGGTTGTTGCTGAAACGCTTGAGCAGGCAAAAAATGCAGCAGAGCTTGTCGAGGTTGATTACGACCCGTTACCCGCAGCAGTGGATGTGCGTGATGCAAAGGGTGGCCCAGCGTTACATGACATTGCCCCTGATAATCACTGCTACAAGTGGGCGATTGGTGATAAAGGCTTAGTAGACGAGGCCTTCACCAAGGCGGCGCATATCACCAAACTTGATTTGATTAACAATCGCTTGGTGCCCAATGCCATGGAGCCTCGCGCAGCCATTGGTTCGTATAGTCGTGCTAACGATGATTACACCTTGTATGTCTCAAATCAAAATCCTCACGTTGAGCGTCTGTTGATGACAGCGTTTGTGATGGGTTTGCCTGAACATAAAGTCCGCGTCATTGCACCTGACGTGGGTGGTGGCTTTGGCTCGAAAATTTATCTGTATGCCGAAGACGTATGTCTGACCTGGGCATCTAAAAAACTGAATCGTAATATCAAGTGGGTCTGTGAGCGTGGTGAAGCCTTTTTGTCTGACGCGCATGGCCGCGATCACTCAAGCCATGCCGAATTGGCGATAGATAAAGACGGTAAGTTCTTGGCCTTGCGCGTGCATACAGACGCCAATCTGGGCGCTTATCTTTCAACGTTTTCAACGTGTGTGCCAACCATTTTGTATGCAACCCTGCTTGCTGGGCAGTACACCACGCCGCTTGTCTACGCCGAGGTTGATGCCTGGTTTACCAATACTGCGCCGGTTGATGCGTATCGTGGTGCTGGTCGCCCCGAGGCAACGTACCTGCTCGAGCGTATCGTGAGCCGAGCCGCGTTTGAACTTGGTCTGTCGCAAGATGAAATCCGTCGTCGTAACTTCATTACTCAGTTTCCGTATCAAACCCCAGTCGCGTTGCAATACGACATTGGTGACTATGTCGCCTGCATGGATGCTTCGCAAAAACTGGCTGATGTCGCTGGCTTCAAAGCACGTCAAGCCGCAAGTCAGGCACAGGGTAAGCTGCGTGGCATTGGGTACTCGAGCTATATCGAAGCCTGTGGCTTGGCCCCCAGCAATATCGCGGGTGCGTTAGGTGCCCGTGCAGGTTTGTTTGAGTGCGGTGAAGTCCGTGTGCATCCAACGGGTAGTGTGACGGTCTTTACCGGATCCCATAGTCACGGACAAGGGCACGAAACCACGTTTGCGCAGGTTGTCGCTTCGCGCTTAGGAATTTCGGTCGATGCAGTTGATATTGTTCACGGCGATACCGGTCGCGTGCCTTTTGGCATGGGGACGTACGGTTCGCGTTCGATATCAGTCGGGGGCGCTGCAATCATGAAGGCGCTCGATAAAATCGAAGCGAAGGCCAAAAAGATTGCCGCGCATTTGATGGAAGCCTCGGATACAGATATCGATTTTGCGAACGGTGAATTTACCGTGCGTGGTACCGATAAAAAAATCCCTTTCGGCACTGTGGCGCTGACGGCGTATGTGCCCCATAACTATCCTCTCGAAACGCTCGAACCAGGCTTGAACGAAACCGCGTTCTATGATCCGACCAACTTTACCTTTCCCTCTGGCACCTACATTGCTGAGGTCGAGATTGATCCAGAGACAGGCACAGTGCGCTTAGATCGTTTTACAGCGGTTGACGACTTTGGCACCATCATTAATCCGATGATTGTCGAGGGTCAAGTGCATGGTGGCTTGGTACAGGGAATTGGTCAGGCCTTAATTGAAAATTGCGTCTACGACCGCGAGACGGGCCAATTGTTAACTGGCTCGTTTATGGATTACGCGATGCCGCGTGCTGATGATTTTCCGCAGTTCAATATCGGACATGTCTGCACACCCTGCACGCACAATCCTTTGGGTACAAAGGGGTGTGGTGAAGCCGGTGCGATTGGCTCACCTCCTGCGGTGATGAACGCTGTGTTAGACGCCTTGGCACCGTTAGGCGTAAAAGACTTGGATATGCCCGCTACGCCCCATCGCGTGTGGCAAGCCATTCAATCAGCGAAAGCATAAACAGAGGATTTCGACATGTACGCATTCACATACGATCGTCCTGCTTCATTAGCTGAGGCAGCTAAGCTAGTACAGGCCGGCGGCCAGGCACTGGCCGGCGGACAGACCATGCTTGCCTCAATGAAGCAACGTCTAATGCAGCCTGAGAAATTGGTGGATTTGAGTCGGGTCAACGAATTGAGCGGGGTACGCAAAGAGGGTGACCAACTCGTCATTGGTGCGATGACAAAGCACAGTGATGTTGAGCAAAACGCCTTAGTCAAACAGCATATTCCTGCGTTGGCCGCGTTGGCCGGTGGGATTGGTGATCGGCAGGTTCGCGCGATGGGCACGCTCGGTGGCTCGGTCGCGAATAATGACCCTGCCGCTTGCTATCCCAGCGCTGCAATGGCCTTGGGGGCAACGATCCACACCACCACGCGCAAGATTGCAGCGGATGATTTCTTTTTGGGCATGTACGCAACCGCGCTGCAACCAGGCGAATTGATTACTGCAGTGAGTTTTCCAATCCCCAAACGCGCGTCTTACGCCAAGTTCAAACAGGGCGCCTCGAGATTTGCGATGGTAGGTGTGTTTGTGGCTGATACCGCACAAGGGCCACGCGTTGCGGTCACCGGCGCGGCCAATGGCGTGTTTCGGCATGCCGGTCTTGAAGCGGCGTTGGCAAAGAACTTCGCGCCAGAGTCTGTTGCTGGCGTTGCGGTTGATGCGTCTGAACTCAATAGCGATATTCATGCTTCTGCTGAATACCGTGCGCAGTTGATCAAAGTGCAAACGCGTAAAGCTGTTCAAGATGCGCTGAGCTAAAACGTTGAATCGTTCAAGACGATTTGAATGAAAGACTTGCGGCCTCGGCTTTTGTTTATGCTTGAGGCCACAAGCCTAGTTCTGAGAAGGTGGTGTCGCTTTGGGTTTGTGACTACTCGTTTGAGTGCTTGCAACCCAAGCGCCAGAGTGAGTTTCTAGGAAGATACATGGCGGGCACGCTTGGCGTTGATTCAATCGACGCGTTGATCGAAGCACTGGCGTCTGTTGGCTATCAGGCCGAGCGACGCTTAGCGACTGCCGTTTTTTTAAGCCTGCGTCTACAACGGCCGTTGCTGCTTGAAGGCGAGCCGGGCGTAGGCAAAACCGAGTTAGCCAAGGCGCTGTCAAAAGTCTTGGGCCGTCCGCTAATTCGTCTGCAGTGCTATGACGGTATGGAGCAGCGCGAAGCGCTTTATGAATGGAATCATGCCGCTCAGTTAATGCACATGCGTGCGCAGCCCGAAGGCGCGAACCCCGATCAACTCGAGCACGAGATTTATCAAGAAAAATATTTAATCAGACGTCCGTTGTTGCAAGCGCTCGAGGCTGCTGAGCCAGGCGCTGTCTTACTGATTGACGAAGTTGACCGCGCCGATGCACCCTTCGAAGCTTTTTTGCTTGAGTACCTAGGCGAGTTTCAAGTCAGTATCCCAGAGTTTGGAACGATCAAAGCTGCGTGCGCACCTGTCACAATTTTGACCAGTAACCGTACGCGTGATTTAAACGATGCAGTCAAGCGTCGCTGTCTGTATCAATGGCTCGATTATCCTGAACGCGAGCGCGAACTTTCAATTGTGCAGGCACAGGTGCCGCAGGCCGGCGAAGCCCTCGCCGGACAGGTGGCGACGTTTGTTCAAAGGCTGCGTAGCGCACCCTTTGTCAGTGCGTTTAGTCGTAGCCCAGGGATAGCTGAGAGTGTTGAGTGGGCAAAGGCGCTCGTCGCGCTCAACACGCTGACGCTTGATCCTGAAGTGGTGCAGAATACTGTGGGCATTTTGTTTAAGCAGCGTGAGGATATTGCGGCGCTTGAACCGCTGCTCGAGGCCTTGTTGCAGCCTGATCCAGTCACTGAGTCTTCAAACTAGCCTTATGCTTGATCAGCCATTGCCGAACAGAGAGTGGTGATGCAACTCGGTGACGCACGTAGCGGCAAGATGGCCGAAAATATTATCGGCTTTGGGCGTACGCTCAGACGCGCGGGCCTGCCCATGGACAGCGCGCGCATTGGTGTTGGCTTGCAGGCTGCCTTGTTGGTTGGGATTGAAGCGAAAGCAGATTTGCGTGCAGCATTGCAGGCGACGCTTGTGTGTCGTCAACAAGATCAAATGGTGTTTGATCAATTGTTCGATGCCTATTTTCGCAATCCTGAGTTGACGCAACAGTTATTAGCGCAAATGTTGCCCAAGGTCACTCAGGCCAACCCTAAGCCAAAACGTCTTGCACGCGCGCAAGAGGCGCTTGCCGCGGTGCGTGCGGCGGTCAACTCTCCGCCTCGAGAAGAAGAGAAAATCCAGTTTGACGCTGCGCTGTCAGCAAGTGATCGCGTGCGCTTACGGCACGCTGATTTTGAAAGTTTGAGTGCGAGTGAGTTTCGCTTGGTTGAACAACTCGCGCGTGAAATCACTTTGCCATGGCCACAGTTGAAGGCCCGGCGTCTGCAAAGTGCTTTGCATGGTGTTCGAATGGACTGGCGTCGAACCCTAAGAGAGTCGGCGCGTCACAATGGAGAGCTACTCGCTTTGCCTTATCTGTCGCGTCGCTTCGAACCGCTGCCCGTGTTGTTATTGATTGACGTGTCGGGCTCGATGGAGCGCTATGCTCGGCTCATGCTTGCTTTTTTGCATCAAAGTACTCGGCGTGTTGCGCGCTCAGTCTTTGCGTTTGGCAATCACCTGACTGATTTAAATTCTGCATTCAGACTGGCTGATACCGACGCGATGTTAGAACAGGCCAATCGATTGATTAGCGATTTCGCAGGAGGCACCCAAATGGGTGCCTCGCTTGCTGAGTTACGGCGTACGCAAAGCCGTCAGTTGGTGGGGCGCCGTACCGTGGTCTTGCTCATCAGTGATGGGCTGGATACCGGCAGGTCAGAACAACTCGCCGCTGAGTTAGACTGGTTAAAGCGCAACTGTCGTAGTTTGTTATGGTTGAACCCTATGCTGCGCTTTGATCAATATCAGCCAACGGCGCAGGGGGCAACTGCCTTACAAAAAAAAGCGGACGGTATGTTGGCGATTCATAATCTCGAAAGGTTAGAAGATTTGGCACGTAGTCTAGTTCAGCTTGTAAAAAGATAATCATTTTTTGAGAGAACGTTATGGATATGCAAGGTAACCGCCAGTTAGCAGTGTCGCAACAACAGGCTTGGGATTCGCTGAACGATCCAGAGATCTTAAAGGCGTGCATTCCAGGCTGTGAAAAATTTGAGCGCGTAGCAGAGAACGAATATGCGGTAACCGTCGCCGTCAAGATTGGTCCAGTGTCTGCAAGGTTCAACGGCAAGGTTAAGTTGGCAGATATACAGGCCCCAGTGTCGTATGCCTTGCAGTTTGAGGCACAAGGTGGCGTTGCTGGGTTTGGACAGGGCGAGTCGAAGGTCGAGTTGATGCCTCACGAGGGCGGGTGCGAGTTGAAGTACACCGTTCATTCTAAGGTTGGCGGAAAAATCGCCCAACTTGGACAGCGCTTGATTGATGGCGTAGCGAAGTCTTTAGCCGAAGATTTTTTCAAGCGGTTTGAAGAGGCACTACAGGCTAAATTTGCAGCTGGCGACGTTGCGAGTGCTCAGGGCGGCGCTATCCAAGCAGCAGAGCCCAGTGCCTCAAATCAGGGCGCAACGCCTAGCGCCAAAAATACTCAGCGCTTAGTCTGGATCACCGTG
>JAIPCU010000108.1 GCA_021738045.1 Candidatus Methylopumilus sp. | reverse complement strand
CGACGTTCAGTCAACTGCTCGGCCTCGGCTGGGTTGGCGCTAGGCCTGAGCAAGAGCCGTGACTGCCTCTTGTTCAGCGGTTGAACCGCGCGAACCGCTTGCGCAAAGAGCTTGTCAAGAGCGATAGGGGGTGCTGGTTGCTCTGGCTCTGACGAGCCTTTGCCTGCCCTAGATTGAAGCGGCTTTGTTTGCGGGTTGGCACTCGCCTCAGGTTGGCGCGATTCTTTTTTTGCGTCGGCGCTAGCCTGAGCTTGTTCGCGAGCGCGAGCGGTCGCCTCGCTCAGGCGCTTCAGGTCAGCTAGCCCCGCTTTAGGACTGCGCATTCTCCAGCCAGCGTTGTGCGTCAAGTGCAGCCATGCAACCGGTGCCTGCGCTAGTAATGGCTTGGCGGTAGACATGATCCTGCACGTCGCCGGCTGCAAAGACACCCGGAACAGAGGTCATCGTGGCTAAACCTGATAAGCCACTTTTGGTCACGATGTAACCATTGGCCATGTCAAGTTTGTCTTTGAAAATGCCGGTATTGGGCTCGTGACCGATTGCGATAAACACCCCGGTCACCGCAAAATCCTCAGTTTTTTTCGTATCTGTCGCCCGTAAACGGACGCCGGTGACGCCCGAGGCATCGCCCAGCACCTCATCGAGCTCGCGAAAGGCCGCGATTTTCATGTTGCCATTGGCGACCTTATCCATCATCTTATCGATCATGATGGGTTCGGCTCGAAACTTGTCGCGACGGTGAACGACCGTCACACTGCGGCAGATATTTGACAGGTAGAGGGCTTCTTCGACCGCGGTGTTGCCACCGCCTACCACCACAACATCTTGGTTTTTGTAAAAGAATCCGTCACAGGTGGCGCAGCCCGAGACGCCGCGGCCCATAAACGCCTCTTCTGAGGGCAGCCCGAGATATTTTGCCGAAGCGCCAGTTGCGATAATGAGCGCGTCGCAGGTGTATTCGGTGCCGCCATCGCCGGTTAAGCGAAACGGACGCGATGAAAAGTCGACGTTTGAGATATGATCAAACACCATCTCGGTGTTAAATCGCTCGGCGTGCTCGGCGAAGCGCTGCATCAGTTCGGGGCCTTGGACCCCGGCGGCGTCGGCAGGCCAATTATCAACTTCGGTGGTTGTCATGAGCTGGCCGCCTTGTGCGTGACCGGTAATCATGACGGGATTAAGATTGGCACGTGCTGCATATACGGCTGCTGTATAGCCGGCCGGACCTGATCCTAGTATTAGAACTTTGGCATGTTTTGGCGTTGTCATCAGGATTTCCCTCGAGTTTAAGCAGCAAATTATAATGTTCTCTATGCCTAGACCTTCTGCTGCCACGACAAGCGCCCCGCGCGCCACCCGAAACACCCGAAATGGGCCGTCAGCCTTTCAGACTAAATTGCTCTCGCTGATTCGAGAAGCGCGTTGGATTTTGTTTGCGGTGATGGCCGCTTGGCTGACCTTAGTACTTTCTACCTGGAGCCTGACCGACCCCGCCTGGTCCCATTCGATGGGACGCGATACCGAGGTATTGCAGAATCGTGGGGGCTGGGTTGGGGCATACACCGCTGATATCTTGTTGTATCTCTTTGGCTACTCAGCTTGGTGGTGGGTGGTGTTGCTGTTGCATCGGGTACACGCAGGGTATTTACGCTTGGCGACCCAAATCCGAACGCGTGGCGAGCCCGAGGCGCTGGCACGCGTTCGTTGGGAGCAAGGCATCGGCTTTGTGATGGCTTTGCTCGGTTCGGTGGGGCTCGAAGCTTATCGCCTGAGCTCTTGGGGGATGCAGTTGCCTGGGCGCACAGACGTCACGAGCGGCGCGGGCGGAGTCATTGGCAGTACTTGGTCGGGGTTTTTGTCGCAGGCTGTCGGATTTTCGGGCAGTACGGTGATTTTGATTGCCTTGATTGCCTTAGGGACCAGCTTGTTTTTTGGATTTTCGTGGCTCACGGTGGCCGAAAAAATCGGACAGTGTTTTGAGTGGTTTGTGTTCAAGATCAAAAATGTGCGAACTGCAAGGCTAGATCGTCAGGTAGGGCAGGTCGCACAGGCCGTTCGCCACGAGCAGGTTGAGGCCAAGCAAGAAAAAACTGGGCACGAACATACGATTCGGATCGAACCGGCGATTGTCACAGTGGCTAAATCCGTTCAGGTACAAAAAGAGAGGCAACACTCGTTATTTGCCGAACCGGCCACCGCCGGAAGCTTGCCGGCGCTGAGCTTACTCGACCCGGCCCCAGAAGCTTTTGAAACTGTTTCTGACGAAACCATTGAATTCACTTCGCGATTGATCGAAAAGAAACTGGCCGATTTTGGTGTCGAGGTGCACGTAGTCGCCGCTCAGGCTGGCCCAGTGATTACGCGTTATGAAATCGAGCCTGCAACTGGCGTCAAGGGTAGTCAGATCGTCAACTTGGCAAAGGATTTGGCGCGTGCCTTAAGCCTTGTGAGTATTCGCGTCGTCGAAACGATTCCTGGTAAGAACCTGATGGGGTTTGAGTTGCCAAATCCGCGCCGGCAGATGGTCAAGCTTTCTGAGATTTTAGGTTCGCAAACGTATTACTCGAGCCACTCTGTGGTTACGATGGCGTTGGGTAAGGACATTGCTGGAAACCCTGTGGTCGCGGATCTTGCCAAAATGCCGCATTTGCTAGTGGCTGGAACAACAGGCTCGGGTAAGTCGGTTGGCATTAATGCCATGATCTTGTCTTTGCTCTACAAGGCAGATGCGTCACAAACGCGCCTCATTTTGATCGATCCCAAAATGCTCGAGATGAGCGTTTACGAGGGCATCCCACATCTGCTGGCGCCGGTGGTGACCGACATGCGGCAGGCGGCTAACGCCTTGAACTGGTGTGTGGGCGAAATGGAGAAGCGTTACCGCTTAATGAGTAAACTTGGTGTGCGTAATCTCACTGGCTTTAACACCAAAGTGCGTGATGCGATTAAACGTGAAGAGCCCATCCCAAATCCGTTTTCTCTGACGCCAGATGCGCCAGAGCCGCTTAAAGAATTGCCCACGATCGTAGTGGTGATTGACGAACTCGCCGATCTGATGATGGTGGTCGGTAAAAAAATTGAAGAGCTCATTGCTCGTCTGGCTCAAAAGGCGAGGGCCGCCGGCATTCATTTAATTCTGGCCACCCAGCGGCCAAGCGTCGATGTCATCACCGGTCTGATTAAGGCCAATATTCCTACCCGCATTTCGTTTCAGGTGTCTTCGAAAATTGATTCACGAACCATTCTGGATCAGATGGGGGCCGAGGCGCTGCTTGGTCAGGGCGACATGTTGTATATGCCGTCTGGTACTGGTTTGCCGGTGCGTGTGCATGGCGCCTTTGTCTCTGACGAAGAAGTACACCGTGTGGTTGAATCCTTAAAGGCTCAAGGCGAGCCCGACTACGTCGATGGTTTGCTTGAGGGTGGTGTTGAAGGCGAGACCGGTGATGGCGTGGGTAGCGTCACAGGCTTTGCCGATGCTGAGACAGATCCAATGTACGATCAAGCCGTAGAAATTGTCCTCAAGCACAAGCGCGCGTCAATTTCACTGGTGCAGCGCCATTTGCGAATTGGCTATAACCGTGCAGCGCGCTTGTTAGAACAAATGGAAAACAGCGGCATGGTATCAACCATGCAGTCCAATGGTAATCGCGAAATTCTAGTGCCCACCACCAACAAAGAGGATTAACGATCATGCTTTTTAGCACTTGGACAAAAAGCGTGTTGAGTTCGGTGCTATGCGCGATGTGCCTGCTAATGAGCGAGGCCAAGGCCGCCTCGGCGCAAGAGCAATTGCAAGGTTTTGTCTCGAAGGTGCAAGCGGCAACAGGTAATTTTTCGCAGTACACAGTGGGCACGCAGGGGCAAACCAAGCCGGCGCAAAGCGGGCAGTTCGCTTTTCAACGACCCGGTCGGTTTAAGTGGGATGTTGTTAAACCCTATGCGCAACAAATTGTCTCTGACGGACAGCAATTGTTTCAGTTTGACCCTGATCTCAATCAGGTGACGGTACGTAAGGTTGACCAAGCTATTGGTTCTTCGCCAGCGGCAATTCTATTTGGCTCGGGGTCGCTCGAACAGTCGTTTACAGTCACTGCATTGCCAGACAAAGAGGGTCTGTCGTGGTTGCGCGCCAAGCCACGCAATGGTGAGGCAGGGTTCGTGCATGTCGATCTCGGATTCTCTGGCGGTTTGCCTGCGCGAATCATCTTGCTAGATGCCTTCGGCCAAAACACCCATATTGAGCTATCTGGTCTAGTGCCGAACCCAAAGGTGGCCGTCGAGGCCTTTCGCTTTGTGCCTCCGCCTGGTGCTGATGTAGTGCGCATGCAGTGAGCATGCGCGATGACTGATCTTTTCAAAACTTCTCCTCTGCCACCACTTGCCGAGGCCTTGCGCCCGAGCACCCTTGATGAGGTGATCGGTCAACGACACTTGCTCGGCCCCGGTAAGCCGCTGCGCGTGGCGTTTGAATCTGGGCGGCCGCACTCGATGATCTTGTGGGGGCCACCCGGTGTGGGTAAAACAACCCTAGCCCGGCTAACCGCCAATGCGTTTGATTGTGCCTTTATCGCGCTGTCTGCCGTATTTGCTGGTGTCAAAGAGATTCGTGCAGCGATGGAAGCTGCGCAACTGACCCTTGATCAACATCAGCAGCGCACGCTCTTGTTTGTGGACGAGATTCATCGATTTAACAAGTCGCAGCAAGACGCCTTGTTGCCGTTTGTTGAGTCGGGCTTGGTGACTTTCATCGGCGCGACCACTGAAAACCCATCTTTCGAAGTGAATTCTGCGTTGCTGTCGCGTGCGCAAGTCTATGTGCTTGAATCGCTCAACGATGCTGAACTGCACGAATTACTGCTGCGTGCGCAACAAACGGTATTGAGTGAGCTTAGCTTTGAAGAGGCGGCCGTCAATACCCTGATTGGTTATGCCGATGGTGATGCGCGTCGGTTTTTAAATTTGCTTGAGCAGGCGGCAACGGCCGCACACAATGCTCATGCGACGTGTATCGATTCGTCGCTGGTGCAAAACGCCCTGAGTATGAACGCGCGCCGGTTTGATAAAGGCGGTGATAATTTTTATGATCAGATTTCAGCCCTGCATAAGTCGGTGCGTGGCTCGAATCCCGATGCGGCGCTTTACTGGTTGACACGCATGCTAGATGGCGGCGCTGATCCTAAGTATTTAGCGCGACGCATTGTCAGGATGGCTTGGGAAGATATCGGTTTGGCCGACCCGCGTGCGATGCAAATCGCCAACGACGCCGCGCAAACCTTCGAGCGTCTAGGTTCGCCTGAAGGCGAGTTAGCGCTTGCGCAAGCTACTATTTACTTAGCGGTAGCGGCAAAAAGTAATGCGGGTTATAAAGCCTATAACCAAGCGTCGGCGTTTGTGAAACACGATCAATCCCGCCCGGTACCTGTGCACCTTCGCAATGCGCCAACCAAGCTGATGAAAGAGCTTGGGTATGGTCACGCTTACCGCTATGCGCACGATGAGCCCGAAGCCTATGCTGCCGGCGAAACGTATTTGCCCGACGGTATGCCTGACCTCGCTTGGTACCAACCCGTTGCCCGCGGTCTTGAAACCAAGATCGCTGAAAAAATGGCCCACTTGCGCGAGCTTGACCGGCAAGCAAAAAAAAGTAAAGGATGAGTTTGATGGACTGGCTAGATGCACTCACACTGGCACGAATCCAATTCGCGTTTACCGTCAGTTTTCATATTATTTTTCCGGCCTTCTCGATTGGTCTGGCAAGTTACCTTGCTGTGCTCAACGGCTTGCACTTAGCAACAGGCCGTGAGGTTTATTTGGAATTATTTTATTACTGGAAAAAAATCTTCGCGTTGGCCTTCGGGATGGGTGTGGTGTCGGGCCTGGTGATGAGCTACGAATTTGGCACGAACTGGAGTGTCTTCGCAGATAAAACGGGCCCGGTGCTTGGGCCCCTGATGGGCTATGAAGTGATGTCTGCGTTTTTTCTTGAGGCAGGATTTTTAGGTGTCATGTTGTTTGGGCGCGAGCGTGTGGGCCCACGTCTGCATTTTTTTGCCACAGCGATGGTGGCGCTCGGCACCTTTATGTCAGCATTTTGGATATTGTCAGTCAATAGCTGGATGCAAACCCCTGCGGGCTTTAGTCAAAATGCAGAGGGGCAGTTTGTAGTTGAGAGCTGGCTAGAGGTGATTTTTAATCCCTCGTTCCCTTATCGCCTAGTGCACATGATCTTGGCGGCGTACCTGACAACGGCTTTTGTTGTCGGCGGTGTTGCCGCGTTTCACTTATTAAAAATGCGTTTGCAAACAGTTGCACTCGCCACGCCCGAGCGCTTAGCCTCGCAGTTGGCCGTACGTACGATGTTTTCGATGGCGATGTGGATGGCTGCCTGTGTGGCCCCGCTACAAATTTTGGCAGGCGATCAACATGGGCTCAATACCTTCGAGCACCAGCCACGCAAAATTGCTGCCATCGAAGGGCATTACGAAACCCAAGCGCGTGCGCCGCTTATTTTGTTTGGCATCCCCAACAGCAAAGAAGAGCGGATGGACTATGTCATTGAGATCCCCTACTTGGGTAGTTTGATCTTGACCCACACCTTAGACGGCGTGATTCAAGGCATGAAAGAATGGCCACCGTCCGAGCGTCCTCCGATGGGTATCGTGTTTTACGCCTTTCGAGTGATGGTGGGTATCGGCATGCTGATGCTCGGTGTGGGCCTCTGGAGCCTCTGGCTGAGGCGTCGGGGCAAGCTCTATGACACTGTGTGGATGCTGCGTGCGGCGCTGTGGATGGGGCCTTCTGGTTTTATCGCGGTACTGGCAGGTTGGGTGGTCACCGAGGTCGGGCGCCAACCGTATACGGTCTATAACCTGTTACGCACAGCGGATTCGGCGTCGCCGATTGCTGCAGCAGCTGTGGCTAGCTCGCTGCTCGCCTTTGTCGTGGTGTATTTCGCACTTTTCGGTGCGGGTGTGGTGTACATGTTCCGTTTAATGCGTCAGGCGCCCGGCACGGGCCACAAGCTGATGCCTTTGAATGAACCTGTGCGAGCAGGCGGAATTGTGTCTCCTGCGGCATTGAAGGGTGCGCCGGTTGCGCAGACCTTGGAGGGACAGTCATGACCATCGACTATGCCCTGATTTGGGCCGGCCTGATTGCTTTCGCGGTCTTGGCGTATATCGTGCTTGATGGTTTTGATCTCGGCGTTGGAATCTTGTTTCCGTGGGTGAAAGGCCAAGACCATCGCGATCAAATGATGAACTCTGTTGTCCCAGTATGGGATGGTAATGAGACTTGGCTGGTGTTAGGCGGGGGCGGCTTATTCGCGGTGTTTCCGCTCGCGTATTCGATCATTATGCCGGCCTTGTACGCCCCGTTTATTGCGATGCTGTTGGCCTTGGTGTTCAGAGGTGTGGCCTTTGAATTTCGCTTCAAAAGTCGCGATCACCAATGGTTTTGGGATCTTGCTTTTGCGGGCGGTTCAATCGTTGCGGCGTTTGCTCAAGGTGTTGCGATGGGGGCGCTGGTTCAGGGCATATCGGTCGAGGGCCGTGCGTACGCCGGCGGTTGGTGGGATTGGTTATCGCCCTTTAGTTTGCTGACGGGTTTGGCCTTGGTGGTGGGCTACGCCTTGCTTGGGGCCACCTGGCTGATGCTCAAAACCGAAGGCCGCGTGGCACAGCAAGCATCGCGTGCGGCGCGCATGTTGGGTATAGTACTGTTGGGCTTGATTGTGGTGGTCAGCGTCTGGACGCCGTTTTTACACGAACACTTTATGCTGAAGTGGTTCGCCTGGCCTGAGGTGGTGCTCGTTGTGCCGGTACCGCTCTTGGTTGCGGTTTGCGCGCTGCTACTTTACAAGGGCTTGTCTGAAGAAAAGCCCTTATTGGCTTTTTTGTCGGTGCAAGGCCTGTTTATCTTGTCGTACTTTGGGCTACTGATCAGCTTTTTTCCGTATATCGTGCCTTCAGCCGTCACAATCTGGCAGGCCGCGGCACCCGACAAGAGCCTGAAGTTTTTGTTAGTGGGGGCCGTCGTCTTGTTACCGATGATCCTGGCGTACACCGCCTATGCCTACTGGGTGTTTCGAGGCAAGGTTGGCCCGACGCATCACTATCACGCTTGAGGCAGGTCTGCGGGCTTAGGTTTCTTACCCCCTCTTGCCCCTTAAACGGCTAGGTTTTGTAGAGAAAGCGATGAAACGTTGGCTGTGGTTGCTACTGATCTGGTTGTTAAGTGTGGGGGCGCTTGGTGCCGTAGCGTGGTTGTTGCGGCGTTTACAATACTGGCTCCGTTAGCTTTTTGAAGCGCTAAGACCATGCTTGACCCTGCTTTATTGCGTAAAGATCTAGATGCCGTTGTGCATCGCCTGGCAAGCCGTGGCTATGCCTTTTCTCTTGAGTCGTTTAATGCGCTCGAGGCGCGCCGCAAAGCGGTGCAAACTGAAACTGAAAATTTGCAGGCGCAGCGTAATGCGTTCGCCAAACAGATTGGTGCTTTGAAATCACGCGGTGAAGACGCATCTGCTGTGTTGGCGCAGTCGCAGGCGATCCCGGTACGATTGAAGGCACTCGAGCAAGAACTCGCCGAGATTCAACAGCAACTCAACGATTTGTTGTTAGCCGTTCCAAACTTGCCACACGAATCGGTGCCCCTCGGTGCTGATAGCGAGGGCAATATTGAGGTGCGTCGCTGGGTCCCTGTGCCTGATACCGTGTCTGGCGATCCAAAACATTTGGGTTTTACGCCGCGTGATCATGTCAGTCTGGGCGAAACCCTTGGGCTCGATTTTGATGTGGCAGGCAAGCTGTCGGGTGCGCGCTTTAGTTTTATGAAAGGCCCGATCGCGCGACTCCATCGTGCGTTGGCGCAGTTCATGCTTGACTTACAAACCGAACAGCATGGATATGCCGAGTGCTATACGCCTTATATCGTGAACGCCTCAACTTTGCTGGGTACGGGGCAATTGCCCAAGTTCAAAAATGACATGTTTTGGGTCACACGTGGTGGTGACGAACCCACTCTCGATGAGCAAGGCAATGCTGTCGCGCGTGAAGAGCAATATTTAATTTCAACCTCAGAAATCACCTTAACCAGCAGCGTGCGCGATAGCATCGTGCCGGCGGCCGACTTGCCGATTCGCTTAACCGCGCACACCCCATGTTTTCGCTCTGAAGCGGGCAGTGGCGGGCGCGATACGCGCGGCTTGATTCGCCAACACCAGTTCGACAAAGTCGAAATGGTACAGATCGTCGCAGCCGATACCTCTTACCAAGCACTCGAAGAAATGGCCGGGCATGCTGAAAAAGTCTTGCAGTTGTTAGGTCTGCCCTATCGCGTCTTGTTGCTTTGTACAGGGGATATGGGTTTTGGTGCCACTAAAACGTATGACCTCGAAGTGTGGCTGCCTGCTCAAAATACGTGGCGTGAGATCTCTTCGGTTTCAAATTGCGAGGCCTTTCAGTCGCGTCGCATGCAAGCGCGTACCCGCAATGAGGCCGGCAAAACCGAGTTCGTGCACACCCTCAATGGCTCGGGTCTGGCCGTGGGGCGCGCACTCGTGGCAGTCTAAGAGAACAATCAACAAGAGGACGGCAGCGTAGTGGTACCCGAGGTTTTGGGGTCGTATATGGGTGGTGTTGAACGGCTGAGCGCTGCTTAAGAAACGCTCAGCAGCTGGTGGGTTGACACGTTAGTTCAGCTTAGGTGTCAAC
>JAIPCU010000007.1 GCA_021738045.1 Candidatus Methylopumilus sp. | reverse complement strand
TCGTCGGCTTGCTCGGCTTTTTTGACGGGTTTAATCAGGTCTTCGCGTTTGACGCCTAGCCACATGGCGATGGCAGCTGCCACAAATACCGATGAATAAATACCAAACCAGATGCCGATAGTCAGTGCGAGGGCGAAGTAGTGCAGAGTTGGACCACCAAACAGCAGCATGGCCATCACCATCATTTGCGTGCTGCCGTGGGTGATGATGGTACGTGAAATGGTCTGCGTAATCGCACCGTCAATGACTTCGGCTACCGACATATTGCGTTCTTTGCGAAAGTTCTCACGGATTCGGTCCATGATCACCACCGACTCGTTCACCGAGTAGCCCAACACGGCCAACACGCCAGCCAGCACCGAGAGTGAAAATTCCCAGCCAAAAAAGGCGAAAAATCCCAAAATAATGACGACGTCATGTAGGTTGGCTAAGACCCCGGCCACCGCGAATTTCCATTCAAAGCGAATGGCCAGATACAGGACAATACCAATGATCACAAACAGCAAAGCAAGTAAGCCATTTTCAACGAGCTCGCGTCCGACTTGAGGCCCGACGAACTCAACGCGACGCAACTCGACGGTTGCATCCGCGGCCTTGAGCGCTTTCATTACGGTTTCGCTTTGTGTCGCCGAGCTTTGCCCCGGGGCAAGAGGTAAGCGGATCATTAGGTCGCGCGAGGTACCAAAGTTTTGTACCTGAAAGTCGGTGTAGCCCAGCCCGGATACAACCGTACGCACCTGTTCAATTGGCGCAGCTTGGGTGTAGTTGATCTCCATCACGGTGCCGCCGGTGAATTCGATCGACAAGTGAAAGCCGCGCGTGACGATAAAGAAAACCGCAAGAATGAACGTGATAAAGCTGATCGCGTTCAAGATCAACGCGTGGCGCATAAAGGGGATGGTGCGACCGATTTTAAATAATTCCATGATCTTTTAGGTACTAAGCAATTGCCGGCGGCGTGGTAACGCCCCCGAGCGTGAAGTGCAGTGTTGAGTTCAGTCTTTGGGTTTCCAGACCGTACCGATCGAAATAGATTGCAGTTTCTTTTGGCGCCCGTACCAAAGATTTGCCAGGGCGCGCACACCTACCACCGAGGTAAACATCGAGGTCAAGATCCCTAGGCAATGCACCACAGCAAAACCGCGCACCGGACCAGAGCCGAACACCAAGAGAGCGACGCCCACAATTAGCGTGGTGAGGTTTGAGTCAAGAATCGTGCTCCAGGCGCGATCAAAGCCCAAGGCGATTGCCTGTTGAGGCGCCTCACCATTACGCAGTTCTTCGCGAATACGTTCATTGATCAACACGTTGGAATCAATCGCCATCCCGAGTGTCAGGGCAATCGCAGCGATACCTGGCAGGGTGAGGGTTGCCTGCAACATGGACAAGATCGCGAGCAGCATCAAGACGTTCAGTGCGAGGCCAATGGAGGAAAACATTCCAAACAGGTGATAGTAGATCAGCATAAAAACTGCGATCGCCAAAAAACCATAGAGCGTTGAATTAAAGCCCTTAGAGATATTTTCGGCACCCAAGCTTGGGCCGATCGTGCGCTCTTCGATGATTTCCATGGGGGCGGCAAGCGAGCCCGCGCGCAGCAGCAGGGCGGTATCGGCCGCTTCTTCGGCAGACATACTGCCCGAGATTTGTACTTGGCCGCCTGGGATTTCGCCTCGGATGACCGGAGCGGTTACGATCTCGCCACGGCCTTTTTCAAACAGCAAAATTGCCATCCGTTTGCCAACGTTGTCGCGCGTCACGTCGCGAAAAATACGCGCGCCCTTTGAATCAAGCGTGAGGTGCACGGCAGCTTGTTGCGACTGATTGTCGCGCCCAGCTTGAGCATCTTGCAGATTTTCGCCAGTCAACACGACTTGGCGACGCAACAACAGGGGGCGCCCATCGCGATCTAGGTAGCGCTCGAGGCCAAACGGCACGGTGCCCGCAGCTAAAGCACTTTGCGCGGCCGGTGAGTCGTCAACCATGCGAATTTCGAGTGTGGCGGTACGACCCAAAATGTCTTTGGCCTTAGCGACGTCTTGTACGCCCGGCAGCTGCACAACGATACGATCAGCGCCTTGCTGCTGAATCACGGGTTCTGCGACGCCCAGTTCATTAATGCGATTATGCAGGGTGGTGATGTTTTGTTTGAGCGCACTGGCCTGCACCGCAGTGACTGCTGTTTGGCTAAGGGTCGCGACGATTTGTAGGCGAGTGCCATCTGCGCGTTCAACCATTTGCAGATCGGGGTTGCGTGTACGCAGAGTGCTAATGGCACGGTCGCGATTGGCCGTGCTCGAAAACGACACTACGACCGACATGGCGCTGCGCTCGATGCCGCTATTTTCAATTTTTTGGTCACGTAGTGCCGAGCGCAGATCGGTCACAAGCGAGTCGTAGCGTGCGGTGAGCGCACCTTGCATATCGACTTGCAGTAAAAAGTGAACGCCGCCACGCAGGTCAAGCCCTAAATACATAGGGTGAGCACCGATGGCGCTCAGCCAGCTGGGCGAGGCCGGCAGCAAATTTAATGCCACGGTATACGTCGGCTCGGCTGGATTTGGATTGAGCGCTTTTTCGATGGTGTCGCGGGCCAGAATTTGCTGGTCTGTGTTAGCAAAACGTACGCGAACCGTTCCAACTGGGCCATTTTGTTCAAAGGTGGCGCCGGTACTGGCCACGCCGGCTTTTTTCAAAATGTCTTGGGCGCGATCCAACATGCCCGCATCAAGTTTGAGAGTCGATTTTGCGCTTGAAATCTGTACAGCGGGAGACTCGCCGTAAAGATTAGGCAGGGTATAGAGCAGGCCGATCACAACCGCGACCAGCACCGTCAGGTATTTCCAAATAGGGTAGCGGTTCATTGCCGACGGGGATCAATAAGAGTGTGACCCCGGCGCGACATGCGACGGGGTGTTCAAGCAAAGCCTTACAGCGCTTTGATTGTTCCTTTGGGTAGCACTGCCGCAACAGACGCTTTTTGCATCACGACCTCAATGGGCGTTGTGCCGTGCTCAGAGATCTCGATGGTGACGTAACTATCACTGACTTTGCTGACCTTGCCAAGTAAACCGCCGGCACAAATGACTTCGTCGCCTTTGGCTAGCGCAGCGATCAGAGCTTTGTGTTCTTTTTGACGTTTCATTTGTGGACGAATCATCAAAAAGTAGAGCACCACGAACATCAAAACGATTGGGGCCATGCCCATTAACGAACTGGCGGTATCAGCGGCTTGGGCCAGCACGAGGCTGGAAATTGCTTGAGCAGACATTAAGGTCTCCTTTGGGTAAATGTGAAACGCTGGCTATTGTACCGATTTGGTGGCGCGATCTCTTGCAAACTGGGCTTGCCAAGCCTGAAAGGTGCCATTCTCTATGGCTTCTCGCATTTCGGCCATGATTGTCAGATAAAAATGAAGGTTATGGACAGTATTTAGACGCGAACCGGTGATTTCGTTCGATTTTTGCAGATGATGCAGGTAAGACAGCGAAAAAGTCTTGCAGGTGTGGCAGCTGCAGCTCGGGTCGAGCGGCAAAATATTGTCGCGGTATTGGGCGTTGCGGATCTTGATGTCGCCAAAGCGGGTAAAAAGCCAGCCATTGCGCGCGTTGCGGGTGGGCATCACACAGTCGAACATATCGATGCCTTGGGCAACCCCTTGGACAAGGTCTTCGGGGGTACCGACTCCCATTAAGTAGCGTGGGGCGTTGGCCGGCAGACGCGGAGCCACGTGGGCGAGGATTCGCATCATGTCTTCTTTTGGCTCACCGACTGATAGCCCTCCAATCGCATAGCCATGAAAGCCAATGTCTTCTAAGCCCGCCAACGATTCGTCGCGGAGAGTTTCGAACATTCCACCTTGAACAATTCCAAACAGCGCGTTCGGGTTATTGAGCGCATCAAAGCTTTCGCGCGACCGTCTGGCCCAACGTAACGACATGCGCATCGATACGGCCGCTTCTTCAGGTGTGGCGGGGCGATCGTTGATCATGTAAGGCGTGCACTCATCGAATACCATGGCGATATCTGAATTCAGTTCGGTTTGAATGCGCATAGATTCTTCTGGCGTCAAAAACAGTCGCGCGCCATCGATTGGTGAAGCAAACTTGACACCCTCTTCGGTAATTTTGCGCATACCTTGCAGGCTAAACACCTGAAAGCCACCCGAGTCGGTTAACAGAGGTTTGTGCCATTGCATGAAGCCATGCAAGCCATCGTGTTTGGCAATCACTTCAGTGCCAGGGCGCAACCACAGATGAAAGGTGTTGCCCAGCACGATTTGCGAGCCCACTTCAGAGAGTTCGTGCGGCATCATGGCTTTGACCGTGCCATAGGTGCCAACAGGCATAAAGATAGGGGTCTCGACCACGCCGTGATTCAGCGTCATCCGCCCACGTCGCGCAAGGCCATCGGTAGCAAGCAGTTCGAAGCTCAGGCCGGCTTGAGGGTTTGGGGCTGACTCGTTAGACTGAGAGTTGGTACTAGAGGTCGTCACAATTTCGGATTCCGTTCAAGAAACATGGCGTCGCCATAACTAAAGAAGCGATAGCGCTGTTCGATCGCATGTTGATAGGCATGGCGCATCTGGTCTAGGCCAATGAAGGCGGCTACCAGCATCAGCAAAGTTGATTGAGGCAGATGAAAATTTGTCACCATCGCGTCGACGACTTGGTAGTCAGAGCCAGGGGTAATAAATAACCGAGTGTCGCCGCTTTGAGCAGTCGGTGAACGCTCGTGTTCTGCGGGTGCTCGCGTAAGCGGGTGTCTAGCCAGATACGTGGCGGCCAGGTGTGGGTTGTCTTTTGCTGCAGCTTCAAGCGAACGTACGCTGGTCGTGCCGACTGCGATCACGCGGCCCCCTAAAGCACGAGTGTGTGCAATCGCTTCGATGGTTTGTTGTGGCACCGTATAACGCTCGGCATGCATGATGTGCTCGGCGAGCGTGTTCACGCGTACCGGCTGAAAGGTACCGGCGCCCACGTGTAAGGTAACAAACGCACGCTGAACGCCGTTGGCGTCGAGTCGTTCAAACATAGACTGGTCAAAATGCAGCCCCGCGGTTGGTGCGGCAACGGCCCCGGGCTCGCGTGCGTAGATGGTTTGGTAGCGATCGTCATCGGCATCATCAGGTTGATGCGTGATGTATGGGGGCAGGGGCGTGGCGCCGAATTGCTCAAGCAGCTCGAGTATGGGTTGTTCAAATTTCAAGATGAACAAATCGTTTTCACGACCGAGAACCTGTGCATTGAATGCCTCGGCCAGTCGCAACACACTGCCAGCTGTTGGTGATTTACTTGACCGAATATGCGCCAGCGCCCCGTCAACGGCTGTGATCCGTTCAATCAACACTTCGACTTTGCCACCGGTGGTCTTTTGACCAAAGAGACGGGCTTTAATGACTCGGGTGTCGTTGAACACCAATAGGTCGTTTGGGCGTAACAGGCTGAGAAGATCAGTAAATTGTCGGTCGTGTAGTTGGCCAGCCGGGTCGACATGCAGTAAACGGCTTGCCGTGCGAGTGGGCGCAGGTGTTTGCGCAATCAGCTCAGCGGGCAGCACGTAATCAAAGTCAGCAACGGTTAGTGGGGTGGTCACGTCGATAGGGTGTGCAGAGTTTTTGAGGTGGCTTGAGCAAATTTCGTCGAACAAGCCATGAAAGACCGCGCATTTTAAGCCCGTCGGGGTACTTTTTTTGTATGCTGTGGGTCGATATGAAGAAACAGGCGACGGTAATGACAGGTTTGCGGGCAAAGACAGGTTCTTTATTGACACCGATTTGGGCACAAGCGACAGATTTAACTCGTATTTGGGCACGAGCCACAGGTTTGAAGCGGATTTGGGCGCGAACGACAGAACCTTGTGTGAAGCAAATGCTTTGCGGTTTGGCGCTTGGATTGGGTGTGTTGTTTGGTTCGAGCAGCGCCTGTGCGCAGGTTGCGTTACCCCCCGAACTTGCCCGCGCGTGGGCGCAAACCAAACTGCCCGAGTCCTCGTTATCAGTCTTGGTGCAAGAAATCGGTGGCCCGCAGCTATTTGCCGTGTCGCCCGAGGTGCCGCGTAACCCGGCCTCGGTCATGAAATTAGTGACAACCTATGCGGCAGTCTCGCGCTTGGGACCAAATTACATCTGGCACACCAATCTGCTGCTTGGCGCTGAGACGAAAGCCTCAGAGCAAGGCGTCTTGAACGGCCCGCTGTATCTTCGCGCAGGCGGTGATCCCATCTTTTTATTGCAGGATCTTTGGCGTTTGCTGCGTGACCTGCGGTTGCGCGGTGTGCGCGAGATCCCTGAAATCGTGATCGACCGTTCAATTTTTGGTGATGTGACGATTGACCCAGGCACGTTTGATGGTTCTGCTTACAGCCCTTATAACGCGAGCCCCGATGCCTTCATGGTGGGCTTTGGTGCTGTGCGCTTAGTGTTTTCGCCAGATCCCGGTACACGCAGCTGGAAATCGTTTGTCGACCCACCCATGGCGGGTGTGCAGATTGACGGCAACGTACAGTGGGTAGACGGCGTGTGCCCGGGCTCGCCCAACATCAGCACTGACATCACGATGACTGAGGGCACAGTTAAGTTTCGGGTTTCGGGTAAGGCCGTGGGCTCTTGTGGCGAGTTTGATGTGTTTCGTTTAGCCTTTTCGCAACAAGAGTTTGGCGCACGTGTACTGCGCTCATTGTGGCAAGAGTTAGGCGGGGTGATTACCGGGCCAATCCGCAGTGGCACGATTCCAGCTGGGGCGATTATCGTAGCCTCGCATCAGTCACCCCCTCTGTCTGAAGTGATTCGTTTGATTAACAAACGTAGTAATAACGTGATGACACGGGTGTTATTGCTGACGCTAGGTGCCGAAGCCGGCCGTCGTCCGGCGACGGTCGCGGGTAGCGTACAAGTCGCCCAAGAGGTCTTGGCGCGTCAAGGTCTGCCCATGAAGGGGATGGTGCTCGATAACGGTTCTGGCTTGTCGCGTAACGGCGTGGTGTCAGCCGAAAGCTTGGCGCAGATGCTACAAAAGGCCTGGGCCTCTAATGTGATGCCTGAGTATGTCGCGTCGTTGTCAATTCTTGGCTCGGACGGTACCACGCGTAACCGGTTGCGCGACCCAGCAACAAAATCCATGGCGCATCTTAAAACCGGTGCGTTGCGTGACGTGCGTTCTGTGGCAGGTTATGTGTGGGGCGCAAGTGGTAAGCGCTATGTGGTGATCAGCATGGTGAATCACGAGCGTGCCCACGAGGCGCGCTCGTTTGAAAATGCGCTGATCGCATGGTTGACTGCTCGGTGAGGTCAGCTAGTGACTTGACCAAGAGAGTGATGCGGCGCAAACTACCCAATCGATTAGTGACTCGGTGAAGGGCAAAGGTATGTGGCGCTCTTGCAAAGTATGGATGCTCTTGGTGGTGCTTGGAGCTTGCACCAACGCGCAGGCAAACATCTGCGAAGCCCGTTTTTTTCATAACGGTGGAGTGATTGAGATCGGTGGCTCGGGCATGTTGAATGTCTCGGCTAAATTGACCTTCAGCCAGGTTAAAAAAACCTCGGTCACAGTCTGTCAGGCACAGGTGAATGGGATTGCCAAGTATGCGTTGATGAGTTTTTTAAGTGGTGCGAACGATATTGATCATGTCGTGAGTGTCAATGGTAATCAAACTCGCGTGGTCAACGCTCGCCCCGGTAAGGCCGCGGATACGGCAGCTTTTGATGGGCAATTACTTGGGCTGTTTGGTTTTGGTGCGCCGATTCAGGCTGCGGGGCAAAAGTTTGCCGCTCAGTCTTACACCTTGGCAGTGGGTGATCCAAAGCGCGGACCAACCACGCCTACGGGTGTGCGCATGGGTGAAAAAACTGTAGGCGCGCAGCAAACCATCCAGACTGCGGTCGGCAAGTTGCAATGCTGGCCCGTACGCTATGCCCGCAGCATAGACGCGACCACCGCACAGGTGCAAGGTATGCTGCTATCGATCCCGTCGATTCCATCCCAGGTAACCGATTGGTTTTGCCCGTCGACTAATCTTGTGATGAAACAAGAGATCGAGCACTCGGGTCAAAAATCGGTGATTGAGGTGAAGGTGTTGCGTTAGCTTGGGTGCACAACTCAAAGCCCCAACTCACTCCACATTGCATCCACACGCGCCTTGGTCGCAGTATCCATTGTAATCGGTGTGCCCCATTCGCGTTGGGTTTCTCCTGGCCATTTGTTGGTGGCGTCGAGACCCATTTTGCCGCCGAGGCCTGACACCGGTGAGGCAAAATCCAAATAATCAATAGGGGTGTTTTCAACGAGCAGTGTGTCACGCACGGGATCCATACGTGTGGTCATCGCCCAGACGACTTCTTTCCAGTCGCGTGGGTTGATGTCTTGATCGACGACTACGATAAATTTTGTGTACATGAACTGGCGCAAAATACTCCACAAGCCAAACATCACCCGCTTGGCGTGACCTGGGTATTGTTTGCGAATCGACACCACGGCTAGACGATAGCTACAGCCTTCGGGCGGCAAGTAAAAATCTACAATCTCGGGGAGCTGTCGACGCAAGATCGGCACGAAGACTTCATTGAGTGCAACGCCCAATACGGCAGGTTCATCGGGCGGTTTGCCCGTGTAGGTGGTGTGATAAATCGGATTGCGACGCATCGTGATGCGCTCAACGGTAAAGACCGGAAACCAGTCTTGCTCGTTGTAATAGCCGGTGTGGTCGCCATAGGGACCCTCAAGCGCTAACTCATAGTCAGAGGCAGGCGGCGGGTTGGCGCCTTGAGGGGCCACTGGTTTGATTGCGCGTGGATCTGAACTGGGGAGTAAGTGCCCTTCAAGAACGATCTCGGCGGTCGCCGGAACCGATAACTCGCTGCCAATTGCCTTGGTGACTTCAGTGCGTGCGCCGCGTAGCAAACCTGCGAATTGATACTCAGACAAGCTATCTGGCACAGGTGTGACAGCGCCCAATGTGGTGGCGGGGTCGGCACCCAGAGCCACCGCGATTGGAAAAGGCGTGCCGGGATGTGCCAGCGCGTGGTCTCTGAAATCAAGCGCGCCACCGCGGTGCGACAACCAACGCATGATGAGTTTATTGCGGCCAATGACTTGCTGACGATAGATTCCTAAATTTTGGCGACGAGCGTTGGGACCCCGAGTAATCACCAGGCCCCAGGTCAGCAGGGGCGCAATGTCGCCTGGCCAGCAAGTTTGAATGGGCAGTTTGCCCAGATCCACATCGTCCCCTTCCCAAACGATCTCTTGGCAGGGTGCGCCACGAACAGTCTTGGGGCTCATGTCCCACAAGGCGGCTTTGAGCATCGAGACTTTGGCTAGAGCGTCGCGAAAACCTTTTGGGGCTTCGGGCTCGCGTAACGACGCGAGCAGTTCACCGATCTCACGTAAGGCGCTGACGTTTTCGGCGCCCATTCCACGCGCCACCCGAGCGGGTGTGCCGAACAAGTTAGCCAACACCGGCATCGAGGCGGGTTGACCGTTATGGGTGGCTCGTTCAAAGAGTAAAGCTGGGCCCTCTGCTTTGAGGACACGATCTGCAATCTCGGTCATTTCAAGCGAGGTCGAGACTGGCTGACCGATGCGCTTGAGTTCACCCGAACGTTCAAGCTGTGCAATAAAATCTCTTAAGTCTTTGTATTTCAAGGTCTTGATCCGCCAAAACGGTTACAGTTCTACGATGCACACAAGGTTAACACCCGCCATGCTTGACCCCAAGGTCAAGCAATCATGACCCTACAGCGCTTGAACCTTTTTAGTCTTCAGGTCGCCGTCCGCTCTGAGGCTCGAACATGATGACTCTCACCCCTGCCTGGCTTGTGACACAACAACTAGTGAGCGGGCTCTACCGCAATCTGGCAGAGTTTGTGCGAACTTGCGCGATCTACCTTGGGATTTCAGTACTGGTGGCTGGTACGATGGTGCTGACGATGCCCACGCTGCGCGGGCAGGCCTTGCAAATTCATGCGGCACTTCTTTATGCCCTCGTGCCCGACGCCTTGATCCCGTTGGCAACGACAAACACCAGCGCACCCATTGGTACGATTGTTGCTGCCGTTGACTTAGAGCCGATACGGGGTGAAACCTTGCCGCCCTCGGTAGCAGTGCGCTCGCCCCCCGTGGTCGCGCCTAGCACTCCAAGCGCCACGTCGCGGGCAGATCTAGCGATCCCGAGCAGTTCGTCGCCTCCTAGTTCGGCTGAGCAAAATAGTGCAGCAACCAACACAGCGTTGGCCCCAGAGGCGGCAGCGCCACGAGCACCGGTCGCAGCAACCAAGACCCCCTTGGCAACAGTGCAGCATGAGTTAGCCGTGGCGGCACAAGCCCCTGCGTCAGGCAGTGGCGCGAGCCTGGCACAGGTGTTGCAGCGTCAAGCTTTAAGTCAAAATCAGCAAGACGCTTTAATTCAATACTTGTCGCGTAAGTATTTGGTCGCAAACCAAGCCGCCCAAATGTTCGTTGAAACCGCTTATGTGGTGGGCGATGAGTTAAAAGTCGATCCACTGTTGTTGCTAGCGATCATTGCCACAGAGTCGCGTTTTAATCCGTATGCGGGCGGTCAGGTCGGTGGCCCGACTGGGCTGATGCAGATCATGATGAGTGTCCATCGCGATAAATTCACCAAGCTTGGACGCGGCGAAACGATGGTGTTTAATCCAGTCGCTAATATTCGCGTGGGTGCGTTTATTTTGGCGTATTGCATTCGGACAAGGGGCTCGGTTGCAGGCGGGTTGCTTTGCTATTGCGGTGCGAGCGGCCCGAACGCCGACGGCGGCTACACAGAAAAAGTGCTCTCTGAGCGACGTCGTTTAGCGCTCGCGGGTTCGATCGCGCTAAAAGACTGAGCGTTAGCCTAAAAACGCCTTCATGCGATGGATCGCTTCTTGTAGGCGGTCAAGCCCCGTGGTGTACGCAAAGCGCATAGTGTGTGCGGCATGTGCGGGCCCAAAGTCTAAACCTGCGACTGCGGCGACGCGCGCGCCCTTTAATAGTGACGCCGAAAAAGCGCTGCTGTCTGAAGAATGCGCTGAAATGTCGCCGTAGATATAAAACGCGCCGTCGGGCGTCACGGGTACATCAATGTTTAAGGCTTTCAGGGCCGGCACCAGATAATCACGACGTTGCCTGAAGGCTTCGCGACGTTGTTCAAATAGCGCCAAGGCCTCTGGGTCAAAACAAGCGATGGCGCCGTGTTGGGCGAGAGTGGGAGCACAAATCGCTAAACTCGCGGCCATTTTTTCAATTGGTTCAACCATATGAGTTGGCACAATCATCCAGCCCAGTCGCCAACCTGTCATGTTGAAATACTTTGAAAAACTATTCAGGATAATCAGGTTGTCGTCGATGGCGAGTGCAGACTGACGCGCACCGTCGTAGGACAAGCTTAAATAAATTTCGTCCATCATCACAAACCCGTTGCGGGCATGCACTTGTTGGATCAGTCGGGTGAGGGCGTCACGCGGGATCGAGGTGCCGGTGGGGTTGCTTGGCGAGGCGATCAATACACCGCGTGTCGCTGGCCCCCAATGTTGCTCAATGTCGGTGTCTGAGAGTTGAAAGCGGTTAGCGATGGTGGTGGGAATGAGTTTTGTGGTGCCTCCGGCCGCACCAACGAAGTTGCGATTTGGCGGGTAGCAGGGGTCGGGCATCAAGACTTCATCGCCTGGGTTGACCAGCGCCATCGCGGCCAGCAACAGTGCGCCGCTTGCGCCCGAGGTTACGATGACACGATTCGGGTCGACTTTGGCGCCAAGCTGTTTGGTGTAGAACCCCGCGATCGCTTCTCTGAGTTCGGGCAAGCCAGCCGGGGGCGAATAGCCACTTTTGCCAGACTGTGCGGCGAGTTGCATGGCTTGGATCACTTGCGGGGCTGCGGTAAAGTCGGGTTCTCCGACGCCAAGGCTGATAATGTCAATGCCACTGCGTTGTAAAGCTGTGGCTTGTTTAAAGAGTTCGACCGCGTGAAAGGTCACGGTATCGGCGGTACGTGCTGCAAGAACTGTCATGACCTATCTCTCCGTAAGAGGCTGAATTGTAGTGGTTACGCCAACATCTCGACGTGCTTTTTTAATGGGGCGCCGCACCTCGGCCACGCCTTTTGAGCAGTTTTGTGCTCGCCTTGAGCGGACGTGTTTAGGGAGCGTGCGCACAGCGCCTTCAAATGCGCACCCTGAGCAGGCGCCGCAGGCTTGGCTTAAGCCGGTTCGCCTCGAGGATATCGCGCATGCGCGTGCCTTGTGCCAAGAATATCGCGTGGCACTGATGTTAGAGGGGGGCGAACTCCCCGCTGCCCGCACACAAGCGACGCTTTGGGTGTCGCCCCAGCCTGCCGGGGCGACGTTATCTCTGGTCGATTCGCGAACGGGCGTGTGGCGAGCTGACGCTGGCTGTACGGTGGAGCAACTCAAAGAAACGGGCGTTTTTGCTGGAATGAATCTGCCTCCTGAGCTGACGGTGGCACAGTGGTTTGCCTGGCCCGAAACCGTTTCGGGTGGGGTGCTCGATTCAATTCGGCTTGTTGAGCAAGCAGAAGTTTTGTTGGCGGATGGAACAGTTGAAGTGCTTGGCCCTTTTGGGGCAACCGCGAAAGCACCGCTACGTAGTCTGACCGTGCAGCGGTTGGTGCCTAAGCTTTTTGAGTTGGCTGGCTCAGAGGCTGCACTGCGCTGCACGCAGTTGGTCCCGTGGCCTGCGTGCTACCGACTGGATGCCCTGATTGCTACCGCTGCTCACGAACCTCATCTTGCGCAATTGCTGTTTGGGCATCAAGGCAGATTAGGCTGGGTGCAGGCCCTTTGGCTCAAGCGCGCCGATGCACAGTCCCAAGTTGCCCGCGAAGCACCAGCGAGCGAATACGATAAAGAACTTGCGTCACACCTTGATCAAGAACTCAAGCACATCCTTGATCCATTAGGGGTATTCGGTTCAAACTCTAAGCTAAAGGGGCTAGAATCGGCTTCTTAAATCGTTCACATGCAGAGCACTATGGAAAAAACCTTTCGTCAGGCCGCGCTCGAATATCACGAGCAGGGTCGCCCTGGTAAGATTTCGGTCACCCCCACTAAAACGCTGTCTAATCAGCGCGACTTAGCGTTGGCGTACTCGCCCGGTGTGGCTGCGGCCTGCGAAGAAATTGTGGCAGATCCGGCGAACGCGTTTCGGTACACGGCGCGCGGCAATCTTGTTGGCGTGATCACCAACGGTACGGCGGTACTTGGGTTGGGCAATATTGGCCCTTTGGCCTCAAAGCCTGTGATGGAAGGTAAGGCAGTACTGTTCAAGAAATTCGCTGGCATTGATGTCTTTGATATTGAGATCAACGAACAAGACCCAGACAAACTTGTCGAAATTATTGCGGGCCTTGAGCCAACCTTTGGTGGGATCAATCTTGAGGATATCAAGGCCCCCGAGTGCTTTATCGTCGAGCGTAAGTTGCGCGAGCGCATGCGTATTCCTGTGTTTCATGATGACCAGCACGGCACAGCGATTTGTGTGTCGGCCGCTTTCATTAACGGGCTAGAAGTTGTTGGTAAAGATATTAAGCAAGTCAAAGTTGTGGTGTCGGGCGCTGGTGCCGCAGCCTTAGCATGCCTGGATTTAATGGTGGATTTGGGCTTGCCGCTCAAGAATATTTGGGTGTCAGATATTGAGGGCGTGGTCTATGAAGGCCGTACCGTCTTGATGGACCCCGATAAAACGCGTTTTGCGCAAAAAACCGAGGCCCGCAAACTCGCTGACATTATTGGTGGTGCAGACGTATTTTTAGGTTTATCGGCCGGCGGTGTGCTCAAGCCTGAGATGGTCAAGGTGATGGCTGCCAAGCCTTTGATTTTGGCGCTGGCCAACCCTAATCCTGAGATCTTGCCCGCTGACGCACACGCGGTGCGTGATGATATTGTGATGGCCACAGGTCGCTCTGATTATCCCAATCAGGTCAACAACGTTTTGTGTTTTCCGTATATTTTTCGAGGTGCGTTAGACGTTGGTGCCACGACGATTACGCGCGAAATGGAAAAAGCCGCGGTCGTGGCGATTGCCAAGCTTGCTCAAGAAGAGCAAAGCGAGGTGGTTGCAGCCGCCTATGGTCAATATGATGTCGCGTTTGGTCCTAATTCCTTTATTCCCAAGCCTTTTGATCCGCGGTTGATTGTGCGCATCGCCCCGGCCGTGGCGAAAGCTGCGATGGAGTGCGGCGTTGCAACTCGCCCAATCGCTGACCTAGAGAGCTATGTCGAGCAGCTTGAGCAGTTTGTCTATCGCTCGGGTGCATTTATGAAGCCCCTGTTTGCAGGCGCTAAATCGCACGTTCGTTCAGGTGGTCGGACACGTATTGTGTTCACCGAGGGCGAAGATGAGCGTGTCTTACGCGCGGTGCAAGTGATCGTTGACGAAAAACTGGCAAAGCCCATCTTGGTCGGGCGCCCTGCAGTGTTGAAAGCCCGCATTGAAAAGTTTGGTTTACGCTTGCGTTTGGGCGAAGATGTTGAAGTGACCGATCCAGATTTTGACCCGCGCTTTCATCAATATTGGACAGCCTACTGGGAAAAAATGTGTCGCAGCGGCGTGACCAAAGAAATGGCCCGGGTTGAAATGCGTCGTCGCTTAACGTTGATTGGCGCCTCGATGGTCAAAATGGGGGACGCCGATGGCATGATTTGTGGCACCGTCAGCGGTTATGCCAATCATCTGCGTTATATCGATCAAGTGATTGGAAAACAGCAAGGCACCTCGACGTACGCCGCGATGAATATTTTGTTGTTGCCCGAGCAGACGTTGGCGTTGGTCGATACACACGTCAACGACGACCCAACCGCCGAGCAAATTGCCGAGTTCACGATCTCGGCAGCAGCACAAATGCGGCGTTTAAATTTAGTGCCGAAGGTTGCCTTGCTCTCGCGTTCAAACTTTGGTTCAGGCAGTTCGGTCTCGGGTGCCAAGATGCAACGGGCTCTCGCGTTGATTCGAGAGCAGGCTCCTGAGCTTGAGGTTGACGGTGAGATGCATGGTGATTGCGCCTTAGACGAGGCGCTGCGCATGAAGATTTTGCCGTCCTCGACCTTAAAAGGTTCAGCGAATTTGTTGGTGTGCCCCAATGTTGACTCTGGCAATATTGCCTATAACTTGCTTAAAACGGTTTCTGGCGGAAACGTGGCGGTTGGTCCCTTCTTGTTGGGCGCGAACGCACCGGTGCACATACTGACCACGAGCGCGACAGTGCGCCGAATCGTCAATATGACCGCCCTCACGGTGATTGAGGCCAACGACCTCTCTCTTGTGCAGCAACAAGCCAAGTTGCTTTGATTTGCGTAATCTATTGTTTTTTTTGCTCTTGACTACGAATTATTAACCATCGAAGAGGCTCAAGTAGTTGTCGTATGCTAAAACTATACGTCACACTTATGGCCTTGTCCTAGGAGCCCTCTGAAATGAGTAAGGCGGTTGATCCAAAATTAAAGCAGCTGTTGCGCTACGGCGGGGATTTCGATCCTGACACCGGGCGCGATTTGCTTTCTGGTGCAGCGGCAGACAAGGGGCTGGCTTGGTGTGTGGCACAGTGCGATAAGGCGCGTAGCCGGTCGGCGGTGTTTCGCGCGGTCGTGAAGGCAGTCGATTACCCGCAGTTCTTTGGCTCAAGTTTTGACTCGTTTTTTGATTGCCTGTGCGATAGTTTGCTCGATCAAAAAGAGGGTCTGGTGCTGGTTTTTGAAAAACTTCACTCGGCCGACGCAGCGATTGTCATGGACGGTGTGCAGTTCATGCAGGTGTTAAATGATGCCGTGGGGTTCGCACGAGACAACGGTCGCGTATTTATCTTTGGGATCCAGCATGCCGGCAAACACCCCGATGACAAGCCAGGCGTGGTCAATAACTGGAGCGATGAGCCGTCTTAACGCGTTGGTAGCACTGTAGCCGCGCCCGTATCGGCCAAAGCCACCGCCGCGCGACGTAAACGTCTAAAGCTTCGCGAAGTAAGCTCTAAAACCGCGCAAATTAAACGTCTAAAGCTAGGCGACTTGAACGCCTAAAGCCGCGCAACTTAAACGTCTAATAGTGGCGCGAGTGCAGGTTACCAGCGCAGTAGCGCGGTGGTTGCAGCCACCAAAGCCAGTCCGGCTGTCTCGGTGCGCAGCACTCTTAAGCCAAACTTGATATTTGTCACGCCTTGTCGCGAAGCGGCAGCAGTCTCTTCAGGGCTCCAACCCCCTTCTGGGCCAATGAGCAGACTCAAGACATCAATCGGTTTTTGCTCTTGTTGGCTTGCCGCAACATACTCTGCAAGTGTGTGATCAGCCTCGGGGTCACAAAGCAGGCGATGCCCTGGCGCCGTGGTGCCGATGGCCTGCTCGAGGCTTTGTGGGGCACTGAGGTGCATTAAACGGTTGCGACCGCACTGTTCAGAGGCTGACGCAATGACTCCATGCCAGTGTTCGAGGCGCTTCTCTAGCCTAGCCCCCGACAGCTTGAGTACGCTGCGTTGCGCGGCAACAGGAATCACCCTGTGCACGCCCAACTCGACTGCTTTTTCGATAATCCAATCCATTTTGTCGCCCGAGGGCAGCGCTTGGATTAGCGTGATTTGGCCACTCAGTTCGGCTTCTATGGGGCTGTGTTGCCCAAGCAAAACCAGAGTTTTTTTGCCTTCAAAGCTGAGTGTGCCCGCAATTTCGCCCCCGCGGCCGTCGAATAACACCACCGTATCGCCAGCCTCCAGGCGTCTGACGCGGATGTGGTGAGCCAGAGGCGTTGGCAGCACGATTTCTTGCCCGGCAAAAACCGGTTCGGAGCAGTAAAAGCGGGGGTCAGCCATCGGGTCGCTTAGAGAGAGGGTGAGGGGTTATACGGGTGCTAAACTCCTACGTTTTGTAACCTATTTTTCCTGTGCTTGTTCGGGCGGGACACATCGCATGAACTCAAACACTGTTGTTCCCGTTAAATTGGCCGATGCGATTCGAGCCCTTGCTATGGACGCGGTCCAGCAAGCCAACTCTGGGCATCCGGGCGCCCCCATGGGAATGGCCGAAATGGCGCAAGCGCTGTTCACGCGCCACTTGCGTCACAACCCAGCCGATCCCGCCTGGGCGAATCGCGACCGTTTTGTATTGTCAAACGGGCACGGCTCAATGTTGATTTACGCCTTGCTACACCTGACGGGCTACGACCTGCCGATGGATGAGTTGCGTAAGTTTCGTCAGCTGCACTCTAAAACGCCAGGGCACCCTGAGGTTGGTATCACGCCTGGCATTGAGACAACGACGGGCCCACTGGGTCAGGGTTTGGCCAATGCCGTCGGGATGGCGCTGGCCGAGGCACTGTTAGCCGCTGAATTTAATCGCCCCGAACATAAATTTGTTGATCATCACACCTACGCCTTTGTTGGTGACGGTTGCCTGATGGAAGGTATTTCGCATGAGGTGTGTTCGTTAGCGGGCACGTTGCGCTTGGGCAAATTGGTTGTGCTGTACGACGATAACGGGATTTCGATCGACGGCAAGGTTGAACACTGGTTTGCTGACGATACGGCCAAGCGCTTTGAAGCCTACGGCTGGAACGTCCTGCGTGTGGCCAATGGCCATGATGTTGCTGCGGTGGATCAGGCCATCAAACAGGCTCGTCTGACCGGCGTTGCGCAGGCTCGCCCGTCTTTAATTATTTGCCGTACCGTCATTGGTAAAGGTGCACCGACTGTTGCTGGGACAGACAAAGTTCACGGCTCGCCCTTGGGCGCAGACGAAATCGCTCGTACCCGCACCGCAATTAACTGGCCGCATGCCCCTTTCGAAATCCCTGAGTCCGTCTACCAAGGCTGGGATCAGCGCGTCGCCGGTGCACAGGCGCAGGCTGCCTGGCAAAAAAAGTTCGATGCTTACTCGACCCAGTTTCCTGCCGAGGCGCGCGAATTTACACGGCGCATGCGTGGTGAATTACCTGCTGATTTTGCAAACGCCGCACAAGCGCTTTTGAATGCCATGCAAGACAAAGCTGAAACCGTCGCCTCACGTAAAGCCTCGCAGCAGGCGATTACTGCCTTGGTTGAGTTGCTACCCGAGATGTTGGGAGGTTCTGCTGACCTGACGGGTTCGAACTTTACTGACTGGAAGGGCGCAGTACCTGTGCGTGCGGGCGCAGCAGGCCTTCAGTTTGGCCGTCACATTAATTACGGCGTACGTGAATTTGGTATGGCCGCCATCATGAATGGCATGGCCTTGCATGGCGGCTATCTGCCCTTTGGCGGCACGTTCTTGACGTTCTCTGATTACTCACGCAATGCCTTGCGCATGGCAGCCCTGATGAAGCAACGCGTCGTGCACGTGTTTACGCATGACTCAATTGGTTTAGGTGAAGATGGCCCAACCCATCAGTCGATTGAACATGCCAGTAGCCTGCGTTTGATTCCTAATTTATCGGTATGGCGCCCTTGCGACACCGTCGAAACGACCGCGGCGTGGTTGGCTGCGGTGAGTCGTCCAAGCAGTATCGGGATGGATGTGCATGCGGGCGGCCCAACTGCCTTGTTGTTGTCGCGTCAGAACTTACCGTTTGTCGCGCGCAGCGCTGAAACCTTAACGCATGTGGCGCGTGGTGGTTATGTGTTGCAAGATGTTGCCAACGCCAAGGCTGCGATCATCGCGACAGGCTCTGAAGTGGCGATCGCGATCGACGCGCAGAAGCTGTTGGCCGCCGAGGGTATTGCGGTGCGCGTGGTGTCGATGCCAAGTACGGATGTGTTTGATCAGCAAGACGCTGCCTGGCGTGCGTCAGTATTGCCTAAGGGTATGCCGCGCGTCGCAGTCGAAGCTGGGGTCACAGGCTTGTGGCACAAGTATGTAGGGCTTGACGGTGCAGTGATTGGCATTGACACCTACGGTGAATCAGCACCAGCAGGGGTGTTGTTTAAGCATTTTGGCTTGACGGCAGAAAAAGTCGCGCAAGCCGTTAAAAATCTTTTGTAAATTTCAAATAATCAGGAGCTCGACACATCATGACGATTCGCGTTGCTATTAACGGCTATGGCCGTATCGGCCGTAATATTTTGCGTGCACATTACGAGGGCGGCAAAAAGCACGATATCCAAATCGTAGCCATTAATGACTTGGGTGATCCCAAGACCAATGCCCATTTGACCCAATACGACACCGCCCACGGCAAGTTCTCGGGCACGGTTGGCGTTGATGGTGATTTCATGGTGGTTAACGGCGACAAGATTCGTGTACTAGCCAATCGCAACCCAGCTGAATTACCCTGGGGCGAACTCAAGGTTGACGTCGTGCTCGAGTGCACGGGCTTCTTCACGACTAAAGAAAAAGCCTCGGCTCACATCAAAGGTGGCGCTAAAAAAGTCATTATTTCAGCACCAGGTGGTAAAGATGTTGATGCAACCATTGTGTATGGCGTCAATCATGGCGTGCTGAAAAGCTCAGACACTGTGATTTCGAATGCCTCTTGCACCACTAACTGCCTGGCCCCCTTGGTGCAGCCATTGCACGAAGCCCTTGGTGTGGTGACCGGGTTGATGACAACAATTCACTCTTATACCAACGATCAAGTGCTGACCGACGTGTATCACGAAGATCTGCGCCGTGCACGCTCGGCCACCATGAGCATGATCCCCGCCAAAACTGGTGCTGCTGTTGCGGTTGGCTTGGTATTGCCCGAGCTCAATGGCAAGCTTGATGGCTTTGCGATTCGCGTGCCCACAATCAATGTGTCGCTGGTTGACTTATCATTTATCGCCAAGCGCGATACAACCGTTGACGAAGTCAACGCGATTTTGAAGACTGCCTCTGAAGGTAAGCTCAAAGGTATCCTGACGTATCAAACTGAGCAGCTTGTTTCGATTGACTTCAATCACAATCCAGCCTCAAGTAACTTCGACTCGACTCTGACTAAAGTGTCGGGTTCGTTGGTGAAGGTGTCGTCTTGGTATGACAACGAGTGGGGCTTTAGCAACCGCATGCTCGACACCACGACTGCGTTGATGTCGGCAAAATAATTGCCACGTACGAACAAGAGGCCCTTCGGGGCCTCTTTGCTTAAGGGTCATCTGAAACGCTTGCATATTGCCTAGTACGCTTTGCATGTTTCGTGACTGATATTTTTTGATTTCTTTGTGTTGGATCTTATGACCACTGTTCAAACTCTCTCTGGGCTGGCTCAGGCCGGCAAGCTCGCTGGCAAGCGCGTGTTCATCCGCGCCGACTTGAATGTACCGTTTGACGATGCGGGCAACATCACCGAAGACACTCGAATTCGTGCCTCTGTGCCGGGGATTCGCTTGGCGCTTGATGCAGGTGCCGCGGTGATGGTGACGTCGCATCTGGGACGCCCGACCGAGGGTACTCTCAGTCCTGAAGATTCACTCGCGCCGATTGCCAAGCGCCTGACTGAATTAATGGGGATGCCAGTGACTTTGGTGCAAAACTGGGTTGAGGGTGTGACGGTTGCCCCGGGCCAGGTGGTGTTGCTTGAAAACTGCCGCGTCAACAAGGGCGAAAAAAAGAACGACCCGGTATTGTCTAAAAAAATGGCCGCGTTGTGCGATGTGTATGTGAACGATGCGTTTGGCACCGCGCATCGCGCTGAAGCCACTACGCACGGCATCGCTCAGTTCGCGCCAATCGCTTGTGCAGGCCCATTACTGCAGGCGGAGCTCGAAGCCCTCGGGCGTGCCTTGTTAGCGCCTAAGCGTCCGTTGGTTGCGATTGTGGGTGGCTCTAAAGTCTCGACCAAGCTATCGATTTTGCAGTCGCTGGCAGACAAGGTCGATCAGTTGATTGTGGGTGGGGGTATTGCCAACACCTTTATGTTGGCCGCAGGCTTGCCGATTGGTAAGTCGTTGGCTGAGCCTGATCAATTGGATCAAGCCCGAGCAGTGATGAAAAAAATGCAAGAGCGCGGCGCAGCGGTGCCAATCCCCACAGACGTTGCATGTGCCAAAGAGTTTTCGGCGCAGGCTCCGGCCACAGCAAAGTCTGCCAAAGATGTACTGGCTGACGATTTGATTTTTGATATTGGGCCGCAAACTTCGGCACAGTTGGCTGCGATCTTGAAGCAAGCAGGCACCATTGTTTGGAACGGTCCCTTGGGCGTGTTCGAGTTTGACGCCTTTGCGCACGGCACTGAAGTGGTGGCGCACGCCATTGCTGATTCGGCAGGGTTTTCAATTGCGGGGGGTGGTGACACCTTGGCTGCAATTGCTAAGTTTGGGATCACCGATAAAGTTGGTTATATCTCGACTGGGGGCGGTGCCTTTCTAGAGTTCTTAGAAGGCAAGACCTTGCCGGCAGTTGAGATTCTGCAACAGCGTGCTGCTGGTTGAAGCGACGTGGCAAGCACGCTAGGCGTGGGTGCTTGCGTATCTCAATCAACAATAAAAAGCGTCGCCCCTGTGGCGGTGGATGATTGATGCGGTTCGGCATGATCCGCGACTTGATAGCTAGTGCCAGGCGTCAAGTCAAAATGCCTACCGTCTTTCAGCTCGGTGTGTAAGGTGCCGCTCAAGCAAAGCAAGATGTGGCCTTTTTCGCACCAGTGGTCTGCCAGATAGCCCGCACTGTACTCAACCATCCGCACCCGAATCGCGCCAAATTGGCGTGTGCGCCAGAATGCTTTGCCTGTCGTGCCAGGGTGCTCGGTGACTTCAACGCTTGACCAGTCTGTTGTGCCAAACGGAATATTATTTATTTGCATGATATCCCTTGAGTTTTAAAGGTTTTAGCCCCATTGTGAAAGGGTGTCCACCCTTTTGGCGAGCCTTGTGCCGCCACGCATATGGAATTCAAAGACTACTACAAGATTTTAGAAGTGCCCCGCGATGCCTCGCAGGATGATATCCGCAAGGCGTACCGCAAACTCGCGCGCAAGTATCACCCCGATGTCAGCAAAGAGCCTGATGCCGAGGCGCGCATGCGCGATCTAAACGAGGCCAATGATGTGCTGCGTGACGCTGAGAAGCGTGCTGCCTACGATGGGTTAGCGGCCGGCGTGTCTGGGCCAAATGGTGCGAGCCCCGGACCCGGCTGGGATCGAGGGTTTGAGTTTTCGGGCGCGCAAGGCGAGGGGCCTAATCAGGCTGAGTTTCAAGACTTTATGGCAGGCTTGTTTAAACAGGCTGAGCAACAGCGCCGCGCTCAAGGGCGCGGTCAAAGTTTTGACTCAGGTCAAGGTCATGCGCAACCGTTACGCGGCGAAGATCACCATGCCGATATAGAAATTTCGTTTGAAGACAGTTTTGCAGGCGCCACCCGCGAACTAGGCTTGCGTTCGGTGCAACTCGATTCACAGGGGCGGCCTCAATTGGTGAACCGCACACTGAGTGTCAAGATCCCCGCAGGCGTGAAGGCCGGACAAATGATTCGGTTAGCGGGCCAGGGGATGCCGGGTGAGGGCGGTGGTGCACCAGGCGATCTGTTCTTGACCGTACATTTTGCAGCACACGCGCTGTATCAGAGCAATGGTCGCGACTTGAGCATGAAGCTTCCTGTGACTCCTTGGGAAGCGGCACTCGGCGGTAAAGTGCACGCACCGACGCTTGCCGGAGAAGTTGAAGTCAATATCGCTGCAGGCAGCAAACAGGGCGGTAAGTTACGCTTACGTGGCAAAGGTTTGCCTGGGGATCCTCCCGGTGACTTGTATCTAGTGCTCGACATTGTTTGGCCTTCGGCAGAAAACGAGCAAACACGTGCAGCGTATGAACAGTTGGCAAAGGCAGCGGCTTTTAATCCGCGCGCCCATTTAGGAGTCTCAGCATGACCCAAATCACGATTTGTACCGCGGTCGTGGTTGACGACCAGGCACCTGTCACCATCCACGAGTTGGCGCAATGTTGCGAACAACAGATTGAATGGGTGATGACACTTGTTGAACACGGCGTATTACCAGCCTTACGGCAGAGTGCACCGCCCGAGGGTTGGGTCTTTGCGAGCGCTGCTGTGGCACGTGCTCGACAAGTTGCACGCCTGCAGCGCGACTTTGAAGTTAACCTCGATGCTGCAGCTTTGATGGCAGACTTAATGCAAGAAGTGCGCGAGCTGAGGTTGCAGTTAAGCGGCTTTTGATCTCACCTTTAAAAAGAACCGTGAGTGATAAGTAAACGATTCTTAAAGGTGATAGGCAAACGACTCTTAAAGGTAATAAGTAAATGACTTTTAAAGGTTATAAGTAAATGACTCATTAGTCGTTTAAGAAATAAAGAGGCCGCCTTAAACTTCCAGTCCCAACCCGCTTGGCGGGGATGACGAGATTGGATTGAGATGCTTGCGCCGATTACCAAACTTCCCGACTGTGTTTTAGAGGTTAAAGGCCTCGGTCTGCGCTATGGCGCGGCTACGCCTTTGATTGATGGTTTGGATCTTAACGTTGCTGCTGGCGAAATCGTAGCGATTTTAGGGCCCAGCGGTGTTGGCAAATCCAGCTTGCTGCGAGTACTGGCAGGTTTGCAGCAACCCACTCAGGGCTCTGTGTTAGTGGACGGACAGCCTCTGACAGGTACGCACCCGCGTATTGCGATGGCCTTTCAGGATCCGAGTCTGCTGCCCTGGTTGACGCTTGAAAAAAACGTCGGCTTCGGGCTGGATTTCAAACATCAACCACGCTTGACTGCAGCCGAAAAAAAACAACGAGTCGATGTTGCAATTAGTGAAGTCGGTTTAGAGCATGCTCGATTATTGATGCCCTCGGAGTTGTCGGGCGGCATGGCGCAACGTACCGCGCTTGCGCGCTGCGTCGCCAGACAGCCCGAGGTGATTTTGCTGGATGAGCCGTTTGGTGCGTTGGATGAAGTGACGCGCGCGGCCATGCAAAAACTGTTGCTGACCTTGCGTGACGATTTGGGTACCGCAGCGGTGTTAATCACACACGATATCGACGAAGCTTTGCAGGTCGCGGATCGTATCGTGCTCTTGGGTGGTGCGCCTGCGCGATGTGTGGGCGAGTGGCATCTTGCGTACTCGCAGCCACGCGAAGATCTCGTCGAAGAGCTCGGCCAACTCCGCATTGAAATTTTACGAACGCTTCAACGTGCGTTGCACCCAAAGCCAACGCCAGTGCCCAGGCAATCTGCCGTAAAGGAATTAGTCGATGTGTCTTGAACATGTCTCGCGCCGCGAGATGCTTAAATTGGCAAGTTTATTTACCGTTGCGGGCGCTGCCCCACTGTTAGCTGCCTTTAACGCGCAGGCGCAACCTGCGGCCAATGGCCCGGTGCGGATTGGTTATTTACCGATCACGGATGCCGCCCCGTTGTTGGTGGCGCATCACAACGGATTTTTTAAAGACGCTGGCGTTGATGTTGAAAAACCCACGATGCTGCGCAGTTGGGCACAACTGATCGAAGCGTTTATCGCCGGTCAGGTCAATGTCGTGCATCTGTTATCGCCCATGACGGTGTGGGCGCGTTTTGGCAGCAAGGTGTCAGCCAAGATTGTTGCCTGGAATCACGTCGGCGGTTCAGGCCTGACAGTGTTACCTGAGGTTAACGAGATCAAAGCTTTGGGTGGAAAAACAGTCGCTATCCCGTTTTGGTATTCGATTCATAACGTGGTGTTGCAAGCCATGCTGCGCGAGGCCGGGCTAGAGCCGGTGTCGCGTAAACAAGGTGGCCAGCCCGCTGCCAACGAGGTCAACCTGGTGGTCATGGCGCCGTCTGATATGCCGCCCGCCTTGGCGTCGCGCAACATCGCTGGCTACATCGTGGCCGAGCCCTTCAATGCGATCGCTGAAACGATGGGCATTGGCAAGGTATTGCGCTTTACCGGAGATGTTTGGCGCAACCACGCTTGCTGCACGGTGTTCATGCACGAGCGTGATCTAGAACAGCGCCCAGAGTGGTCGCAGAAAGTGGTTGATGCGATTGTGCGTGCGCAGTTATGGATTCGTGATCATCGAGCCGAGACAGCCCAACTGCTATCCAAAGAAGGTGCAAACCGTTACACGCCGCATGCTTTGCCCGTGTTGAGCAAAGTGCTGGCGCCTGCTGCAAGTGATCGCGAGTCGTATTTGTCGTCTAAGGCAATTCGTCATGCCGATTGGCAAGACAAGCGCATCGATTTTCAGCCTTACCCTTATCCTAGTTATACCGAAGAGCTCGTTGCGCGTTTGAAAAGTACTGTGATCGAGGCTGATCGTAGCTTCTTAGCAAAGCTTGATGGCAAGACCGCTGCTTCGCAATTGGTGGATGATCGTTTTGTGAAGCGCGCGATTGAAGCGGCAGGCGGCATGACGAAGTTTGGTCAAGCCTCAGGTTATGTGCGGCAAGAAGTGATCGAGGTTTGATGGCAGCTCAGCTAAAAACGCATACCGCTTGGCGCGCGCTGCAGGGTATCGCCGGAATTGTTTTAATGGTGGGGCTGTGGTGGTTTCTGACGGTGCCGTTTTCTGCAGCTGGCTCAATGGGTCAACGCTTTGCGCCTGGCCCCTCTTTACTGACTCTCGTTACGTTACTGCAAGGTGGCGAGATCTGGATTCATATTGCGGTCAGTTTGCAGCGTGTGGCGGTGGGGCTTGGGTTGGCCTTGCTTGTCGGCGTACCCCTTGGGTTACTGCTTGGCGCCTCTGCGGGCGCTAACGCCACGCTATCGCCAGCGTTTCAGTTTTTACGCATGATTTCACCCTTATCGTGGATGCCAATCGCAGTGATGGCCTTTGGTGTTGGCGATCGACCGGTTTATTTTTTGTTAGCCTTTGCTGCAATGTGGCCCATCATGCTCAACACGCTTGCCGGTGTGCGTCAGCTCGATCGACGCTGGTTGCAGCTGTCGAAAAGTTTATCAGCGACAGGTTGGGAAACCTTAAAAGGTGTCATCCTCCCAGGCATTTTGGGGCACGTGTTGACAGGTACGCGCCTGGCAATCGGGATTGTTTGGATTGTGTTGGTGCCTTGCGAAATGCTGGGCGTGTCGGCGGGCTTGGGTTATTTTATTTTGGATACGCGCGATCGTTTGGCGTATGACGAGTTGATGGCAACGGTGGTGCTGATTGGTCTGTTGGGCTTTTTGTTGGATAGCGCCTTTAGAAAGTTATATGAGGCCTGGAGCAAAAGTCGTTAGCGGTTACTGGTAAATTAGAGGCTCATTTGAACGCTCTTGTTTAGGTAAATTTATGACGCAAACCACCGCGAGTTCAGAAACCCTTCGGGTTGGCATCGTTTCGGTCTCAGACCGGGCTTCGAAAGGTGTTTACGAAGATCAAGGCATCCCGGCGCTGCAGGCTTGGCTTGAGCGTGCAGTGTCGTCGCCTGTGCAAACGGTGTCTCGTTTGATTCAAGACGAAGCGAAAGAGATTTCAGCCGCGTTGATCGAACTCGTGGATATCGAGCGTTGTCACCTTGTGCTGACAACGGGCGGTACGGGCCCCGCGCGGCGCGACGTGACACCCGAAGCGACGCAAGCTGTGGCTACGCGTGAGATGCCTGGGTTTGGCGAACAAATGCGGCAAATCAGCTTACAGTTTGTGCCTACCGCGATCTTGTCGCGTCAGGTGGCTGTGTTGCGCGAGATTGAGGGCCACGCTGCCCTCATCATCAATCTGCCTGGGCAGCCCAAAGCCATTAGCGAAACCCTTGAGGGTTTAAAGCGCGAAGATGGCAGCGTCGTGGTGTCGGGTATCTTTGCTGCTGTGCCGTACTGCATTGATCTGATCGGCGGGCCGTATATTGAAACGCATGATGCCGTAGTCAAAGGCTTTCGTCCCAAATCGGCTCGCCGCCCGCCCGCGGCTTAGCTGACAGCCAACCTCCAAAGCGAAGTGATCTCAGCGCGCCGTGCATCCGCTAGCGGGTCTGCCTCTTCTTTGGCTTTGGGATGAATCGGCCGCGTGTCGAGTCGCTCGAGCACGACCAAGCCGGCGCGCTCAATCGCAGCGAGTAGCGCCGCGCGGCTACGTAAGCCAAGGTGCTCGGCTAGATCCGACAAAATCAGCCAACCTTGGCCCTTGGGTGCAAGATGTTTGCTGAGCCCTGACAAAAAGCCTAACAACATATGCTGATCTTGATCGTAAACGGCTTGCTCGAGCGTTGAGGCAGGCCGCCCGGGTAACCAAGGCGGGTTACACACAATCAAGTCGGCTTGCCCCTCAGGAAACAAGTCACTTTGTTGCAAGGTGATTTGCTTACCCATGTTCAAGCGATTGACGTTGTCTTGCGCGCATAACAACGCACGTGCGCTGGTGTCGGTGCCGACGACGCGCTTGACGCCTTGCTTGACTAACAAGGCCGCCAGTACGCAGGTACCGGTACCCACGTCAAACGCAGTGACGATCGAAAGAGGGCTGGCCCGAAACGCCTGGCTGACTAAATCCAGATACTCTGAGCGGATCGGTGCGAACACCCCATAGTGCGGATGAATTCGATCTTGCAAGGCCGGCACCTCGACCCCTTTTTTGCGCCACTCGTAGGCACTGATGACGCCCAGAAGTTCTGTCATGGGCATGACATAAGGCTCGGCATTATCGCCATACGCAGCCAGGCAGGCGGTTGCCACTTCAGGGGCGCGGCGCAGCGTCAAGGTGTGGTGAGGGTCAAACCTCAACAGCAACATACCCAGCGTACGGGCACGTTGCGCACGTGCCAGACGTACCTGATGAAAGCGTTCGGGGTAGGGTTGCTCGGCATACTTGACCCGGCGTTTTGCGGTGCGCCGACCCAGCGCTTGCAGTAATTGGCGTGCATTTTGAAAGTCACCGGTCCAGATCAGGCCAACGCCTTCGCTGGCAAGTCGGTAGGCAATATCGGCCGTCATTGTGTCATCGGCTAAAACAGTGCGTTTGGGCGGCGTCCAGTTATTTTCAGAGCGCCACGGCAGTGACTGAATCTCACCGTCTTTTTCCCATGAAATCATGGGAGATATTGCAGAAATTGGGTTGATAGCGGGCATCAGAGCATCTCGATATTTTGTCTGGATAGGGCGAAACCCGAATTTGGGGTGTTTTCAGGGCAAATACTGTCATGCTGCCGTAAAATAACGGATTAATTCATCCTCCATCCCGTCATTTTGCTCTAAAAAAGGATTTCTTATGGCACTCGTCTCTATGCGCCAGCTTTTGGATCATGCCGCTGAGCATGGTTATGGCATTCCCGCCTTTAACGTGAACAACCTCGAACAGGTTCAAGCGATCATGGAGGCGGCCGCTCAAACCGACAGCCCAGTGATCATGCAGGCCTCAGCGGGTGCACGCAAATATGCGGGCGAGGGCTTTCTTAAATATTTGATTCAGGCAGCAGTTGAGTCCTATCCACACATCCCTGTTGTGATGCACCAAGATCATGGGCAATCGCCCAAGATTTGCCAGGGCGCAATCGATCTTGGTTTTTCAAGCGTGATGATGGACGGCTCATTGAAAGAAGACGGCAAGTCGATTGCTGATTACGATTACAACGTTGCGGTCACCAAGCAAGTCGTCGAGATGGCGCATAAGTTGGGTGTGACGGTTGAGGGCGAGCTCGGCTGTCTCGGTTCACTTGAAACCATGGAAGGCGACAAAGAAGACGGCCATGGTGCCGATGGCAAACTGACTATGGATCAGTTGTTGACTGACCCCGAGCAAGCGGCTGACTTCGTGCGCAAAACACAGTTAGATGCCTTAGCGATCGCGATTGGCACAAGCCATGGCGCGTACAAATTTACGCGCAAGCCCACAGGCGACATTCTGTCGATTTCGCGTATCAAAGAAATCAACAAACGTTTACCCAATACGCACCTCGTGATGCACGGTAGTTCAAGTGTGCCTCAGGATTTGTTGGCTGAAATCCGCCAGTTCGGCGGTGATATGAAAGAAACCTACGGCGTGCCTGTCGAAGAGATCCAAACAGCCATTAAGTTTGGTGTGCGCAAGATCAATATCGACACCGATATTCGCTTAGCGATGACGGGTGCGATTCGCCGCTTTTTTGCCGAAAACCCAGGTAAGTTTGACCCGCGCGAATACCTCAAGCCCGCCCGTGAAGCGGCTAAGGCGATATGCATTCAGCGTTATCAGCAGTTTGGCACCGCAGGCAACGCCAGCAAAATCAAAGTGATCCCGTTGAAAGACATCGCAGGCCAGTACTCGGCAGGCAAACTGTCACAGGTTGTACAGTAAAACGGTTGCAGATTCTTCAGTAAAACTTGCGCAGGTTGTTCGGTCGGGCTATCGCCTTCACAGGCTTGACTGACAGAGCAAAAAGCCCCTCTAGCCAATTTGGTTAGAGGGGCTTTTTGCTACCTTACGCTCGCCCTGTACGCCAAGACGATTGCTAGGCAACCCGTCTTTGGCACCCTCGGTTGGACTCGTGCTCCTCGTCCTTATACTCGGCGAGGGTAAGAGACTCGTAGTTGTTGTTAAAATCACCGAATCTTCAAGATTTAAGCGGGCGGAAGCTCGCTTTCACTTTTATAGGCTTCGCTGTGGCTCTCACGATTCTTCAGTCTTCGATCCAGTCTTTGCCCCTGTTGGCGCGAGGAAAAGTGCGCGATATGTATGCGGTAGGAGACGACAAGCTGCTGATTGTGGCAACCGATCGAATCTCTGCTTTTGATGTGATTTTGGATGACCCGATCCCAGGCAAAGGCCAGGTGCTCAAAGAACTTACAGACTTTTGGCTGGCCAAACTAGCCCATGTGTTGCCCAACCACTCAACCGGCATCAACCCTGAAGATGTGGTCACCGCCGCCGAGCGCGAGCAGGTGGTCGGTCGTGCTGTTGTAGTGAAACGCTTGAAGCCAATTTTGGTTGAGGCCGTCGCACGTGGTTATTTGATTGGCTCGGGCTGGAAAGACTACCAAGCAAGCGGCTCAGTGTGTGGCATTGCGCTGCCCCCCGGGCTCAAGCAGGCCGGTAAGTTACCCGCGCCGATTTTTACGCCAGCTGCCAAAGCTGAGTTTGGTTTGCATGACGAAAATGTAGACTTTGATTACGTGATCAAAGAAATCGGTCTCGAAATGGCAGAACGCATTCGCGAGGTCACCTTGCGTTTGTATTCTGAGGCAGCAACGTTTGCCGCGACCAAAGGCATCATGATTGCTGATACCAAGTTCGAGTTCGGGCTTGATGCAAACGGAACTCTACATTTGATGGATGAGGTGCTCACGCCCGATTCATCGCGCTTTTGGCCTGCGGATGTCTATCGCGAAGGCATTAGCCCACCCTCCTTTGATAAGCAATTTGTACGCGACTATCTTGAAACGCAAGATTGGGGCAAGACACCGCCTGCGCCAAGATTGCCAGCCGAAGTGATCGCTAAAACTGCCGCTAAATATCGTGAGGCACTTGATCGTTTGGTGGCCTAAGGCCTTCGGGTCACCACCGTTATATCGTTTGTTGCGGGTTCAACCTTTAACAGGGCTTTGATATGTCCTCTACTTCTAGTGCAGCCACCAACGCAAAGGCATCGACTGCGTCTGGCGTTGTCAGCGAATCCTCAGCAACAGCTTCGCCCATCGTTGGTGTCGTCATGGGCTCCTCAAGCGATTGGGAGGTCATGCAACACGCGGTCAATATGCTCAATGATTTTGGTATCGCCTGCGAAGCGCGGGTTGTGTCGGCACATCGGATGCCTCAGGATATGGCTGACTATGGGGCTGTTGCGGCAGGTCGTGGCTTGCGGGCCATTATTGCGGGCGCGGGTGGCGCGGCGCATTTGCCTGGCATGATGGCGGCGCTCACTGAGGTGCCTGTCTTTGGCGTGCCGGTGCCTTCTAAATATCTGCGTGGTGAAGACTCGTTGCTATCCATTGTGCAAATGCCAAAGGGTATCCCTGTTGCGACCTTTGCAATTGGTGAGGCCGGTGCGGCAAACGCGGCGTTGCACGTGATTGCAAATTTAGCGACAACCGATGGCGCGTTACGCGAGCAATTACGTGCGTTTCGTGCGCGTCAAACCGAAACTGCGCGTGCAATGAAGGTGCCTCTGTGATCTTACCGGGTGAATGGTTAGGCCTGATGGGTGGTGGGCAGCTAGGTCGCATGTTTTGTCAGGCTGCTCAGTCTTTGGGGTATCGCGTAGTTGTGCTCGATCCTGCACCTGAAGGCCCAGCGGCCTCAGTTGCCGATATGCATATCCAGGCTGAGTTTGATGACGAAGAAGGATTGCTGCGCTTAACACGACAGTGTCGAGCTGTGACGACCGAGTTTGAAAATGTTCCGGCCACGAGTTTAAAAAAATTAGCCAAGCATTGCCGGGTGACTCCTGGCGCGCAGGCGGTTGAAATCGTACAAGATCGCATTACCGAAAAAGCTTACATCGCGAGCCAGGGGGTGGCGGTCGCCCCCTATACGCCGGTACATTCTGCAGATGACTTGCGCGCCGCGGGTGCGCATTTGTTTCCGGGGATTTTAAAAGTTGCTCGTCTAGGCTATGACGGCAAAGGGCAGGCGCGTGTGCACACTTGCGCTGAGGCGTTGGCTGCCTTCGAAGAGTTCGGTGCCGTGCCCTGTGTGCTTGAAGCGATGCTTGATCTACAAGAAGAATTATCGGTTGTGATGGCGCGCGGTCTCGACGGTCAGTGCAAGGTGTTTCCGGTGGCATCAAATGTGCATGATCACGGCATTTTGGCGGTATCGACCGTTGACATTCAGCCAACACCCTTCGCACAACGTGCAACGCAGGCGGCTCTGGCGATTGCGAATGGATTGAAGTATCAGGGCGTACTGTGCGTCGAGTTTTTTATCTTGCGTGATGGTCAGTTGCTGGTCAACGAAATCGCGCCGCGTCCACATAATAGCGGCCACTACACCATGAACTCGTGCGTGACGAGTCAGTTTGAACAGCAGGCGCGTGTGATGGCACGCTTACCGTTAGGCAGTACGCAGTTGTTAACGCCCGTGGTGATGCTCAATATTTTGGGCGATGCTTGGTACACCGACGAGACCGATACCCAAACCGAACCTGATTGGTCGGGTGTGTTGGCGGTGCAAGGTGCCTCGCTGCATTTGTATGGCAAGCGCGAAGCCCGCCGAGGCCGCAAAATGGGCCATGTGAACTGCGTGGGCAACACCTTGGCTGAGGCGATTGCTGCGGCGAATCGAGTGGTTAGTCTTTTGCGCTTACCAGTGGCTCCTTGACGTGTCAGAGCGTGGTCAACCTGTTGTGAACGAGAAGGCAAGTGCAGGTGTAAGCGCGAGCACAGACACAAGCGCAAGAGCAAATGCCAATGCAAGTGCAAGTGCAAGTACAAGTGCAAGTACAAGTACAAGTGCAAGCGCAAGCGCAGCCGAGCTTGCCCACGCGATCGAAGTCTTGGCGCAGCAAGGCTTGGTCGCCTTTCCAACAGAAACGGTTTACGGTCTGGGGGCCGACGCTGAAAGTGCGTTAGCGGTTGAACGCATCTATGAGGCAAAAGGCAGGCCCTCTAATCACCCCGTCATCGTGCACGTCACCCCAGAGGCTGATTTGTTGTATTGGGCGGCCACCGTACCGCCTGAGGCGCAGTTGTTAATTGATGCGTTTTGGCCCGGCCCACTCACGCTGATTTTGAAGCGCGCTGCACACATCTCTTCAGTTGTTAGTGGCGGGCAAGACAGCATTGGTTTGCGCTGCCCTTCGCATCCTGTGGCACAAGCTTTGTTGCGTGGGTTCGCTGCGACGCGTGCGTCAGGTCAAGGCGGCGTTGCTGGCCCATCGGCCAACAAATTTGGTCAGGTGTCACCCACCACCGCCGAGCACGTGCGCAGCGAGTTTGCTGAACTATTTGCGCAAGGCATGCCTATACTTGAGGGCGGCGCGACCGACGTCGGCATCGAATCCACAATCGTTGACTTATCGCGCCTTGACCAAGGTGTGGGTCCGGTGCTGTTGCGCCCGGGGCACATTACAGCCGCCCAGCTAGCGCAAGTGTTAAACCAAGAGGTCGCAGCACCCGATGCCCAAGCACCGCGCGTTTCGGGTGCTTTAAAGTCTCATTACGCGCCGCAGACGCCGCTGCGCTTGGTGCGTGCGTCCGAGTTGGAAAGTGTGCTGGCGACCCAAACTGCCAAACTCGCACCAGAGCAGCGTATTGCTGTCGTAGTGCATACGGCTCAGCGTATTGTGCCTGCTTCGAACGAGAGGCTTGATTGGATCACTCTACCCAACGACCCCGCAGCCTATAGCCGCGTGCTTTACGCCACCCTGCGCGCACTAGATCAGCAGGGTTACAGCCAGTTGCTCTGGCAAACGCCCTCGACAGGGCTTGAGTGGGCGGGGGTTCAAGACCGGCTTGGCCGAGCTGCTGCTGGTTTTAGCTGAGTATCGCGTATTTCAGGCGACTGCTAGAGTGTCCGACGATCAAGGTCGGACTCAGTGATCACGGTGTCGTCCAAAGATCGCAGTGGAGCTCACCTGTCAAGCTTCTATCCAACGATGATGAATCCAACGATAACATTCGATCTTTAATTTGTATCACAAGTTAGACAAATTAATAATTTTTGTCTAATATGTGATATGCCTAGTAAAAAACAACCTGTTTATCCAAACGAAGAACGACTCTTGACTGAGCTTGGTGAGCGGTTGCGCCTTGCGCGAATGCGGCGTAAGTTTTCATCAGAAACTGTCGCGGCTCGCTCGTCGATTTCGCGCATGACGCTTTATCGTGTTGAGCGAGGCGATCCCTCTGTCTTGATGGTTACGTATTTGAGGGTGCTGGCCACCTTGCAACTAGAAGAGGATTTGGGTCTGATCGCTAAAGAAGATCGCCTCGGTCGCAGTTTGCAAGATCTTGACTTGCCTCACGGAAGAACCCCACATGCCCGTCGAACAACTTGAAGTCTGGCTGGACGCACAGTTCTGCGCAAAGCCAAAGCTGGTCGGGTTCATCTCGAATGATCATGGGCAACTGCGTTTTCAGTACTCGCAAGATTGGCTGACCGACTCTGGTCGCTTCGCAATTGACCCAGACTTACCCTTGAGTCCAGGGGTTTATTTTCCAAATAAAGACGCTGGTAACTTTGGATGTTTTTTAGATGGTTCGCCCGATCGTTGGGGGCAAACGTTAATGAAACGCAGAGAAATGCTTGAGGCGCAAGATGAAAAGCGTAAGCCCCGAAATTTGTATGAATGGGATTTCATGGCAGGCGTGCAAGACCTAACACGTCAAGGGGCCTTGCGCTTGCGGTCAGCTTCGCATGACCAGTTTGTCAGTCAACACCGCCTGTCTGCACCACCCCTAGCGCAACTGGCTGAACTCGAACTCGTTGCTAATGAACTGAGTCATAAACGTATCGACAACCTGAGCGCTTTACGTCGGTGGCTCAGCGTACTCGTGGCGCCAGGCGCATCGCTTGGGGGCGCTCGTCCGAAAGCAAACTTTACTCAGAACGATGGCTCGTTGTGGATTGCGAAGTTTCCATCACGCGAAGATGACATGGATATCGGTGGATGGGAGGGTGTGGTGCACGCGCTTGCCGTAAAAGCCAATCTTGATGTGCCCGATGCCAAGGTATTTAAATTCGGGAAGTTTTTTCACACGTTTTGCGTCAAGCGCTTTGATCGGTTGCAGGGGCGGCGGGTTTTTTACGCCTCGGCCATGACACTTTTAGGACGACAAGACAGTGAGGGTGCTAGTTATGTAGATCTTGCAAGATTGCTGTTAACGCTCGGTAATCCAGCAACGCTTAAACATGACCTTGAACAGTTATTTCGTCGCGTCGTGTTTAATGTTTGTGTGTCTAACCGAGATGATCATTTACGTAATCATGGTTTTTTGTTCGACGGAAAAAACTGGCGTCTGTCGCCGGCCTTTGACGTCAATCCAAATTTAGCAAAGGCGGATCACGTACTAAATCTGGATGCTGCGACGAACCGACCTGATTTGGAGCTCGTCCTGAGTACCGCTTCTTACTACGATCTCAACGCCTCACAGGCGCAAAGAATCATTCTTGAAGTGAGGTCGGTTGTACAGACCTGGAAATCGCAAGCGCGTAGTTTGAAACTGAGCTCTGCAGAGATTGCACTAATGGAACCAGCATTTAATTTATAAGAATCAAAAAAAAGCGGCGTGCGCCTTGAAAGACGCACGCCGCTTTTGAACGAGCAGTGAAACCGGCTTAGAAGAACGCTTGAATCCCTGTTTGCGCGCGACCTAAAATCAGGGCGTGCACATCGTGGGTGCCTTCGTAGGTATTCACGACTTCAAGATTGACCAAGTGACGGGCCACACCGTACTCATCCGAGATGCCGTTGCCACCCAACATATCACGCGCCATGCGGGCGATGTCGAGCGACTTGCCGCATGAGTTGCGCTTCATGATTGAGGTGATTTCAACCGCAGCTGTGCCTTCGTCTTTCATGCGACCTAAGCGCAGGCAGCCTTGCAAGGCAAGTGTGATCTCGGTTTGCATATCGGCCAGTTTTTTCTGGATCAGTTGGTTGGCAGCCAAGGGGCGACCAAACTGTTTACGGTCAAGCGTGTACTGACGTGCCATGTGCCAGCAGAATTCTGCCGCACCGAGCGCACCCCAGGCAATCCCAAAGCGCGCTGAGTTCAAGCAGGTAAAGGGGCCCTTCAAGCCCGACACGCCAGGCAACATCTGTTCGTCGCCAATCTCGACACCTTCCATGACGATTTGGCCTGTGATTGAGGCGCGTAAACCGACTTTGCCGTGGATCGCAGGTGCTGACAGCCCTTTCATGCCCTTCTCGAGGATGAAGCCGCGAATGCGACCGTCGTAGTCACCGCCTACGCATTTGCCCCAAATAACGAATACGTCGGCAATCGGCGAGTTCGAAATCCACATTTTGTTGCCGGTCACCGTATAGCCGTTGGCGGTCTTTACTGCGCGGGTTTCCATGCCTGCTGGGTCAGAGCCATGATCGGGTTCTGTCAGACCAAAACAGCCGATCCATTCGCCGCGGGCCAGCTTGGGCAAGTATTTTTGTTTTTGCTCTTCGCTGCCGAACTCATTGATTGGCAACATTACCAGCGAGGATTGCACTGACATCATCGAGCGATAGCCTGAGTCAACGCGTTCGACTTCGCGCGCGATCAGCCCGTAGCTGACGTAATTCAAACCCGAGCCACCGTATTGAGTGGGGATCGTTGCGCCTAGCAGGCCAAGCTCACCCATCTCAGGAAAAATCTCGACATCAGTTTTTTCATTGCGAAACGCGTTGACTACGCGAGGCGCAAGCTTGTCTTGACAGTATGCACGTGCGGCGTCGCGCACCATGCGCTCTTCGTCAGTGAGCTGGCTGTCCAGCAAGAGGGGGTCTTCCCAGTTAAATGAGGCTTCAGCGGCCATGTCGTGCTCCTAAAAGTAATAATTGAACGATACCAAGGCTCGGTCTAGGCTGTTTGCAATACCCACACACAAGTGCTTACTGTGCCTTTGAGCAATTTGTAGAGGGGCATCTGAGATATCCCTCGGCGCAAACTGCTTGCAGAGTCGTGACTGACCGAGTCTCTTGAAAGTCTAGAGAAACACCCCGGGTTGATTGGGGTGCGTCGTGAAATTATTTTTTGAGTGCCGCCGCCCGTAATTTCGAAATCGTGGTGGTTGGCGTAATGGTTTCAGGATCAATCAGACAATGAATGATTGCCGGTTGCTTGCTCGCCACCGCGCGTTCGTAAGCGGGGCCAAACTGTTCGGTCGTTTCGACACGTTCGCCATGGCCACCAAAGGCGCGCGCGTAGGCGGCGAAATCAGGATTTTGCAGTTTGGTTGCCGAAACGCGACCTGGGTAGTGTTTTTCTTGATGCATACGGATGGTGCCGTACATACCGTTATCGATGATCAACACAATAATCGGTAAGTTGTATTGCACAGCCGTCGCAAACTCTTGCCCGTGCATCATGAAGCAGCCGTCGCCCGCAAAGCAGACCACAGTTCTTTCGGGCCACAGACGCTTGGCGCCGACAGCGGCGGGTAAGCCATAACCCATCGAGCCCGAGGTCGGTGCAACTTGGGTGGCGAACTGAGTGAAGCGGTGAAAGCGATGCAGCCAGGTGGCGAAGTTACCGGCGCCGTTTGCCATAATGGCATCGGCGGGTAAGTTGGCCTCGAGATACTGCATGACTCCGCCCATTTGCAGGGTGCCAGGTGTTTTGATCGGGGCAGGGTCGCTCCAGGCCAGATAGCTTTGATGTATGGTGGCAGTCTCTGCAGCCCAAGGCTGTGAGGCTGGTGTCGTAATTGACGCTAATTCTGAGGCGAACGAAATCGGTGAGGCGTTAATCGCCAACGCAGCGCGGTAGACGCGGCCGAGTTCGCCGCTATCTGGGTGAACGTGCACTAGCGTTTGTTTGGGCACAGGGATATCAAACAGGGTGTAGGCCTGGCTAGGCATCTCTGACATGCGACCGCCGACTAACAACACCAGGTCAGCTTCGGCAACGCGTTTGAGCAACGCCGGATTCAAGCCAATGCCGACGTCACCGATAAAACAGGGGTGGTTGGCCGGGAACAGCATCTGGCGTCTGAAGGATACTGCGACCGGTAGTTTGCAGCGTTCAGCAAAGGCAATAAAGTCGTTAACGGCTTGAGCGTTCCAGCGGGTACCACCCAAAATCGCCACCGGTGCTTTGGCTTTGGCCAGGCGTGCAGCCAAATCTGCCATCTGCCCTTTTGTGGGGGCAGAATCTACCGCTTCGTAGTGCGGGGCATCTGGCGCGGTTGCAAGTTCGACCAACATGTCTTCGGGTAAGGCGATCACGACTGGACCTGGACGCCCCGAGGTAGCGACATGAAAAGCGCGCGAAAGAATTTCTGGGATACGTGCTGGGTCATCAATTTCGGTTGCCCATTTGGCTGCGGTGCCAAAGACTGCACGGTAATCCATCTCTTGAAAGGCTTCACGTTCGCGCATGCCGCGCTCGATTTGACCGACAAAGACGATCAGCGGGGTCGAATCTTGTTTAGCGATGTGAATGCCGGCTAAGGCGTTTGAGGCGCCCGGGCCGCGCGTCACCATGCAAATGCCGGGCTCACCATTTAACTGACCTTGGGCAGCCGCCATCATGGCCGCGCCGCCTTCTTGACGACACACCGTCACTTCGATGCTGACATCGACCAACGCATCGAGCACTGCCAGAAAGCTTTCGCCGGGTACGCAAAACACATGTTTGACGCCGTGACTGACGAGCTGACCAACAAGAAGTTGACCACCGGTGCGTGGGGAACTGGCAGAAGGGGCTTGGCTCATGATTTTTGCTCTGTTGATGGGACGAAGTGAGGTAATCCGACATCATATCGTGTCGGAAGGGATTTTAGACCGTCTGAGAGAGCCAAACGCACAACGCGGCGTCAGTCAAGTTGTCGTTTTGAAGGGGATCCCGAGCGGCTAAACGATGCTTGAGGATCAGGTCTGCCAAATGGCTGCGCATGGGCATGTTGGCCTGCTTGGCCTCCCAGCGCATGGCGGCCATGGTGACCACGTGATAGAGCGCTGTGGCGGCTTGACGAGCCTGTTCAGAGCGATTTTCGTTAGCGACTGCGGCCGCGTATGTGAAAGCTTGGTCGATGCGTTCGGCTTGCAGCACTGCAAGCTCTTGGCTGACTGGTGTGCCCTGGGCCAAGAGCGCTTGAACATGTTCGCGTAACGCGGGCAGTGACGCCTCACGTTGAATGGCCCGAATGACATCGAGCGCGACAATGTTGCTGGTGCCTTCCCAAATTGAGCCTAGGTGGGCGTCGCGTAAGATCCGCGGGTCGCTCCATTCTTCGATATAGCCGCAACCTCCGCGGACTTCCATCGCATCGCCTGCAACTTTGCGTGCATCGCGACATGCCCGAAATTTGATTAAAGGCGTCATGATGCGCATCAAGGGGCGTTTGCTCGAGTCTTGATCTGCTGCGGCCAGTGCTTGCGCTGTTTGGTACACCATGGTGCGCGCTTGCTCAGTGGCCAAAGCCATTTTGCTGAGCTGGCGTTGCATCAAAGGCATGTCGATCAGGCGTTTACCAAAAGCCTGACGATGCTTGGCAATATAAAGTGCTTCGGTTAGTGCGCGTCGCATCAAACCCGCGGCACGTACACCGTTTGACAGGCGCGAGTTATTGATCATGTCGGCCATGTGTTGAAAGCCTTGACCGCGCTCGCCCACTAGCCATGCAAACGCCCCTTCAAGCCGGATCTCACCGCTCGCCATCGAGCGAGTGCCCAACTTATCTTTTAGGCGCAAAATCCGATAGTTGTTATGTGTGCCATCGGCAAGCGTACGCGGCAGTAAAAACAGCGAAACTCCTTTAAGACCCTCGACGTTTTCAGAGCGTGCAAGCACCATTGCGAAGCCGGCATCAGGGTTCGAACAAAACCACTTGTCACCCGTGAGGGACCAGTTGCCGTCGGCCGTTAGAGTCGCTTGCGTGGCGGTGGCGCTCACGTCTGAGCCAGCACCTTGCTCAGTCATAAACATGGCGCCTTGATGCAAAGCATCAAAGTCTTGGGTCGTGACCATCGGCAAAACTTTTTCGACGAGCGCGGGGTCGCCAAATTTACGCAGAGTGCGGGCCAACGAATCAGTCATGCTGACGGGGCAGCATAAGCCAAACTCCGCTTGTACAAATAAATACGTGAGCGCGTATTTGGCAGCCGGTGGCATGGCTGTGGGCCAGTTCAAGACTCCGCCACGATGCGACATGGCAGCTAAGCCGAACTCGTTGTAGGCGTAACGCTCAAGCTCGACGTAGGCAGGGTGCTTATTGACCTGTGAGGTGTCAATGCCGGCACGCGTGCGTACTGAAAGCGTTGGGGGATGTTTGTCTGCGGCGCCAGCCAGATCATCCAGCAAAGAGCCTGCAAGAGCACCTAGCCGCTGTAAGTGCGGCAGCAAGTGTTGATGCAAGTCTGTTGGCAGATAACACGCCAGAAGATCGCGCGCGGCGTCTGCGTGAAATAAATTAATCCCGCGCGCGTCTGGAACAGGATGCTCAGGTGCTAGAGTGTGCTTTAGCATTAGCGAAAGACGACGGTTTTGCTGCCGTTTAATAAAATTCTGTGCTCGACATGGCTGGACACGGCGCGCGACAGCACGCGCGATTCAATATCGCTTCCAACTTGAGTTAAGTCTTGTGCACTCATGCTATGGTCCACACGCTGAACGTCTTGTTCGATGATGGGACCCTCATCCAGATCGTGTGTGACGTAATGTGCGGTGGCCCCAATGATCTTCACGCCACGCGCGTGCGCCTGATAGTAGGGTCTTGCACCCTTGAAGCTTGGCAAAAAGCTGTGATGGATGTTAATCGCTTTGCCTTCTAGTGCCGCGCATAGCTCGGGCGACAAGATTTGCATGTAGCGCGCAAGCACCACCAAGTCAATGTCTTCGCGTCTGGCGATCGTAAGAATAGCCGCCTCTTGGGTGGCTTTGGTCTCGGGAGTGACGGACAAGTGATGAAAGGGGATGTCGTAAGAGTTTGCCATTGCAGCAAAGTCTTGATGGTTAGACACAATCCCTGTAATTTCGGCGTTCAGTTGTTTTGAGTGCACTCTAAACAGCAGATCATTAAGGCAATGCCCTTGCTTGCTGACCAAAATCAGGAGGCGTGCTTTTTTTTGCGCGTCATAAATTTGCCATTGCATTTGATACTGGGGCGCCAAGATCATAAAGTCGGTTCTGACTTGCGCTATCCCTACGCCGTCAGGTAAGGCAAAGTGCACTCGCAAAAAAAATCGGCCAGTTTCAGCATCACCAAACTGTTGTGCGTCAATGATGTTGCCTTGATGTTTGAGTAGCAAGCCGCTGACGTTATAAACGATTCCAGTGCGGTCAGGACAGGCTAAGGTCAGGATGAAGTCATTGACAGGCATGCAAGAGTCTCTTTTGCGATAGCCAGGCTCGAGGTTAAGCCCGGTGATTCGATACCAAATAAATTCACAAGGCCCGGTACCCCATGCGTTGCGGGCCCAGCAATCATGAAATCTGCTGCGGGTTCGTGTGGCCCAGAAATCTTGGGACGAATGCCAGAGTAGCTAGGCGACAAGGTGCCGTCTTTCATGCCCGGCCAGTAGGTGCGCACTGCTTCGTAAAACCCTAAGCAGCGCGCTGGGTCGACCGTGTAATCAACGTGATCAATCCATTGCACGTCAGGCCCAAACTTTGCTTGCCCCCCCAAGTCGAGGGTGAGGTGCACACCCAAGCCGGCATGGTGTGGGGTTGGGTAAATCAGATGGGTAAAAGGCGCGCGGCCTTGCAGACTAAAGTAACTGCCTTTGCATAGGTATTCTGTTGGGATCGAAGCCGCTGGTATCCCTTTGATTTTGCGCGCCAGCGTGGGCGCGTGCAGCCCTGAGGCGTTGATCAGCACATTGCACGAGAGCGCCATGGCTTCAGCTCCACCAAACTGCAAATCAAACCCACCATCGCTGCGCACACTGCCCGATAAAAGTGGGGTGTGAAACACACACTGTGCACCAGCGTTTTCGGCGTCGCCTTGGTAGGCAAGCATTAAGCCGTGGCTGTCGATGATCCCAGTTGAGGGCGAAAGCAGCGCTGCTGTACAGAACAGCGCAGGTTCAAGTGCCTGCGCCTGGCTCGCTGATAAGAGTTCCATATCCGTGACGCCGTTGACATGCGCCTTTTTTAGGATCTCTGTGAGAGTCGGGATCTCTTCTTCGCTAGTGGCTACGATCAGTTTGCCCAAGCGCTTTTGCTTGACGCCATGTTCAGCGCAATAGGCGTACAAGAGATGACGACCCTCAACGCACAAGCGTGCTTTGAGGCTGCCAGCGGGGTAATAAATTCCTGCGTGAATGACTTCTGAGTTGCGCGCGCTGGTACCGGTGCCGATGCCTTCAGCCGCTTCAACCACCATCACTTCTCGCCCGCTCTGGGCGAGTGCTCGGGCGATGGCTAAACCGACCACACCGGCACCGACCACAATGCAATCAATATCTACGCTCATGACTTCGATTTATTTTTGAAGATTTGGAGTAAGGTCGTAACCACCCGCGTGGTACACCAAAGGTAAGGCTTCTGAACGTTCGCAGTGTTCAACTTCGCCAATAAAAATAATGTGATCGCCTTCGTCGTAGCGATTGCGGTTGAAGCATTCAAACCAAGCGGCACAGGGTAGGTCTAGGCGTGGTGAGCCGCCTGGGGCGTTGACGAGTGGCATATTGGCAAATCGTTCTGCCGGCGTGCCTCGGGTAAAGCGATGAGAGACCCCAAGCTGCTCGTGACTCATCACGTGGATGACATAGCGTTCGCAGTCTTTCATGGTCGCCATGGATGACGAGCCGCGCGACAAACTAAACAGTACGAGCGGCGGCTCAAGGGACACAGAGTTGAACGAACTGACGGTCAACCCAACAGGCGCTTGCCCTGGAAGGCTTGCGGTAATGACCGCTACGCCAGTCGGAAAGCGGCCGAGGGTCGCCCGAAAAAAGGCAGAATCAAAGGTCGGTGCAGAAGCGGTCATATTATGGAGAGATGCGTTCGAGTGCCCAGCTGGTGCCAGATCGTTGATAGGTAAGGCGGTCGTGCAAGCGCGAAGGGCGCCCCTGCCAAAATTCAAAATACTCAGGTGCTAAGCGATAGCCACCCCAGTGAGGCGGGCGCGGAGGTTGATCGCCATATTTTTGCTGCACGGCCGCGGTATTCGCCTCGAGTGCAGCAAGAGTGGTAGGTTGGCTTTGCGCGGATACCCAGGCACCCAGACGCGAACCTAGCGGACGGCTGTGAAAATAGTCGTCAGATTCTTGGGCAGACACCTTTGTTATCAAGCCGTTCAAACGCACTTGGCGTTCAAGTGGTTGCCAAAAAAAATTCAGACATGCCCAAGGCTGTGCGGCCAAGTCTTGACCTTTGCGTGAATTGTAGTTGGTGTAGAACACGAATCCAGCGTCGTCAAAGCCCTTGAGCAAGACGATTCGTGCCGAGGGACGCCCTTGCGAGTCGGCCGTCGCCAAGGTCATCGTGGTAGGCTCAGGAACGTTTTGTTCGAGCGCTTGATCAAACCAAAGACCAAATTGTTCAAAGGGTGAAGCCTTGGCATCTTGCTCGAGAAGGATTCCTTTTTCGTAGCTTTGCCGTAGATCTGCGATCGACATGATGAATCCAGGTGGGGTAAATCAAAACCGGTTTGGGCGCGTGACGGTTGCTATCTCACAGTGTACCGTGGGTAACGTCCATCCTGCCAAGGGGATTACTGGCGATTACTGGCTGTTTCTGATAACACTGTTGCGGTTGACGCGACTGAGGCGGTGGCCGTTGGTCCGGCTATGGGGATGGTTGTGGTCGTTGTTGGGGCGACTGGCTTTGAATGTGGTCTTGCCGCCAGTGCAGCAGACGCTCGGTCAAGGTGGCGAGATGCTCATCGCAAATCCCTGCCGCTTTGAGGGACACGGCAGTTTGAGTCACATAATCAAAGCACGACCCATAGGTGCCATGCGCTCGACAGATAATTTCAACTAAGTCATCCTCAGGGGGTTGTGTGACGTAGGCTGGGCCCCGCCGATCGATCACAAAGGCCATGCCAGAAACAGCCGCCTGAGCGGTCGTACAGGTGAGCCAGCTTGGCAAATAGGCGCCAGTGCCCATTTCGCGTTTCCAGACGGCGTCAAAGGTCTGTTGGACGTTTTGGCTAGGAATTTTGAACACCATGCCTTGGCAGGTGCCGGTCTGTTCTAACCCAAAGACGAGGCCGGGAATTTCAGGGGTGCCCCGATTGATGCGTGACCACAGGCATAACGAGCGGTGATAGCCCTCGAGAGTCGCCGCGCGTTGCTCGATAAATTCAAACTCGGGTCGCCAAATCAGCGAACCGTAGCCAAAAATCCAGAGATCCTGCCCTT
>JAIPCU010000107.1 GCA_021738045.1 Candidatus Methylopumilus sp. | reverse complement strand
GAGCCGATTCTGATTGCCATGACGGGCAAACGCGTTCACGTTGGTGATGTCGGTGCAGGTCATGTCGCAAAGATCGCAAATAACCTGTTGGCTGCAGCCCATCTGCTGATCGCAAGTGAAGTCACTAGAATGGCCGCAAAAGCCGGCGTGCCTACCGAGCAACTATTGCAAGGCATCAACGCGGGCTCAGGTCGTAGTTTTGTCACCGAACTCAACTACCCAACCTGGATCACGAACGACAAATTTGATTCTGGCTTCACCATGAAGCTCATGCGCAAAGATGTTCGACTGTCACAAGACCTGATTCAAGCACTTGGACTCGACTTGCCATTCGCAGGCAAAGTCGCTGAACTTTGGGCCAATAGTGCAGAAACGATTGAAGACGCTGAGGATTTCAACCGCATCGTCGAACTTGGTACGCGTCAGTAGCTGAACTCCTCGCCTCTCAGTGGGCGGAAAAATTTCTTGGGTAATCGAGCTAGACTTTTTAAAATATCGAATATGAACACAACTCAAACCGAAGCATTGCTTGCTGCCTATCAACACTTTTTTCCAACAGGCGTCATTGGCTCTTATATCAAGGGCGAGTTACACACAGGAACCGGCGCCAACATCTCTCTGATCAACCCTGTGACAGGCGATTTGTTTATCACCTATCAAGATGCCGGTACCGAGATCGCACAACAAGCCTGTGAGGCAGCACTTGCCGGTCAAAAAACGTGGGCGGCCCTCAGCCACGCAGAGCGCGGCCGACTGATGCAAGAAGCGGGTCGAGTGTTGCGTGCCAATATTGAACAGGTTGCGCAACTCGAATCGATCTCTGCGGGCAAACCTATTCGCGACTGTCGCGGTGAGGCACTACGTGTTGCCGAAATGTTTGAATACTACGGCGGCTGGACCGATAAACTATATGGCGATGTCATCCCTGTACCGAGCGGTCACTTAAATTACACGCGCCGCGAACCGATGGGTGTTGTCTTGCAGATTACCCCTTGGAATGCACCATTGTTTACCTGCGGGTGGCAAATTGCACCCGCTATTTGCATGGGCAATGCTGTATTACTCAAGCCGTCTGAGCTCACACCGTTAAGTTCGCTAGTGGTGGCCAAGTTAATTGAACAAGCGGGTATCCCTAAAGGAGTGGTCAACATTCTGGTGGGCTATGGCCACACAATTGGCCAGGCTGCCCTGAGCCAACCAGCAATCAAAAAGGTGGTGTTTGTGGGCTCGCCAGCAACAGGCAGAAAGATTGCGGCAGCCGCTGCCACACGTGGCATCCCTTGCGTGCTCGAACTAGGTGGTAAATCTGCCAATATTGTGTTTGAAGATGCAGATCTGGATCGCGCCTGTGTTGGCGCACAGTCAGCTATTTTCGGTAGCGCCGGACAAAGCTGCGTCGCGGGTTCACGCCTGCTAGTCCAGCGCAGCATCTACGAACGCTTTGTAAAAATGGTGGCCGTAGGTGCGAGCAAAATTCGCTTGGGTAACCCATCGTCTCCCGATACCGAAATTGGCCCAATTCAAAATGCGACTCAATTCAAACATGTGAACAATATGATTGCCCGTGGGCTTCAAGAAGGCGCACAGATTGTGGGCGATACGCAGGTCGCAGCAAATCAAACAAATGGTTTTTTTGTTCGTCCAACGGTGTTAAAAAACGTCACCAATTCAATGGATGTTGCTAGAACCGAAATTTTTGGGCCTGTCGTCGTGGCGATTCCTTTTGATACCGAGGACGAGGCAGTTCAGATTGCGAATGACAGCGACTTTGGGCTTGCCGGAGCTGTTTGGACTAAAGATACTGGACGCGCCTTTCGAGTCGCCGCTCAAGTCAAAGCGGGTACCTTCTGGATCAATATGTACAAAGTGATCAACGTAGCCTCACCGTTCGGCGGCTACGATGCGAGCGGTTATGGTCGATCTAGCGGGGTCGATGCACTTGCCGAATACACTCAAGTCAAGAGCGTCTGGGTAGAGACTGCTGCCAATCCCGCACAACCCTTTGGTTACGCACCGACAACTGATTAAACATTACCTTAAGTTAATTTTGCGCCTGATTGCCTTTGAAAACTGGCATACGGCGATCTCAAGAGACGTGTCATGAAAATCAAAGCTGTTGTGTTTGATGCCTACGGAACGCTGTTTGATGTTTACTCCATCCAAGCTTTAGCCGAAGAGCTTTACCGCGACCAAGGGGCTGATATCGCCGTAAAGTGGCGCGATAAACAAATTGAATACACAAGGCTGATTACGCAGTCAGATCCACACAACTCCTCGGGCAGTCAATACTTTCGGTCGTTTTGGGAACTCACGCGCTTGTCGCTGGAGTACACGTTAGACCGACTCAAACTAGACCGCAGCTCTGGTCAAGTTGAAAAACTGCTACAGCAATACGCGCAACTGACCCCATTTAAAGAAAATTTGGCTGTGCTGCAAAAGATCAAAAGCATGGGCCTCACCACGGCCATACTTTCAAATGGCAGCATGGACATGCTGACGTCGGCGGTCACGAGTGCAGGAATGGCAGAGGTTTTAGACCATATCATCTCAATCGATTCTATTCGCTTGTTCAAGACATCGCCTGAAAGTTACGGTTTGGTGCAACAGATTGTTGGCGTCAACAAAAATGAAGTGCTGTTTGTATCGAGCAATGCATGGGATGCGTTGGGTGCCACCTGGTTTGGCTTCACAACGCATTGGGTCAATCGCCAGGGACTGCCTTTCGAAGCCTTGCCTCCACAGCCGCATTTTTCAGGTACTGATCTCAATTCAGTTTTGATGTCTTTAGGTGAGATCGAACAAACTCCTAACAATACGATGACTTAATGCATCAATTAAATTAGCCTTTGGCAGACGATTCTGTCCTATGATAAGGTTCAGCGATTCACCTAACTCGTATCACCTTCAATACGTATTCACTTGAACAAATATGAACACTCTAAACTTTGATCACTTCAAAAAACAATCTCTCGACGCTGGCTTTGACGAGGTGCTTGAACGCACTTGGGCCGCGGATACCGTCGTGCCGACTCATACACACCCTTTTAGCGTACAAGCGATCGTCACGCAGGGCGAAATGTGGATGACCTGTCACGGCGAGACAAAACATCTTACGGCGGGGGGTACCTTTGAGATGAAACAAAACGAGCCCCACTCTGAGCGCTACGGTGCAGAGGGCGCAACATTTTGGGTGGCACGAAAGCACGCGGTGTAGATGACCACTGTCTGCACCTCTTCTGTTTGCTTTTGCTAAAGACATTCTCACAAGGTTCGCGCGTTGCAAACTATTTCGCCCCCTCGCGCTGAGCAGGTCAGTTTCTGGCAGGCCCTTGGCTTTTGGTTCAAGCTCGGTTTTTTGAGTTTTGGCGGCCCTGCTGGGCAGATTGCCTTGATGCATCAAGAGCTTGTCGTCAAGCGACGTTGGATCTCAGAAAAGCGGTTTTTGCATGCCTTGAACTACTGCATGGTGCTGCCAGGACCCGAGGCCCAACAGCTCGCGACCTATCTCGGCTGGTTGATGCATCGAACGCGCGGCGGGTTGGTGGCGGGCGTTCTATTTGTCTTGCCCTCGCTGTTTCTGCTTATCACTCTGTCTTGGATCTATATCGCCTATGGCGAGGTCCCAATCGTGGCAGGGTTGTTTTATGGTATCAAGCCCGCCGTGACAGCCATTGTTGTTCAAGCTGCCTATCGTATTGGTTCACGTGCGTTAAAAAATAAGCTGTTGTGGGCGATCGCAGCCGCAAGCTTTGTTGCAATTTTTATGCTTGAGCTCCCGTTTCCACTCATCGTACTGAGTGCGGCAGTCATTGGTATTGTCAGCGGTCACTACAAACCAGAATTGTTTAGCGCTGCTCCCAGCCACGCGCAAACAAAACAGAGTCATGGCGAAGCCTTGATTGATGACAACACCCCGACACCTGCGCACGCGTTGTTTAAGTGGACTCGGCTGTTGCAGGTGTTGCTGGTTGGTGCAGCACTCTGGGTCATCCCGATGGGCTATTTAAGCTGGCACTTTGGTTGGGATCACACCCTCACCCAAATGAGTTGGTTCTTTACCAAGGCAGCTCTACTGACTTTTGGTGGCGCCTATGCCGTGCTGCCCTACGTGTATCAGGGTGCAGTCGAGACCTTCGGCTGGGCCACCCCCTCACAAATGATTGATGGTCTGGCCTTGGGCGAAACAACACCTGGGCCCCTCATCATGGTGGTCGCCTTTGTTGCCTTTATTGGCGGCTACGCTCAAGCGCTGTTTGGCCCAGACAGTCTTTTCTTGGCGGGCGCTGTTGCGGCTTGCTTGGTCACTTGGTTTACCTTTTTACCTTCATTTTTATTTATCTTTGCTGGTGGCCCATTGATTGAGACCACGCACAATAATCTTCGCTTCACGGCACCCTTGACGGCCATCACCGCTGCGGTGGTCGGGGTCATTTTGAATCTGGCCGTCTTCTTTGGTTATCACGTGTTGTGGCCAAATGGCTTGCAAGGCCTCTTTGACTGGCCTTCCGCCCTAATCGCAGTGGCTGCGGGGGTGGCGCTCTTCAAGTACCAGAGCAATGTGATTCACGTGATTATTGCCTGTGGACTGCTTGGCGTCTGTCTAAAATGGCTCTTACCCTGAACGGATGACTTGGTGAACCAAGATGCGTGCAAGCGCCGCGCCATGATGAGCGGTCATCAGCGCTCACTACCCCTCACCCGCCGCCAATAGCCTTCGGTTCCTGAGGTATATTCTTGACTAATTTACTGGGCTATTTATCATAGACCTATCAATCGCTAAGGATTCACTCTGTTATGCAAGCCACTCATACCGACTTAAGCCAACCTCAAGGCCAGCCTCAGCCTCAAGGCCCTGAAAAACTGCCAGGCATTCGACACATTATTGCGGTGGGCAGCGGTAAAGGTGGCGTCGGCAAATCAACGGTCAGCACCAACCTTGCCTTGGCTTTACAACAAACGGGTGCCAATGTTGGCTTAGTCGATGCTGATATTTTGGGCCCCAGTATTTGCGGCATGCTTGGCATCAACACAAGCGGCCAACCCGCCATGACAGCCGAAGGCAAGATGATCCCCGCTCAACGCTTTGGGCTCAAAGTGGTGTCCATGGCAATGTTCACCGGCGACGATACTCCGGCCGTGTTACGTGGCCCAATGGTGACTAAGTACCTGCGTCTGTTTACTGCAGGCGTCGAATGGGGCAACTTAGATTATTTGATCCTTGATCTGCCGCCCGGCACTGGCGATACACAACTCACGATCGCCCAAAGCACGCCGTTATCGGGCGTTGTCATCGTGACGACACCACAGGCGGTGAGCTTAAAGATCGCGCGCCGCGGCTTACGCATGTTTCAAAAGGTGCACGTGCCGATTTTGGGCATTGTCGAAAACATGCGCACCTTCACCTGCCCACACTGCGGCGAAACTACCGACATCTTTAGACATGGCGGTGGCGAAAAAATGAGCCAAGAACTTGAGGTGCCATTTTTAGGCGCTCTGCCGCTCGCCAGCGAGGTGGTCGCCTGTGGCGATGAGGGTCGTCCGATTGTGGCGGGGCTGCCGCAATCAGCAAGCGCTCAGGTATACACCTCAATCGCCGCGCAATTAGTTCAAGCGATGCGCAATACCGCTACGGTACTGAAACCGTTTATGTGGGACTTTGAAGCGAACACCGGCGCCCCCGAATGGTTGGCTAGTGAAGTACACAAGAACGGCGCAACCGACACCCCCATCGGTATGCGTAAGCGCGACGCGCGCACGCTCACGGTTTTGTGGGAAGACGGCGTTCAATCAGATTTTGACGTACGCGATTTGCGTTTAGCCTGCCAGTGCGCGCTGTGTGTCGAAGAGATGAGCGGTCGCCCACTGCTTGATCCAAAAACCGTACGTGCCGATGTTGCCCCCAAGAAGATCATGAGTGTCGGTAACTATGCTATTGGCTTTGACTGGAACGATGGTCATAACAGCGGGATTCATGCGTTTACGAGGCTCAGAAAATTTGCAGATGAAGCGGCAGCAAATCGGTCTGAAGATGTCTAACACCAGCGCCCTGCACGCAACGCAGGTTCAGGCTCCGATTACGATCAAGGCTGAAACTGCAATTGCAGATCCTGATACTTGTAAATTTACCGTCAGCACAATTGTGCAGGCGGGCGGGCCTTTTTTCTTTACAGATACGGTGCAAGCGGCAAGCGCCCCCTTGGCGGCAACGCTCTTTGCACTACCGGGGGTCGCCTCTGTACTCATTGCCGACAATACTGTGTCTGTGAGCAAGTCGACCGATACGTCATGGCAGACCTTGAAGGCGGCGATAGGAGCCGCCATCCGCACGCAATTATTGTCGGGGGTGTCCGCAGTGCTAGCCACCGCGGTGGCTGCGCAAGCACAGGGTCGCTCGAACGAAATCGTGCGTGAGATTGTTCAAGACATTCTTGATCGCGAAGTCAACCGCTCGATTGCTAGCCATGGTGGCGCGATTTCAATTGTCGATCTGCGAGAGGGACAGCTCTACGTACGCATGAGTGGTGGCTGTCAAGGCTGCGCCTCGTCTGAGGCCACGCTCAAACAAGGCTTTGAAGTCATGGTCAAACGTGCCGCACCAGAGATCACCACGATTATTGATGTGACCGACCATCAGTCTGGGCAAAAGCCGTATTACTCGCGCTAAGGCAGCCGTACAACATGCACTAAGACTCTGGCAACGTAAAGCTTCGTCAGTTCGAGGCAAAGAAAACGTAAACGACCTAGTTGTAAACTAGTGCGCATCACCACCACGGGCCTAAACCATGTTTTTGAGTCTCACGCGCTGGATCGATCGCAACATTCTTGAGCTTGGCCGCGAAATGCGGCTGTCTTACCTGCCCCCCTTAATGGTGTATGTCGCCGCAGGCGTTTCAAGCCTCACCGGCATCGTCGGCACATTTTTTGTTAAAGACTATCTCAATCTTTCGGCAGCCTTTTTAGCGGCCTTAAGTTTTTGGGTGGTAATCCCGTGGTCGCTCAAAATGGGGCTCGGCCATATTGTCGATTTGTTGTGGCGCTTCAAAAGCGGCTTACTTTTTGTAGGCGCTTCCCTCATCGCAGCGAGCTTGCTCATCATGGTGGGTTTGGTGTCTCACCGCGACGCGATGGCTGGCATATTTTCTGTTGAAGTCTGGTTCGTGGTAAGTGCCCTATTGGCTCCCATCGGGTATGTACTACAAGATGCCGTCGCCGACGCCATGACTGTCGAGGCAGTACCTCATGTTGATGAGCACGGCCAGCCCATCGAACCTGAGCGTCTCAAACTGATGCACACCACCATGCAAACCTTGGGGCGTGTGGCCATTATCGGTGGCTCGGTGTTCGTGGCACTGCTGAACATCTATGCCTTTGCAGGCGTACAACACCTGTCTGAAGCCGAAAAACTCACGCGTTATGCTCAGGTGTACACCTTGGCACTTGGCATCCCGCTCATCTCGGTTGCGGGTGTCGCCGTAGCGGCCTGGCTGCGCACTCGCGATACACGACGTTTGATCGAGCAAGGCTTCACTAAAGCGCAGGCACACGCTGCACTTAACGCGCATATCGAGCTCGTCACACCTAACTGGACTATTTTGTTAGGTAGCCTAGTGTTTGTGGTGTTCACGCTCACCATGGGTTTGAGTCAAGTGAAGTATGGTCAAGAAATTATTTTTGTTGGCTCAATGACCATCATCATTTTTTTGATGAGCCGACTCACGCGTGATCTTGAACCGCAGATGCGTTCAACTCTTGTGGGTACCGCTCTCGTGATTTTTTTCTTCAGGGCGATCCCAACACCCGGGCCCGGTGTCAGCTGGTGGCTCATCGACGAACTTAAGTTTGATCAACAGTTCTTTTCAATCCTTTCGTTGGTTGGTAGTGTGCTGTCTTTGCTTGGCATGTTTATTTTTCGGCGCTTCATGGCCGAGAAATCGATTGTTTATATCGTTGGCACGCTCACCATTTTTGGTACCTTGCTGGCCTTACCGACCTTAGGGATGGTGCATGGCCTGCATCATTGGACAGCCGCGATGACTGGGGGCGTGGTTGATGCCCGTGTGATCGCGCTCATCGATACTGCGCTTGAGTCGCCACTTGGGCAAGTTGCGATGATCCCAATGCTTGCCTGGATCGCACGCTCAGCACCTGACAATCTGAAGGCCACCTACTTTGCCGTGATGGCTTCGTTTACGAATCTCGCGCTCTCGCTGAGCCAGCTCGGCACTAAATACTTAAATCAAATTTTTGAAATTACGCGAGCGACCAAAACAGCAACGGCCCAAAGTGCGGCAAACTACACCGAACTCGGGCCGCTGCTACTCACCACGATTTGTCTTGGCTTTGCGATGCCGTTTATCGCGATTGCCATTGTCAAACTGACGCGCTTTAAAAGTAACTAATGCGTCAGACGGACGGCAAACTTGTCTAAACCGAACGGTGCTAGGCGCCCATCTACCAAAGGCCTGAGCGCAACGTTCTGGCGAAAGCCAAGCTGAACAGATGCTGGGCTCTCACCAATAACGAAGCCGCTATTTAACCTAGGCTATCCGCCCAGATATTGCGCGCCCAGCCCCACGCGTAGACGCCTTCAAGATCGGTTGGCCCAGTCGACACCCCACCCGAACCGGCGACCGTTTTAAAGGTCTTTTCGGCTGCATCATACTGATGCACACTTGCCACGTGAACGACTTGGGTGTCGTTGACAAAGCTGTAGCAGGTGTTTGTCAGCACGGGCGCAGGGTTGATTTCCCAACCATTGAGTTGCGCGATGATGGCAGCTGCCGCGACTTTAGCGTGTTGATTCGCCATATGACCAGATTTTGGCATCAACGGTGCAACTTGAATCGAATCACCCAACACGTGTACATCTTTTGCGGCGGTAGATTCAAAAGTTTTGAAGTCGACTTGTACCCAACGCTTGTTCGCGTTAGCAATACCGCCTTGCACGGCCAAATCACCCGCACGCATGGCCGGCAAAATGTTTAACACATCAGCTTTTAAGTCATCCTGCACATCAAACTTAAGCGTCTTGGTCTTGGCATCTACCGCTGTCACATTGAACTGAGGGCGATATTCGAGGACACCTGCGTATTGCTCGGCCCAAACTTTTTTAAACAAGCCAGGCTTTGAGATGACATCAGGGTTCGCATCCAGAACAATGACCTTTGACTTAGGCTTATTCTTTTTGAGATAGTTGGCAACCTGGCAGGCGCGCTCGTAGGGGCCGGGTGGGCAACGGTATGGGGCAAGCGGGATACTGATTGCAAAAACGCCACCATCCTTCATTGATGCAAGCTGTTTGTGCAAGGCCACCGTTTCGTCGCCCGCTTTCCAGGCTTGTAAGGTAACGCCCGCTTGATTAGCTTGCGCCAGGCCCTCAATGCTATCAAGCATTAGGCTAATGCCTGGCGACACCACCAGCTTGTCGTAGGACAATGTTTGACCCGACGCGAGTTGAATGGTTTTCTTTTCAGCGTTAAACGAGGCGACGCTATCTTTTACAACTTTAACGCCATGCTTTTTCTGCAATGCGTCGTATGACACCGTGACATCAGCCAAGGTCTTTGAGCCGCCAATCACCAAGTTCGACATCGGGCACGAAATAAATTGTGCATTGGGTTCGATCAAGGTGACATTCGCGGTGTTATTCGAAAGTAGCCTGAGGTATTTAGCGGCAGTTGCACCACCATACCCACCACCCACCACGATGATTTGAGCCTTGTTGAGGCTAGCGCGTGCAAGCCCTGGCATACCAAGAGCAGCACCAAACAACGCAGAACTTTGTCCTAGAAATAAACGACGATTCATGTTGTGCTCCTTTTTATTTTTTTCCAAGCACAGACGCGATTGTCTGCAGCTGCTCATCTGT
>JAIPCU010000106.1 GCA_021738045.1 Candidatus Methylopumilus sp. | reverse complement strand
TTCAAACACCAGCTCATACGTGCGATGACCACCGAGCATTGGGATCTCGCGCAAAATCTCAAAACCGGGTGTATTTTTCTCAACGATAAACGCCGTAATGCCCTCGTGACGCTTACCCGCACCGACGCGGGCCATGACGATCACAAAATCGGCAGAAGGGACTTTGCTGACCCAGATCTTGCGACCATTGATAACCCACTCATTGCCCACTTTTTCAGCGCGCGTAATCATGCCTGAGGGATCGCCGCCCGCATTGGGCTCAGAAATCGCAATTGCAGATTTAGCTGTGCCTGCGGCGTAGGGCTCAAGATATTTCTTCTTTTGCTCAGGGGTGCCGACAGCTAGCAACATGTGCATGTTGGGCGAGTCTGGTGGAAACACAAAAGGCGTCACCGTGCGACCCAATTCTTCGTTCAGCGCCATCCAGGTGGTAGCTGAAAGGTTAGCGCCGCCAAGCTCTTCGGGGGCATCCAAGGCCCACAAGCCCAATTCTTTACATTTTTTTAATAACGGCGCCTCTTCTTCAGGCAGCAATTTCAGCGGCTCAGCTTTGATTTCGCGAGCGAGCACGGCTGCCTCAAGAGGCATCAATTCTTGGTCAACAAACTTTGCCACCAAATCAATGATCATGCGTGCGTCGTCAGCTTGTTCTGTCGTACTTTGTTCTTGGCTCACCCTACTCTCCTTATGCGATAGCCACTATCTTAGCTGATTGAGTCGCCTCAGTTGCTCTTGGCCCTGCTCTACCCAAATGTCGTCGTGCTATGCGTGGGTCGATCGCTTTTTGCGGTTGCGGGTCATGAGAAAACAATCTCGCCAATCGACAAAAGACGCCAAAGAACGATACGGCAAAGACGTCAAACGATGGCTATTACGACGGGCAATGTTGCAGCGCAATATTTCCGAAACCGATTGGCTACCCAGTCGATTCGCTTGACAGGCTTGAAATCTGTTGGCAACTCACTCGCGTACTTGATCGATTTAACGCTCGACGCACTTTTTTTGTTAGGTCTAGAATAGAAAAATACAGACAGGAGTCAATGATGAACGCTGAAAACAAAATGACGATGCACATGCTGCGCGTGTTACATCCAGCAGTTGAGTCGCACACAGCGGTTAAAAACCCGCATGACCTCATCCCAGAAGGCGGCAAAGCGCAAGGGCTGCGCCACCTCGCCCCTCGCCTAGCAAGCCTGAAGGGCAAACGTCTTGCATTGTTGGATAACAACAAGGTCAACGCCCGCGAGCTCTTATCCGCGTTTGGAAAGCAATTGCAGTTACAACACGGTGTGGCCGAAATCAAAATGTGGCGCAAGCCCACTTCTGCTGCGCCTGCTCCGTTTATCTCTGAGATCACGGCATGGAAACCCGACCTGATGCTCACGGCCTCAGGCGACTGAGGGTCGTGCTCGTCGTGGAGTGTCCACGACTCGCACACGATAGAGTCTCTGGGGATCCCCACAGTGACGTTCGTGACGCAACCCTTTCGAGGGATTGCAGCAACACGTTCAAAATCTTTAGGCCTGCCAAGTTTGCCGATCCTGTTAATCGATCACCCCTTAGCGAATCGAACTCCCGACGAGATCGACGCGATCGCATTGCAGCGCTTAGTCGATGCCGTGCAGTTTTTAATGGATGCGTCCACACCGTCAGGCTAGCGCGACGCGAGTATTTGGTTCGAGAGGTGCGCTGTGAAGCCGTGACGCACTCGCAACAAGCGTCGGCAGTGCCGTTACGAATCTTTCAACCTTTGGAGGGCTCGTCATGAGCACCCACGCAACACTGTTAGAGCTCGCCTTGCCCGACGATTCTTTGCAAGATTATTTCGAACAGCAAGGTTGGACAGACGGTCTACCCATCGTGGCTCCGACTCCGGAACGGGTTGCGGCCATGGTGGCTGGCAGCGGTTTAGCTGGCGATAGCGATATCGCTGCGATTGCGCCGGGCTACGCGTTATGCAGTGTTGAGAAGTTGGCAATCAATGCCGTCATGGCGGGCTGTAAGCCTAGTTATATGCCAGTGCTTGTGGCGGCGTTAAAGGCGATGGCAGTGCCTCACTTTAATTTATCCGGCATCCAGTCGACCACACATCCGGTGGCACCGATGTTCGTCGTCAACGGCCCGATTCGTCACGAGATTGGCTTGAACTGTGGTTCGAATGTGTTTGGACAGGGCTTTCGCGCCAATGCCACAATCGGGCGTGCGCTGCGCCTGGTGCTCATGAACATCGGTCAAGGGATCCCGGGCAAGACGGATATGGCGACACACGGCACGCCTTGTAAGTTTAGTTTTTGTGCTGGTGAAAACGAAGAGCAAAATCCTTGGGATCCGTTTCATGTTGAACATGGCTTGGCAAAAACGGACAGCAGTGTACTGGTACACGCGGCCGAATCCCCTCATAATGTGCAAGATCACGCCAGCGCAAATGCGGCAGAACTTTTGTTAATGATCTCTGATGTGATGATGACGATTGGCGGCAACAACATGAGCTCTGGCGGTGAGATGCTGCTGGTACTTGGCCCTGAACACGCAGCAATCTTGGCAAAACACGGCATGAGTAAAGACGATGTTCGACACGATCTACACAAGCGTATGCGCTTGCAATTAAGCCGTGTCAGTGAAGGTTGCCAAGAATGGTATCGCACCAAGCGAAAAACATTTAATGTGTCTTCGGGTACCACCCATATCCCTTACTTGGACGAGGCCTCGCAAATTCAAATTGTGGTGGCCGGCGGCCAGGGCTTGCACTCGATGGTGGTGCCAAGCTTTGGGATCTCGCACTTTGTCCTCGAGAAAATCGTCTAGTCCATAGACTTGTCTGACCACTAAAACGGTTTAATGATTCATATCGCCCAAGCACTCGAATCATCGCAATGTACACAGAGACCATCCGCTCAAAATGATTGTTGCTACCGCAGGCCATATTGATCACGGCAAGAGCACCTTGGTCAAGGCCTTGTCGGGCGTCGACACCGATCGCTTGCCAGAAGAAAAATCTAGAGGCATCTCGATTGATCTAGGTTTTGCTTACTTGGCCTTACCTCAGACCCCTTTGATTGGTTTTGTGGATGTGCCGGGTCATGAGCGCTTTGTACGTAATATGCTGGCCGGTGTCTGTGGCATTGACTATGTCATGTTGGTGGTTGCCGCTGATGATGGCGTCATGCCTCAAACCATCGAGCATCTCAGCATTGTGCAGTTGCTCGGCATCCACACGGGCGTTGCCGTCTTGACGAAAACTGATCGTGTATCGGCCGAGCGTGTGAAAGAAGTGCGTCAACAGGTAAAGACGTTATTGCACAGCGCAAGGCTGGCTGGTTTTGAAATTGTCGAATGCTCGGTGTTCTCGCAGCAGGGTGTGAACGAGTTACGCGAGCGGCTCGGTCAAGCCGCGCGTGAGACCAAGCGCTCCGAATTCAAGGGGCGATCTTTTCGCTTTGCGATTGATCGGTCTTTTTCGATTGTTGGCAGCGGTACGGTTGTCACCGGTACTGTCTTTAATCATCAGGTGCAAGTCGGCGAGCGCTTAATACTCACGCCCAGCGGTCAAACTGTCCGCGTTCGAGGTATCCATCAAAACAGTGCAGCGGTCACTGAAGCGCACGCAGGCGAACGCTGTGCGCTCAATCTGGTGGGTGTCAGCGCGCAAGACTGCGGTCGTGGTGACTGGGTCGTTGCCTCAGCCTTGCATGCCCCAACCTCACGTATTGACATTAGCCTGACCCTCTTGCATACCGAACCGCAAGCGTTGAGTCATTGGACTGAGGTTCATCTGCATTTAGGCACCACAGAGGTCATCGCTCGCGTCGCCATTGAGCGAGGCGGCTCAATACAGCCGGGTGCGACTGGCCACGCCCGGTTGGTCTTAAACAAACCGATTGCCTGTTTAAATGGCGATCGTTTGATTATTCGCGACCAAGCCGCGCAACGCACGCTCGGCGGTGGAGTGGTACTTGACCCGTTTGCTCCGGCAAGAGTGCGAGACAAAGCACTTCGCCAAACAGAAGTTGCCGCCTTTGCCCAGAAGGATCCTGCGATTGCATTAAGTGCCCTGCTCGCTTGTCATTCAGAGACGGGCGTCGACTTAGACCACTTTGCGCGCAGCTTCAACCTGACGGACAGCGCCGTGATAGATATGCTATCTGGGTTGGACGCAGTCATGATTGCTAAGGCGCCTAACTTCGCTTTACTTAAGGTCTCGGTTGAAAAGCTTGGCGCTCGCGTGGTCACAACGTTGAAACAGCATCACCAGGCTCAGCCACAAGCGGCTGGGCTGAGCCTGAAAGACCTACGCAAACAGTCTGCTCCAAATATGAAGGCAGGCGTTTTTGTTGCCCTCATGCGCGCTATCGCCCCAGAGCAAAAAATCATACTGACCGGCACGTTTGCTGCGTTAGCTGTGCATCGGTCAAGCGCCAACGCAGCAGATCAAATGCTGTGGCAAAAGATTCAACCTGCGCTTGCAGCGATGGGACCCAAAGGCCTAACGGCCGCAGAGCTTGCACAAGCCGCCGGTTTAAAAACCTTGGTCGTCAATGACATGTTGCACCGAAAGGTTAAACAAGGTGAGCTGTATCGGGTTAGCTCCGAGCGTTTCTATTTACGTGCCAACTTTATCCATTTCGCAACGCTGGCGCGCCATTTGGCGTCAACGAGCCCCACGCAGACCTTCATTGCGGCCCAGTTTCGCGACCAAGCAGGTGTGAACCGGATGTTGGCAATTGAAATCTTAGAGGTGCTTGATCGGCTTGGTGTGACGCAGCGGGTAGGCGACACCCGCAAATTACTCAAGCCACTTGAGGTGGTCTTTGATTATTGATTGACGATCTTTGCGTCTTTGATAACCTTGCCCCATTTCAGTGTCTCGGCTTCGATAAATGCTTTAAACGCCTCTGGCGTACTGCCAACAGCGTCGGCGCCACTGGTTGCGAGCTTTTGCTGCACGTCAGGCATGGCAAGCACTTGATTGATGGCCACGCTGAGTTGCTGCACGATCGCCGCTGGGGTACCAGTGGGTACCATCGCACCACTCCAAGAGGTCGCCACATAACCGTCAAAGCCAGCCTCGATCATGGTCGGGACGTCGGGTAACAATGCGCTTCGCTTGGGGCTTGTGACTGCAAGCGCCCTGAGCTTGCCTTGTTGCACATGCTCAATCATGCCCGGCATGGTCGGGAAGGCAACCTTCACCGTGCCACTTAACAAATCTATCGTTTGTGGACTTGTTCCTTTATAGGGAACGTGTACCAGTTCGATGCCGGCCCGAGCTTTAAACCATTCTGCGGCCAAATGCGGTGAGCCGCCCGTACCCGAAGAGCTGTAGCTCAGCTCGCCCGGACGCGCTTTGATATAGTCGATGAGCTCTTGCACTGAACGCACGGGTAGCGTGGGATGCACTAGCAAGAAGCTCGTGACTGAGGTCGCTTGTGATACCGCAACGAAATCTTTAAACAGGTTGTAGCTCAGGGTTGGAAATAGCGAGGCGCTGACCGCGGTACCAATCGATACCCAAAAGATCGTGTAGCCATCGGGTGCCGCACGGGCTGCAAGCTCAGCACCTATGTTGCCGCTCGCCCCAGGTTTATTCTCAACCACAACGGTCTGGCCTAGCACCTCAGCTAACTTTTGCCCCACTATGCGGGCCGGCACATCAGTTGACCCCCCAGGTGGATAGCCCACAATAATCTTGACTGATTTATTTGGGTAAGCCTGCGCCCGCACTGAAAATGAAGGGATGGCGAACGACACCCCTAAGGCTAAGAGCAAGAAGAATGACGCGAACCGTAATTTCATCGTTTACACCGTTTATGCTAGTTGAGCGTGGCAAAGAGGCGCTCAGAAAAATTTAACATGACTGCGCATTCGCCTAAAAAAAGCTTTGCAATTACGCGTCTTGTCGTTATCCAATTGGCTGACTTGATAGCTTTTTTGAAGATAGCATCTGTTAGTCGTAGTTTGCGCTTAAAAGTAACACGCTCCCTTGGGCATTGATCTAAAATAAAAGCATTGTCGAAGCCGATTAAGCGAAGTCAACAAAGCTTTGCAAAGTACAGCCAATATCCTTGGTCCAGTATTCGCTCGCAATCAACCCTTTTAGAGAACGCCCAATATGAACCGCTTTGACGATGCTGGCAAACTGCTCTTGCGACTGACGGTCGGCATTTTGTTGTTGATGCACGGCTTGTTCAAACTAGCCAATGGCATTGAGTCAATTACCGCCCTAGTTCTTGCACAAGGTTGGCCTGCCTGGCTTGCCTTTGGTGTGTTTATTGGTGAAATCATCGCTCCTTCGCTACTCATTATTGGCGTACTCACCCGAGCTGGAGCGTTGGTGATCGTATTCAATATGGGATTGGCGATTTATTTAGCGCACGCGTCTCAAATTTTGAGTCTCACCAAAACAGGTGGCTGGGCACTTGAGTTGCAAGGCCTGTTTTTAATGGGTGCCTTAGTTGTTGCACTGTTGGGTGCTGGCCGGTTTAGCTTGGGTGGTAGTCACGGCCGCCTGAATTAATTCAGGTCTGGCCCAAAGCGCAAACGGTACGCCACGCCGCTAATTGGGCTCCATTCCAAATCTGGCTTTAGCCTTAAGCTGAGCCAATTCGAGTTCGAGCTGCGCCTTAGCCTGACTGATGCACGCGGCTCGCTCAGGTACCAGCATCCCTTTGCACTCGTTGAGTGCCTCTTGATGGGCCGCTACGGTTTCTTTTCGTGCCGTGTCGAACCTTTGTTCGAGTGTCACGTCTTCTTGTGTCCAGCGCTCAGGTTCGGGTTCGGGCCAACGGATCTCGGGTGGAGGCGGCAAAGGCAACGTTGACTGGGCTTGCACGCTAGCCATACTCAGCAAGGTCACGCACAGGCAAAGCCCTTGGCCCGTTAAGGTATTTCGTCCACGCAAAAAAAGTGCTTTCATCCCTAATCCCTCAGATAACTTGGTACTCTTACGCATGTTGGTATTCACTAGTAATGTACGCCTTTTTTTTACTCGGTTTTTCAAGGATCTTCAATGATACTCAGAAAAAGAATTCATCTAATTGGACTAAGCCTATTGCTAAGCCTTTTTCAGTTCACGTCTGCTTGGGCTGAACTCAAAGTGGGTGCCGCCGCGCCGAGCTTTACCGCGCCGGCTGCGCTGGCGGGGGAAACTTACAATTTTGTGCTTGCCGAAGCACTTAAAAAAGGGCCGGTGGTGGTGTATTTTTACCCCAAGGCTTTTACGTCTGGCTGCACGATTGAGGCGCAGTTGTTTGCGCAGGCAACAGACAAGTTTGCAGAGCTCAAGGCCACGGTGATTGGGGTGTCGAGTGATGATATTGAGACCTTGAAAAAATTCTCGCAAGGCCCCTGCGGTGGAAAATTTGCTGTCGCGGCAGACCTTGATCGTAAAATTATCAAAGCGTACGATGCCGGCATGATGCTCATGCCTAGTATGGCGAGCCGAATCTCTTACGTGGTGACGCCGGATTCGAAGATACTATTCGTTCACAGTGGAATGAGCCCAGATCAACACGTCAGCAGCACGCTCGCGGCGCTGCAAGCCTGGCACGCTAAAAGGTAAGTTCTGATGACGGCTGTTTGTTGGTTTCGCACAGACTTACGCGTGGATGATCAACCTGCGTTGGCCGCCGCCGCGGCGCTCGGCCCAACGATCGGCTTGTTTATTGCCTCTCCCGAACAGTGGCGTTCGCACCATGACGCTGCCATTAAGATTGATTTCTGGTTGCGCGCGGTTCAGCACCTGCGCACTGAACTTGAGGCGTTGAATATTCCGCTCAAGATACTGGTCGTCGACCGATGGAAAGATATCCCGGCCGCCCTACTCAACTTTTGTCAACAGTACAACGTTGAACAGGTGCAATGCAATCGCGAACATGGCGTCAACGAACGCACCCGCGACAGAGCGTCTTATCGTTTATTGGCGCAGCACAATATTGATTTGCAAGGACATCATGGCGGCACTCTTTTAATACCTGGCACTGTTAAAACAGGTGCCGACGCGTATTATCGGGTCTTCACACCCTTTGCAAAGGCGTGTCGAGAAAAACTGCGCACGGCACCTTATAAGCTTGCGCCAAAGATTAAAAAACAATCTAACGCGGGATTACCGGCTTCTGACGATTTGCCAAAGGCGCTGACCGCTCTGTTAAGTGTGATTCCAGCAGACTTGCAAAACGCGTGGCCAGCGACGCCTGCAGCTGCACTCGAGCGGCTTGATCAGTTTGCCCAAACACGCATGGCTCAGTACCAGCCAGATCGTGATTTTCCGGCGATACCGGGCACAAGCGTTTTGTCGCCCTACCTTGCCGCGGGTCTGGTCTCGGCGGGCCAGTGCTTGCAGGCCGCTCTGATTCAAAATCAAGGCGAGTTTGATACGGGTCAACGGGGTATCGTTGTCTGGATCACTGAGTTGCTCTGGCGTGAGTTTTATCAGCACCTGCTGTTTGGTTATCCGGCGCTTTCAATGCATCAGCCGATGCGAGCTGAAACCAACGCAGTGTTGTGGCGTCAGGCGCCCGAAGATTTCGAAGCCTGGGCACAAGCCCGCACTGGGGTGCCAATTGTTGATGCAGCAATGCGGCAACTGTTAGCCACGGGTTGGATGCACAATCGCCTCCGTATGGTTGTCGCAATGTTTTTGACAAAAAATTTGTTGATTGATTGGCGCTTGGGCGAAGCATTTTTTATGCAACACTTAATCGACGGCGAGTTAGCTGCGAATAACGGTGGGTGGCAATGGAGCGCTTCAACGGGGGCAGACTCAGCACCCTACTTCCGAGTGTTTAATCCGATTAGCCAGTCTGAAAAGTTCGACCCTCAAGGCGACTTTATCAAGCACTGGGTGCCCGAGCTCTCAACCCTTGGCGGCAAAGAGATCCACAATCCCAGTCCGATTGCGCGCAAGGCGTTGAATTACCCAGAACAAATCGTTAACCTTCAAAGCAGCCGAGTTCGTGCGATTGAGGCGTTCAAAAGTCTGCGATAGCAGCGCCCACCCGCTCAGTCACATTGGCCCAGTTAGCGATGGCCTTGCGACTGATCAGGGTGCAAACAGTTATCCTATGTCCTGTTCACTTGCTACTTTTATAGCCAAAATATGAGTCTTACATCCTTCAACGTCAAAACTATTCAGGGCGAATCTCAACCCTTAAGCCACTACGAGGGCAAAGTCTTGCTCGTCGTGAATGTTGCCTCTAAGTGTGGCTTTACGGGTCAGTACGCAGGCTTGCAAAGCTTGCACCAAGAGTACGCGAGTCGCGGCTTGGTGGTGATGGGTTTTCCGTGCGATCAGTTCGGGCACCAAGAGCCAGGCAGCGAGAGCAGTATTCTGACGTTTTGCGAAACGCAGTACAAGGTGACATTTCCAATGTTCGCTAAGATCGATGTTAATGGCACCAATGCGGTGCCGTTTTATCAGTGGCTGAAATCGAGTAAACCTGGTTTGCTTGGCACAGAAGCGATTAAATGGAATTTCACCAAGTTTTTAGTGGGGCGCAAGGGGCAGGTGCTCAAGCGTTACGCCCCAACCGATACACCCGAATCTCTTCGTCAAGCGATCGAAGACGCGTTGGCGCTTTAGGTGCCATCGACTGAACTCAGTCGGCGATACACTGACGGTCAATACGTAAAAAGGGTCCTCTTATGGCGCATCGCCTTGGTACACTGTTTCTCTTAGGCTTGCCTTTGCTTGTGGGCTGCTCGGGCAAACCGACGGTGCAGCAAGACATTACGCTGGCAGGTACTAGCGCACAAAACCCCGCGCAGGTTACGCCAACCAACGCTGCGCCTCGCGTACCCCAGGTTAAGGCTGAGCAAACCCCAGTCTCGGTGATCGTCAGTGGTTCAGGCGCCGCAACCAACATTGTGTCAGATCCAAGCTTTGACTCAGGCAACAGCATACCCTCGGCAACCCAAGGC
>JAIPCU010000105.1 GCA_021738045.1 Candidatus Methylopumilus sp. | reverse complement strand
GCCTTGCACGATTAATCAAGCCCATGGTTTCATCATTTTGCGGGCAGTGCAGCGTGACATAGTCCGCCTGCGTCATAAGCGTATCGAGGTCAACCAGTTTGACGCCAAGCGCACCGGCAACTGCAGGATCAAGATAAGGGTCAAAGGCAATGACGTTCATTTCAAACGGCTTTGCCATCTTCGCTACGATTTGGCCGATGCGCCCCAAGCCGATGATACCTAGTGTTTTTTGATCAAGGTCGGTGCCTTGCGAGGCGATACGTGATTGCCAGTTGCCTCGCTTGGTTTCGCGATCCCAGTGCGCAATCATTTTGCACAAGGCCAACATAAAAGCGAAGGCGGCTTCAGCGACCGCACGCGCACCTGCACCTGGCGTGTACACCACTGCGATGCCACGTTCAGTTGCGGCCTTGATATCCACTGTGTCGTAGCCCACGCCCGTGCGACCAATCACCTTCAAATGTGGGGCGGCATCCATGAGAGCAGCCGAGATTTGCACCTGACCACGCACGACTAGGCCGAGAGCTGGGGCGATTTCGCGCATTAAGCCTTCGAGCGTGGGCTGGGCCGCGACCTTGAACTGACCAAAACGCGAAAGCGTTTGTTCGGCGTACAGATCGAGCGGTTGGGTAGAGAGGATGATGGGTTGAGTCACGTGAAGGGCCTTTGTGTAGCAGGGCAAAAAGATGAGTGCAGAGTGTGTCAGCCAATATTACACGTGAGTGTGTCAGCCAATATTACATTTGATTCCATTCAGGTGACGCCACCTCGAGCCAAGCTTTACGATGTTGCGGCGCAACGCAAATTTTGTCTTGGGCCGTGCTAATCTGCACTCACGTTTTCGGGTCAAAAAAAGACAGAGAAGTCTATGCTCGAGTTTATGTTGCGCCGCACACTTGTTGCCTTGCCAGTGTTATTGCTGGTCAGTTTGATCTCGGCTTTGATTATGGAGATGGTGCCAGGAGACCCCGCTGTGTTGATTGCGGGTCAAAGCGCAACGGATCTTGAGTTGGCACAAATTCGTGAACAACTCGGCTTGAATCGACCCTTTGTTTCAAGGCTGTTTGATTGGTACATGGCGTTGGCCCGTGGCGATTTAGGGGATTCAATACTCTTGAATCGACCTGTGACTCAGGCAATCGTAGAGCGTGTTCCAGTGACACTCGCGTTGGCGGGCTCGGCTTTGCTGCTCACCATTTTGCTTGGCGTACCCTGCGGCGTGCTATCGGCTGTTTATGCGAACACTTGGATTGATCAAGCGTTATTAACGTTTTCGTTATTAGGTGTGTCGATCCCCAACTTTTGGCTCAGTTTGATGCTAATCGTGCTGTTTGGCGTCATGCTCGATTGGTTACCTGCGGGTGGCTACATCCCTTTCGCCGATGATCCGCTTGGTTGGGTGAAATGTTTAATTTTGCCCGCGTTTTCATTAGCGCTCTTGCAGGTGGGGCTCTTGGCTCGTATCACCCGAGCCACCATGCTAGAGGTCTTGCAGCAGGATTATGTGCGTACCGCGCGTGCAAAGGGTTTGCCCGTGTTGATGGTCGTGGGTAAGCATGCTTTTAAAAATGTCCTGATTCCCGTGATCACCGTGATCGGTATTAGTTTTGGCCTGTTGTTATCGGGCTCAGTGGTCATCGAAACTGTGTATTCACTGCCAGGAATGGGTCGGTTGTTAGCGAACGCAGTATTTGGTCGCGACTATCCCTTGATACAAGGTGGGCTCTTGGTGACCGCCGCGGTGCTGGTGCTGTTGAACTTGGTGGTTGATGTGCTCTATGCCATGGTTGACCCGCGAGTGAGATATGGCAAGCGTTGAGACCTTAGCAACACCCGAGCGCCTTGAAGCGGCGCGCCCGCCATCCATTTGGCGAAAACTCTTGCGCCATCGTTTATTTATGACGGGCGCGACGCTTTTATTGTTGATGGTGTTACTCGCAATTTTCGCAGACTTGATTGAAATCAGACCCCCTGAAAAAATGCAAGTTCGCCTGCGGTTTAAAACCCCAGATTTCGCTTATCCGCTGGGCACTGATAACTATGGTCGCGATATTTATAGTCGCTTAGTTCACGGTGCTCGTCTGTCACTGGCGATCGGGTTTGCAGTGGCATTGATTACTGGGATTTTAGGAACGGCAATTGGCGTGGCGGCGGGTTATTTCAAACGATTAGACGGCCCGTTGATGCGGTTAATGGATGCGCTGATGGCGTTTCCAGCGATCTTATTAGCAATCGCAATCGCAGCGGCCTTGGGACCCTCTGCAATGAACGCCGTGATTGCGCTTGCCGTGGTCTACACACCGCGCACTGCAAGAATTGTGCGTTCAACCGTATTGGTTGTGCGAGAAACAGATTATGTGCAGGCAGCCAAGGCTTGCGGGGCAAGAGATCGTTGGATTATCTGGAGGCACGTTCTACCAAACAGCATTGCGCCGTTGATCGTACAACTGACTTTTATTTTTGCTTATGCGATCTTGGCTGAATCGATTTTGAGCTTTTTAGGGGTTGGGCCACCACCACCGATACCAACGTGGGGCAACATGATCGCCGAGGGTAAGGATTACCTGCGCGAAGCGTCGTATATCTGTTTTTTCCCTGGAGTGGCGGTCGCCTTGACTTGCCTAGCCTTGAATCTGCTTGGGGATGGTTTGCGAGACGTGCTAGATCCACGACTGCGAGTGCAAATTGGCTGATCCTATCCTTCGAATTGACGACTTGCGTGTCGTTTTCGGCTCGGGACGTTCAGAGCAAGTCGCCGTCGATGGTGTGAGTCTGACGCTTGCAGCGGGTGAGGTATTGGGTGTTGTCGGCGAATCAGGTTGCGGTAAGAGCTTAACGGCCTTGTCGATATTAGGCCTGGTCCCCAAGCCGACAGGCCGAATTCAAGGCGGGCATATTCTCTTTAATGGTAAAGATCTCGCGCAAGCCAACGAGGTCGAAATGAATCGCATCCGTGGCAAAGAGATTGCGATGATTTTTCAAGAACCGATGACGGCGCTGAACCCAGTGTTTAAAGTGGGTGAACAAATCGCTGAAACGATCAGAGTGCACGAGGGTGTGAGCCGTGAAGTCGCGCGTCGGCGTGCGCTTGAATTGCTTGAGCGAGTCGGCATGAGCAATCCAACGCAACGGATCGATCAATATCCGCATGAACTGTCGGGCGGAATGCGTCAGCGCGTCATGATTGCGATTGCCTTGGCCTGTCGTCCAAAAATTTTAATTGCAGATGAGCCAACGACTGCCTTAGATGTCACGATACAGGCACAAATTCTTGCATTGTTAAAAGAGCTACAGCAAGAGTTTGGTATGGCGATGATGTTGATTACGCACGATCTAGGAGTTGTCGCGCAAGTGGCGGATCGGGTCGCTGTCATGTACGCCGGGCGCATTGTTGAAGAAGGAACAACCATTGAAGTATTCGAGCAGCCTGCGCACCCCTACACGCGCTCTTTGCTGACAAGCATTCCCTCACTTGATCAAGAATACTCGCGCTTGCAGACGATCCAAGGCATGGTTCCCAGCTTGGCGAATCTGCCTTCGGGTTGTCGTTTTCATCCTCGTTGCCCTGATGCTAGGGCTCAGTGCGCGCAGTACACGCCGCGCGACATGATGATCGGGCCTTCGCATCGCGCAGCCTGTCTGGCTTTGAACGGTTATCGAGACAATGACTAAGCCCTTATTGAGTGTTAGAGGTCTGGTGAAGCACTTTGCCTCGCGGGCTGCGGGGGTATTTAATCGTACCGTCACGCACGTACGCGCAGTCGATGGTGTCGATTTTGATATTCAACAGGGCGAAACCTTTGGTTTAGTCGGCGAAAGCGGATGCGGTAAAACGACGACGGGTCGTTTGGTCTTGCGCATGATTGAACCCACCGCGGGTAGTATCAAGTTTAACGAGCAAGAGTTGTTGTCCTTGTCTGCTGAAGAGATGCGCTTGAAGCGTCAGCAGATGCAAATCATTTTTCAAGATCCCTACGGCTCACTGGATCCACGCATGACGGTGAGCCAAATCGTAGAAGAGCCCCTACAAATACATCATATCGGGGATCGGACGACACGCAGCAAGCGCGTGGCCGAACTTCTGGATATGGTTGGCTTGCGTAAAGAGTACTCGCAACGCTATCCACATGAATTTTCTGGAGGACAACGACAGCGCATTGGGATTGCGCGGGCGTTGGCTTTGAATCCGCGTTTTATTGTGGCTGACGAACCCGTATCAGCGCTTGATGTGTCGATCCAGGCGCAGATCGTGAATTTGATGATGGACCTGCAAAAAGACCTGGGTTTAACCTATCTGTTTATTGCGCATGATCTCGGGGTGGTTAAGCACATGGCCGATCGCGTCGCTGTAATGTATTTGGGGCGGATCGTTGAGGTTGCCAGTAAAGCCTCGTTGTATCGCTCTCCTCAACATCCGTATTCACAAGCGTTACTGGCGGCGGTACCTTTGGCACGCCCCTCGCAGCGGCAAACCTTGACACTACTAAAGGGCGAGATCCCGAGCCCAAGCCAGCCTCCTTCGGGCTGTCATTTTCATACACGGTGTCCGCAAGCTCAGGCGCGTTGCTCGCAAGAGACACCCAAGTTGCTAGAGATTCTTCCTGGTCATCAGGCGGCGTGTCATTTGTTGATGCCAATGAAGATGACTTAAACCATTGCAATGAGAGGCCGTATGTCAAAACCTGTTAGCAGAATTAGTTCAGAAATCGACTTTAACCTCGAAGGTAAGCAAGTTGGTTTCTTACGATTGCCGCACTCGGTTCACCGCTCGGCCTATGGCTGGATTCCGATCCCAGTGGCTTGTATCAAAAACGGTGAAGGCCCAACTGTCTTGCTGATGGCGGGCAATCATGGGGATGAGTATGAAGGGCAGATTGGGCATGGCGTCTTGCTAAGAACGTTAGAGGCACAAGATATTCAAGGGCGAATCATCTTTTTAACCTCGGCGAATTTTCCGGCAGCAATGGCAGGGATGCGGACGTCTCCAATTGATGAGGGCAACTTGAATCGTTCGTTTCCGGGCGATGTGAACGGCGGCACAACGGCCCAGATTGCTTGGTACATCGAACACGTGCTGTTACCTCAGTGTAATTATGTGTTTGATCTTCATTCGGGCGGCAGTTCATTGATGTACTTGCCCAGTGCGCTTTGCCGGCGCCAAAGTGATCCAACAAAAATGGCTCAGGCAATTGAAATACTCAAGCTCATGGGTGCGCCTGCAGCCTATGTTGCAGATTCACCGCAGGGCGATGATCGCACTTTGACGGCTGCGGCGGGTCGTCAAGGTGTTGTGCACTTTGGGAGTGAGTTAGGCGGAGGAGGGACCCTGACACCGGCGGCACTGCGCGTCGCAATTGATGGCGTACGCAGAGCGCTCAAACATTTGGGTATTTTAAAGTCGTCGGTTCAAGTTGAGCCTGCGGCGCCGACACAATTGCTTCAAGTACGTGGCTCGGATTACTTTGTGTACGCGCCTGATTCGGGGTTATTTGAACCCTTGGTTGAGTTGGGCGACGTTGTCAAAGCGGGTCAAGCTGCCGGAAGAATTCATTTTCTTGACACGCCGTGGCGCGAACCCAGCGTTGCCTACTTTAAACACGATGGCGTTGCACTATGCAAACGGATGATGTGTCGCACTGAGCGTGGCGATTGTTTATTTCATTTGGGCACCCCTTTCGAATACTAGAATCTTTACAAGGATGCATGATGAGTCAAAGCATGATTTGGACGCGTGTGGATTACGAGAAAGACGGCAAGCAAAATGGCTGGCTTCAGTTGCCGCACTCGGTGACGCGCTCGGCGTACGGAAACGTTTCGATCCCCTTAACAGTGATTAAAAATGGCAAAGGGCCAACAGCCTTTTTGATGGCTGGCAATCACGGCGATGAGTATGAAGGTCAGGTGGCCTTATGCAAACTCATTCAATCGCTCGAACCCCATGATATTCAAGGTAGAGTCATCATCATCCCTGCGATCAATCTTCCGGCTGCGATGGCCGGTGTTCGCGTGTCGCCGATTGATCAGGGAAACCTCAATCGTTCGTTTCCAGGTGACCCAAATGGTACGGCTACCTATGCGATTGCGCATTACATTGATACGGTGTTGTATCCGATGGCTGATATCCATCACGACCTGCATTCAGGCGGCTCGTCGTTGCAATATTTGCCCTTTGCCTCGATGCGTCAAAGCCAAGATGCGGCCTTGAATGCCCGCGCAACCAGTGCGCTGAAGGCGTTTGGGGCACCCATTGGTTTGATCTGGGCCTACAGTCCTGACTCAAGATTGTCATCAGTCGCAGCGGTCAATCGTAATCTGGTCGCCTTGGGGGGAGAGTTTGGCGGCGGTGGTTCCGTCACGTCATCGGGAGTCCGGATCGTTGAACAAGGCTTAAAAAACTTGTTAGCTCACGCGGGCATCATTGAGGCGTCGCGCGCGGTAGGCCCTTATGCAGGGCCCTCGCGCTTGATGGAAATCAAGAGTCGCGACTATTATGTTTATGCGCCAGAGGCGGGCTTGTTTGAGCCGGCGGTCGAACTTGGCGATATGGTGCGGCGCGGTGATGTCTGTGGCAAGGTGTATTTTGTCGATAATCCTGGGCGCGCGCCCGAGCCATGTTATTTTGAAGGTGACGGCATGGTGATTTGTAAGCGACATTTTGGCCGTGTTGAGCGGGGTGATTGTGTTGTGCATCTGGCAACAGACGTTGCTTAGGTAACCAGACGCTTTGGTGCAGACCAAGCGTTGTTTGTTTGAAAGGTAAACATATGCCGAAACAATATTTGCAAAACAAGCCACACAAGCAGAGCTTTGTCTGGTTGACCAAAATGGCCCGTCACTTGTTATTGACGCTCGGATTTTGTCTGGGCGTGGCGGTGGCGCCTGTTGCCTCGCACGCTCAAACAGTCAAACCTCTTCTGGTCTTTGGTCAAGAGGCACCGCCACCCACACTCGACCCGTACTTTACAACGGCGATCTCGACGCGCAACGTAGCGATGCACATTTTTGAGCAGTTAGTGACACGCGACGAAACGAATGCTGTCATCCCCGAACTAGCAGAAAGCTGGACGGTCAGCCCTGATGGGTTGACCTATACCTTCAAGCTTCGCACAGGGGTTAAGTTTCACAATGGCAAGGTGATGACCTCGGCTGATGTCAAAGCCTCTTTTGAACGCTACAAGCGTATGGCCTTGGCCAAAGTGACGTTAGCGTCTGTGACAGAAATCAATGCACCCGATGCGACAACGCTTGAACTGAAGCTAAGCCAACGGCAGCCAGTATTTTTAGATGAATTGTCGGCTTTCGTGACGCCTATCGTCATTATTCCAGCTGAGCAGACTGGTAAAGAGGGTGGCAAACTCGAGCCCATTGGTACCGGTCCGATGCAGTTTGTTGAGTGGGTCCCTGACAGTCACATTAGACTGAAGCGCTTTGTTGATTATCAACCTGACGCACGCTACAAAGGGACAGACGGTTTTGGCGGAAACAAAAAAGTTTGGTTCGACACCGTTGACTTTAAGTTTGTTAAAGAGCCGGGTACCAGAGTTGCGGGGCTTGAGTCTGGCCAATTGCAGATCATCGAAGATTTACCCTCTGAATCAGCAAAACGTCTTGCTAACAACAAGAACATTGTCATTTACGACTTAAAAAACTTTTGGTTGCATGGTGCGTGGGTGAATCATCATCGAGCACCGACAAATGATGTGCGCATTCGCAGGGCTGTGCAGATGGCGTTAGATATGGATGAAATCATGGAGATTTCAACCGATGGCGCCTATGCACTTCAACCGGGACTGCAGTACCCTGGTAATCCTTATTACGTTAAGAATGGCGAGCAGTACTACAACGTCAAGAATCCCAAAAAGGCAGCTGCTTTACTGAAAGAGGCTGGCTATAAGGGCGAAGAGTTTGTCATCATCACAAACTCAAGTTATCAAAGTATGTACAAGGCAGCGCAAATCGTCAGCGAGCAATTAAAGGGTATCGGCATGAAGGTACGAGTCGATGTCTTTGACTGGGCCACTGCGATGAATCAGCGGCGCAATAAAGAGGGTTGGAATCTCTGGTTTACGGGCCAGGGTTCGGGGCCATCGGTTGGGCCGTTTTCTGCCTTGAAAGATGTGGTGTCCCCGCAAAATAATCAATTTGTGGCAGATCCGGTGCTCGACAAACTTTTTGCTGAGTTAGTGTTGGGCGAAACGTTTGATGCACGTAAAGAAACGTTTGGAAAATTCCAAGAGCGAGTCTACGAGCAGGTCTTGTTTTTAAAGTTCGGAGACTTGATGCGTAAACAAGCTTCACGTTCAAACGTCAAGGGCTTCATTCCCTATCGGATCCCAAGACTTTGGAACGTTTGGGTTGAGTAAGTGCTCGTTTGGCTTGCTTCAGCTTTTATTGTTGAACAAACAATGCTTCTGAGGCTAAGCTAAGTTTTTGATGACAAAGCATCATTCTGATGCACAGTTGAGTTTTGAATAATAAACAAATCATTCTGAGGCAAATCATGATTCGTACGTTGTGTTGTGCGGTGGCTGCACTGATGTTTTCAACCTCTGCGTTCGCGCAGAGTTTCCCGTCAAAGTCGATCACCATGATCGTGGGCGTGGCCCCAGGTGGCACGCTTGATACCTTGGCCAGACTCTTGGCCAAGACCATGACGGTTGACTTAAAGCAGACGGTGATCGTTGAAAACACGACTGGTGCGGGTGGCTTGGTGGGGCTTAAGCGTTTGACGCAGGCGCCGGCCGATGGCCACACCTTAATGTTCACGAATATGTCTTTAGTGATCATTCCTCACCTTCACCCAACCGCGAATGTTGACCCGATTAAAGAGCTTGAGGCGATAGGTCTTGTTGCAACGGTACCGATGGTGTTGGCCGTGAGCAATAAAAGTGGCCTCAAGAGTTTGCCTGAGCTGCTAGATCGCATGCGTAAAGAACCCGGGAAGATCAATTTTGGTTCTGGTGGCCCGGGTACCACTGCACACTTATCTGAAGCGCTGTTTTTGCACCTTTCTAAAACAAAGGGCGAGTTGGTGCAATATCGCGGCTCTGGCCCTGCGCTCACCGATCTGGTGGCGGGTGTGATGGACGGCGTGCTTGATCAAACGGTGGCGATGATGCCGTTGCATCAAGACAAAAGGATTTTGGCGATTGCAGTATCATCGCCGACGCGTTTGCCACAAATGCCTGATGTACCCACCTTCAAAGAAGGCGGCTTGCCTGAGTTTGATCTGGCAATCTGGAACGGCGTCGTCGCACCGAAAGGATTACCCCCAGCAGTGGCTGCGCGTTTGGCTCAGTCAATCTCTAGTGCGATCGATGGCCCAGAGTTCAAAGAGCGTTTAGCGCAGTTGGCAGCTCAGGCACCTACTCAGGCACAGCGCGGCGCGGCGCCGTTGATGAAGCTAATTGAACAAGATACCGTGATGGTGGCGGGTCTCGTCAGAGATGTTGGTTTGATTCCGAAGTAAAGTGCTGTTCGCCTCAAAGCATCGAGGCGTTTCACTTAACACCGACACGACGCGCATGTCATTTTGAGCGCAGGCACGTCGTGAAAGTTACTGCTATGGCATGGAAATCGAGACGTTTTTTGTCGAGCTCATGCCTGAGTGCCTTAGTACCACTTCACAAATTCATCAAGTTCCATTCGGGCGCTGTGATAAGCATTCAGCGGCGCATCTAAATCTGGATAGCCCATTGACATCCCGACGATCAACTTTTTGGTATTTGGGATGCCTAGGCACTCGCGAATGGCATCGGGGTAACCGGCCAGCGAAGCTTGCAGGCAGCAACCGAGACCAGCGCCATGTGCTGACAAGGTGAGGCCTTGTAAAAAGATTCCCATATCCAGCGTTGACCAAGGCCCTAAGGTGCTGTCCATGAACATGAACATTGCACAGGGTGCATCAAAGAACTGAAAGTTTTTAAGACGCAATTCGTTACGGCGTTCAGTGTCGCCACGCCCAACCCCCAAGGCTTCAAAGCGACGTGTGCCGTGAATTTTTGAGCGTTGTTCGTGCGCGGCAGGCCAGCTTGTTGGGGTGAGCACGTCGTAATTGGTCGGGGTATTTGAGCGAGCGAGTTCATACAGCACACCGCT
>JAIPCU010000104.1 GCA_021738045.1 Candidatus Methylopumilus sp. | reverse complement strand
AATCGCTGGAAAATCGACGATGTGTTGGGCGTGTGGCCGTTGCACGGTTTGTGCGGGGTTTGGGGTGGTATCGCCGCTGGTATCTTTGGGCAAAAAGCACTCGGAGGCCTTGGGGGGGTGAGCCTATCGGCTCAACTGATTGGCACTAGCCTAGGCGTTGGTGTTGCCCTGATCGGTGGTTTTATTGTCTATGGCTTACTCAAAATAACAATGGGCCTACGTATGGATCCAGAAGACGAACACGCCGGCGCTGACCTGAGTATCCATCGCGTGTCAGCCACGCCCAAATCTGACAGCTCTTGGTGATATTGACATCATCTTCGGCCTGAAGGCCGAGGCTTTTCGCGCCATCCAGTAATATCGAAGCTCAATAGTGTTTGAGCTTCTGCCGAGGGTTGTATCGCCATGAAAAAAACGGTCAAGATTGATTATGTGTCAGATATTGCCTGCCCCTGGTGTGCAGTCGGCTTGGGCGCAATTGAACAGGCGCTTAAAAATATTAACGGCGAGTTCGACGTCGAGATTCATTTTCAGCCGTTTGAGCTTAATCCGCATATGCCTGAAGGTGGTCAAGATGTGATCGAACATCTCACTGAAAAGTACGGCATGCCTGAAGCGCAAATTCGAGTCAATCAAAAGAATATTCGCGACCGCGCCGCGGCAGTGGGTTTTGACTTTCACCCCGAGGGTCGCAAGCACGTCTACAACACGTTTAATGCGCACCGTTTATTACATTGGGCCGAGGTTGAGCTTGACTTGCAAGCCCAATATCGACTCAAGCGCGAATTACTAGGCACCTATTTCACCTTAGCCGTGAGCCTGGATGATCACAATAATTTGATCGATGCCGTCAAACGCGCCGGCTTAGATACCGTGCGTGCGCAAGAGGTCTTAAGCCAAAACTTATTCAACGCCGAAGTGCGTGCCCGTCAGCAAAAATACACCGGCTTAGGGATCAGTTCAGTTCCTTCAGTGATCATCAATGATCAATACCTGTTGCAAGGTGCGCAACCTGCTGAGGCCTTTGAACAAGCCCTGCGCCAGGTCGCCGCGCAGACTGCTTAGTGGCCGTTACATACTGATCCTCGCTCCAGACGTCATGTACAACGAGATCAAGGCGAACGGTGTCTGGGTCTTACGCTAGCAACACCTCTTGGGTCATGCGTTCGCGTAAGCGATCCATAAACCCTAGGCATTCTTCTAGCTGACTGATCTCGATAAACTCGTTGGGCTTGTGCGCCACGGCAATGTCGCCGGGGCCGATCACTACGCATGGGATTCCAGCGTGATTTAACCAACCTGCATCCGTGGCAAACGATACGCGACCTAACAGGTTGTTACGCGCCAAGGCTTTACCCAAATACGAGATAGGAGCTTCGTGGTCGGTCGACAAAGGTGCTGAATTCGAAAGTGTTTCAAACTCAATATCTGCCTGAGCAGAAATTTTGCGCATCTCTGTTTTCAACACTTCAGCGTACTCGTGCACTTGTTTGATCAGCTCGTCGGCATTGCCTTGTGGCAAGGTGCGGCAATCAAAAATAAATTCGCAATCTTTTGCCACAATATTTGGCGCCGTGCCGCCTTTGATCACGCCTGTTTGCATGGTGGTGTGCGGCGTTTGAAACAAGGGATCAAACGGCCCATTCGTTTGCAGTTGCACCGACATCGAGCGAATTTTTTCAATCAAACGACCTGCGTATTCAATCGCATTCACCGCCTCAGGCACCATTGAAGAATGCGCCTCTAAACCGCGCACGCGGCAACGTGTCACGCGCATGCCTTTATGGCCTGTCATCACCTGCATACGCGTCGGCTCACCGACAAAGCAACCCGCCGGATGGATGTTGGCAGCCGCCAAATCACGAATCAGCGTTTGCACCCCAATGCAGCCAACCTCTTCGTCATAGGTCAAACCGATATGCAAGGGCTGTTTGAGCTCACTATGCATATAGGCTGGCAACATCGCGAGCGAGGCTGCGATAAAGCCTTTCATGTCGACCGCACCGCGGCCGTAAATGCGACCGTCAGCGATATGCGCTTTGAACGGATCGGTATCCCAGGCTTGCCCATCAACCGGCACCACATCGGTATGGCCACACAACACAATACCGCGTGTTTTTTGCTCACCCAAGGTCGCAAACAAATTTGCCTTACGCTTTTCGGCATCGTAAGACAGGCGGGTGGCAAGACCTAAGCCCTTTAAGTGATCGCGCACAAACTCAATCAGCCCTAAGTTTGATTCGCGACTGGTGGTGTCAAAGGCCACGAGGGTTTTGATCAATTCAATCGTGTTTGCAAGTGTGGTTGAGGTCGTCATGGGTTGCTCGGGATTTGGAGGTAAAAAGGATAGAAAAGCTCTGAGGCCACTGGCGCGTTGGCCGTATAGGCTGCGTTGTCGAATCTCTGTAGACTCAAGCCGCGCCCCTGTGTATTGTGCAATGATTCTAGCTGAATTAAGCTCGCGTTAAGCTAGCTCTTTAGAATATCCCTACAAACACGCTTTTAGACCTAAAAACGGAGACATCACAATGGATTTAGAACTGACAAACCGCGTCGCCATCGTAACGGGCGGCTCTCAAGGTATTGGTAAGGCGTGCGCAGCCAAGCTCGCTCAAGAAGGCGCCACCGTGGTGATCGCTGCCCGCGGGCAAGAATTGTTAGATCAAGTCGCCGGCGAAATCCGTGCCGCGGGTGGCAAAATTATGGCCATTGCTGCCGATGTCAGCAAAGAGGCCGATTGCGCCCGCCTGATTCAAGAAACCCTTAAGGCCTATGGTCGTATCGACATCCTGATCAACAATGCCGGCACTTCGGCAACCGGTGAGTTTGAGTCGGTCACCGATCAGGCGTGGCAGTCTGACTTTGATTTGAAACTGTTTGCCGCGATTCGTTTGTCACGCTTAGCAATCCCAGAGATGCGCAAAAACAAATGGGGCCGTATTATTAATGTCACCAACATTGGTGCGAAACAGCCAAAAGCCAAATCGATGCCAACTACGGTTACCCGTGCTGCGGGCTTGGCCATGACAAAGGCTTTGTCAAAAGAATTTGCGGCTGACAACATTTTGGTCAACAGTGTTTGTATCGGTTTGATTCGCGCCGGTCAGCACGAGCGCAAAGCGGCTAAAGCCGGCATCCCCGTTGAGCAGCTGTATGAAGCGCAAGGTAAAGAAGTGCCCTTGGGTCGTGTCGGCCGCGCTGAAGAAGTTGCCAATGTCGTGGCCTTCTTTTCGTCTGAAGCCTCAAGCTATGTCACGGGTAGTAGTGTGAATCTGGATGGCGGTACTTCGGCTGTGATGTAATGTTTGTCTGAGGCTTGCTCACGCGATGAACTTAACTTAAAGTCGAGTTCATCGCGACTTCACCTCAAATAGTATTGACACCCGAATTCACTGCTTTACGGTTTGCCCGCCTTTTTGTGCGGGTGGCTTAGCGCTTTCAAATCGTCAGGTATCACCACACAACAAAAATCCCGGAGAAACTCATGCGTTTTTTTTCTAACACCACCCGAGTCCTCCTCGCTGGAGCCGCCTTAGCAACGACTCTGGTGAGCACGGCTTCTGCACAAGCCGATTACCCGAATCGCCCCGTTTCTGTGGTTGTTCCGCAGGCCACCGGCGGCGCGAATGACACGATTGCGCGCATCGTCGCAGCCAAACTCAGCGAGGTGCTCGGCCAACTGTTTGTTGTAGAAAACCGTCCCGGCGCAGGTGGCAATATCGGTACCGCGGCAACAGCCAAAGCCAAGCCTGATGGCTACACTCTTTTGCTCACAACAAACAGCACACAAGTGATCAACCCTTGGCTTTACAAGACAACGGGCTTTGATCCACTGAAGGACTTCACCCCTGTTGGCTTGGTTGCTAGTGCCGGTTATGTGCTCGTGGTCAACTCTGCGTTCCCAGCCAACAATGTGACTGAACTCATCGCACAAGCGAAAGCCAATCCCGGAAAAATCAACTACGCCTCCGCAGGCAATGGCACGCTCAATCATCTGATTGTTGAGATGTTCAAGCAGAAAGTCGGCATTGATATGCTGCATGTACCTTACAAAGGTGCTGCTGCGGCCGCGACAGACGTCGCTGGCGGTCAAGTTCCGGTTTCTGTCCAGAGCGCGCCCTCTTCGCTGTCTTTACTCGCCTCAGGCAAGATCAAAGCCTTAGCAGTGACGAACGAAAAGCGTATCGCTGCATTACCCAATACTCCATCTATTAGCGAAACCATTCCCGGCTTTGGTTCAACACCGTGGTACGGCATTTTGGCGCCGGCTGGCACACCAGCCGCGATCGTTGACAAACTCAATGCTGCCATCAAAACCGCCTTGGCAGATAAGGATGTTCAAGACAAGCTGATCAAGCAAGGCTGCGAAGCCTTGCAAAACACGCCCCAGCAATTTGCCGCACTGCTCAAGGATGACCTTGCGACTTGGGAAAAAATCGTCAAAGACTCTGGCGCACGAGTGGATTAAGCGAGGTCCTGTCATCAGAGGCTTCTCTCGGTTGGGAAGCCTCTTCATTACGACCAGAGTCTTAAGAACAACATCATGAGAAAAGACATTAAGTTTTTTGCTGGCGGCTGCGAGCTAGACGGCTGGCTCTACATGCCCGACTCTGGTGCGGCACCTTACCCAACCATCGTCATGAGCCACGGCTTCGGTGCGATCAAAGAGATGGCGCTCGACAAGTTTGCTGACGTGTTCTGCGCTGCAGGTTTTGCGTGCTTGGTATACGACCATCGCAACACCGGCAAAAGTGCAGGCGAACCGCGTGGTGAGCTCGACCCTGCGCAACAGATCTCGGATATGCGCGACGCGATTACCTACGCCATCATGCAACCTGAAGTCGATGCCGATCGCATCGGCCTGTGGGGTACAAGCTATTCAGGTGGGCATGTGTTGGTGGTGGCCGCAACCGATCGCCGCGTCAAGTGTGTGGTCTCGCAAGTGCCAACCATCAGCGGTTATAAAAATACCTTGCGCTCGATTCCGACTGATAAGTTCGCCGCGTTTTTAGCTGAGCTCAATGAAGACCGACTCAATCGCGCAAAGGGTCTGCCACCCAAGATGGTACCGATTTCAACCGAAGGTTCTGAAAGCTATGCGTGGAGTATTGTTGCTGGGAAAGGTACCGGCTATGTGAACTCAGTCACCCTGCGCACGCGCGATTTGCGCATGGCCTACGAGCCCGGTGCGTTTTTGCCACGCATCTCACCTACCCCTTTGTTGATGGTGCTGGGCACCAACGATACACGCTGCCCAACTGATGATCAGTTAGCGGCCTATTCAACCGCACACGAACCTAAAAAATTGCATCTCTTTAAGGGCGGCCACTACGAACCCTATGGGATCCGTCTGGCAGAAACCGCCGGCGCAGCATGCGAGTGGTTTACTGAGCATCTTGTGACGAAGTGAGGTCAGTAAGTTTAGTCTTATTTGCGGATACAAATGACAACCTATGTGGCCTGAAGCTGGGTACCCAGGCAACTTATCAGGTCTAATTCAACTAGCATCACACAAAACCAACATTCGGAGCAAAAAGCATGTCATCTCTTCACACTACCGTTAAAGCCATGGTGTTCGATACGTTTGGGTCGGTCGTTGACTGGCGAGGCAGTATCGTGCGTGACCTTACCCGCTGGGGCAACGAAAATGGTTTTCAGGCTGACTGGACTGTGTTCGCGGAACAATGGCGCAGTATGTATCAGCCCTCAATGGAGGCTTGCCGGAGTGGCAAGCGCGAATTCACTGTGCTGGATGTGTTGCACCGCGAATCGCTTGACGTGCTGATTGAGCAGTATGGCCTAAGCAAAATGACAGAGGCGCAACGCGAGCACGTCAATAAAGTGTGGCATCGCCTAGATGGTTGGCCTGATGCAGTGGGTGGCTTAGCGCGTTTAAAAAGCAAATACATCATTGCCCCACTTTCAAACGGCAATATTTCGCTGCTGACTGATATCGCCAAATACACAGGCCTGCCCTGGGATTTGAATTTATCCACCGAAGTGTTTCGTTGCTACAAGCCACAGCCCGAGTCGTATCTTGGCGTATGTCACGCGCTGCGCTTAGATCCCTCAGAGGTGATGATGTGCGCAGCACATAACAACGATCTGCTCGCCGCTAAAAACTGCGGGCTGAAAACGGCGTTTTGGCCACGGCCAACTGAGTATGGCCCGACGCAAACAGACAACCTCGTTGCGACCGAGGCGTGGGATGTGGTGGCAAAAGATATTCGGGATTTGGCTACGCAGATGGGGGTTTAACTTAGAGGCACGATTCGGTAACGCGCACCTCGCCCCTGACCGTATTGCTCAAGCAACCCCAACTGAGTCATGTCTGTGAGCTCGCGATAGGCGGTGGCGCGTGACTGGCCAGTAATGTTCACATATTTAGACGTGCTCATTCCCCCTAAAAACCCCTCAGGCTGCGCCTCAAACAGCTTCCCCAAGATCTTTAATTGAGACGCAGTAAGCGTGGGGTGCAAATCTCTGAGCGTTGAAAAGTAGCGTGTCTTTTCAATTGCGGCTTGCATTTGCTTAAGCGCCGCCTGTGCAGCGCGTTCGATGCAAGCAACAAACCACTCAACCCAAGGCGTGACGTCCAGTGTGTCACTCGATGTTGCGGCTTGCAGTTGTTCGTAGTACCCAGAGCGATCATTCATGATTTGTTGGGATAAGCTCCAGATACGCTGCGAACTTTGCATGTCTTGCGCAAGCGCCAACTCACTGAGCGCACGCCCCACTCGACCATTACCATCCTCGAAGGGGTGAATCGCCTCAAACCATAGGTGTGCAAGCGCTGCGCGCACTAGACCATCGCAACTCTTTGCGCTGTCATTAAACCAAGCAATCAATTGCATCATCTGCGCGGGCACATCAACTGAAGCAGGCGCCTGGTAATGAACAATATCTGGTGCACCGTACTTGACTGTGACAATCTGCATGGCCTGAGTGTGCTGTCGATACGCACCTATTTGTATCTTGACGCCCGCACTGCGCCCTTCAGGAAACAACGCCGCCTGCCACGTGAACAGGTCTTCGTCGCTTAAGGGATGTTGCCAACGTTTGATCGCAGCTTGCAACACATCAAGCGTGGCCTCGGTACGGGCATCGCGAAACACATTCGGTGCGCCGGGCAAGCCAAGCCTACGGGCGACCGAGGCACGCACTGAGTGAACTTGCAGCACCTCGCCTTCGATTTCGGCGGTGGCGACGGCCTCGGCTGCCCAACCCTCAAGCTCTAATTGAGCCAGATCGACCAACTGCAACGTACCAGCCAGACCCAGCACACGCCCCTGCGCGACCCGCGCCCGCGCCAAAGTCGGCTGCAAAGCAGTCAGATCGTATTGAAAATTGGGCCAATTGGGCGCTTGCCAGAGGTACATAAAGCGTATTATATATTTAATCGTTTCAAAGTTGAAGCGCAAATATAATAATATCGCTTCACTTATGAAGCGTAAAAATTCTAATGTCGCCTCAAAGCTGAGGTGAAAATTGCATATGCTTAATATTGCTTAGTGATATAGGGCTTGCTCAACCGCTGCCCTACAAAGTAACTCGCGACCAGTATGGCAACGATAAACACCCCCAACCAGACTTCTTTACCCGAGCGCCATCCGTCAAAAGTTGGATTAATTTCGCTCAAAATACTGACGACCGCGACCAAGATACTCACGCCCGAGACCGCAAGTGCCATCACTCTTGAGGCAGCTCGCGCAGTGTGATCAGCGCGTTTGATCAGCTTAGCGATGAACAAGCCATTGATGCCGTCCGTGATTAACATACCAACCACAAAGAGCAGCGCTAAAACTACCGCAACATGCCAAGCCTGATATTTACTGGCAAGAACTACAAACAAAGACGCTTGGCTCAGTGTGTCAAAAGACAGCGCAAACACTGCGCCAACCGCGAGCATTGCGCCGGGATGACGAACATTTAGCATGCGAGCAAAAAAACTTTGGCGCCAACCCTTGAGCTGCACCGCTTCGTGTGCAGGCGTTCCCAGCACACTCAACAGATTTAAGACGGCTAGGCCAAGCAAAATCGTGATTGACACCCAGGTACCGAACGTATCGAACCAAACAGGGACATCAAATGTTTTTGTCAAGCTTGCCGCATAGATTGAAAGCGGCACAATCACCAAACCGTGACCCAGCGAAAAAAGCAGCCCAGCCATTTTTGCGAGCACTGGTCGCTCGCTGCTGTTGTAGCGAGTCAACCCATCGATCGCAGCTAAGTGGTCAGGATCAAAGCCGTGACGAATGCCAAGCATCAGCACGACGAGCGCCACACCGATCAGGTCTTCTGGAAATTGCTCAAGACTCATTTGCTTAGCTCAACCTTTCGGTATCAAAACCTTGCGCCAACGACTCGTCTTGAGAGGTGATGACCCTTTGCATGACTGCCCCCTTGCGGTGTTGTTCACGCATGATAACTGATCATCGCTCGCCTATCTTCACTAACTGTTACGTGCTGGCAACGTTTATACTCAATTCACATCAAGGACGCACCCAAAGGATTTTTTATGACCACCGTTAATCGCCGCAGTTTTTTAACTCGTAGCCTCGCCGGGGCAGGCACTCTGGTTGCCAGCGGATCCGTCCTTGCTCAGCCGCTTTTGTCTTCGCCTAAAACCGCTCTGCTTGCACCCACGGGCAAACGACGGGTTGTCATCGCTGGTGGTGGCTGGGGTGGTTTAAGTGCCGCAAAACATCTGCGTGCCTTGGCACCGGATTTAGAAGTGATTGTTCTTGAAAAGAACCCTATCTTCTGGTCTTGCCCGATGAGTAACAAATGGCTCGTCAACGCAGTCGACACCGATTTGCTCGCGCACTCTTACATCATCCCTGCTAAAAAGTACGGCTACACCTTTGTGCAAACTGAAATCACCGATATTGATCGCTCGGCAAAAACGGTATACACCGCCGATGGCTTTATCAAATACGATTGGTTGATTATTGCGGGGGGCATCCGGTATGCCTTTGAAGCCTGGTTTGGCAATGATCAAAAGACCATTCAGTACACAAAGACCAACTACGCCAGCGCTTACATCCCAAGTTCAGAGCATGCTTTTCTAAAGAACAAGATTCAAAACTTCAAAGGAGGCACGATCGTCATGACCCTGCCTCCTCCACCACATCGTTGCCCACCATCACCCTACGAACGTGCATGCTTGATGGCCTGGTGGTTTAAAGAAAAAAAGATCCCTGCAAAAATTATTATTCTTGATCCCAAGCCTCGTATCGCGCCCATTACGATTGGCTATCAAAAAGCATTTACAGAGCTGTATTCGGACATCATCACGCATGTGCCCAATGCAACAGTGAAAGAGGTGGATCCATACAATAAGATCGTCAAAACGGCAGCAGGTGACTTTAAGTTTGACGAAGCTATTCTGATGTCGCCTCATCAAGCTGCGGATTTGGTCTGGAAGGCCGATCTCATCGGAAAAGACAAGGCCGGTAAACCCACCGGTTGGGCAGCAGTGGATCCACAGTACTACAACACCGAAAGTGATCCGCAGGTCTTTGTCATTGGCGACTCGGTGGGTTCGGTATCGATTCACTTTGGCCATTACCCCAAAAGCGGTCACGTTGCGAATCGTGAAGCGCGCCTAGTTGCCAAATACATTGCAGCGCAGGCGAAGGGCGTCGAGCCTAAGGCGGAAATGATTGATAACCTCTGCTTTATGCTGGTAAATAATTCACCAAAAGAAGCGATTTCAGTTTCGTTTAGCTACACGATGGGTCCTGACGATGAGATTTTACAAAAGGCGATCGACGATAATGATCGCAGGCCAGAATTATGGACTGAAGATCTAAAGTGGCTTGGCGGCATGTACGCGGATTTTTTGTAACGCTACGATCGAGTCGTATCTATGCAGGTCATCTTGCACCTGTCGACCACTGATCCGCTACGCTCCCGACAATTTGATTTAAATCCGACGCGTCAGACAGTCAGAGTTGTTATCAGTTAATATTCTCGCGATGACACGAGCACACTTTTCGACAAAGATCTACGCTTTGATCGTCGCCTTTGCGATGGTGCTGTCGTCGCTCGTACCTACGCTGAGCCATGCTGCGCGTGGGGCTACGGGCGTCAACCACAACATGATGGCGGTCTGCACTACCGTAGGTTTGAAGTGGCTGGATATCAAAACTGGCCAAGTCCAAGACTCAGGCCCTACCTCAGGCAACTCCGATTCAAGCAAGCATTGTTCGGCATGTTTAACCCAC
>JAIPCU010000103.1 GCA_021738045.1 Candidatus Methylopumilus sp. | reverse complement strand
GTTGAAACTTTTTTCAAGGTAACCCCTTCAAGTTTAGAGGCTAGGCCTAAGCGCTTGTTGTCCTCGCCCTTTGTCGTGGTTTCAACGATCCAAACGTTCAAAATGCTCTCCTAATTTTTTGTGATAACGCCCGTTCTCTTATCTAGTTTAGGTGACATATTGTGACCAGCGTGTAATGAGGCGAGTAAATTATGTGTTCTGTCTAGAGTGATTTGAATTTTTTAACTCGTCGACTATTTCACGTTGTTGAAATATTCACGCAAGATAATCGAATAGCAACTCTCAAACTTCAAGGATCAAACCTGAAAGGTAAAGCGCGAGTACCCCAGCCTCCTTCTCGCCTCAGTCTGTCTCAGGAATTTTGCCTGTCGATTTTGAATCAAGCGCACGAGCAACACCATGAAATCACAATGAACCAGGCTCAATCATGTTTAGCCATCCCGAAGTTGCGACGCAGCCACCCGTTGCCCTCATTACCGGCGCGAATGCAGGAATTGGACAAGTCACTGCAATCGAGCTAGCTAAAAAGGGTATTCATGTCGTTCTGGCAACGCGCTCCGAGCAGTCAACGCAACCGCTACTCAAACAAATACGGCAAATGACGCAGTCCCCAGAGTCCGCACGTTGGCTTCCGCTTGATCTCGCAGATTTAGACTCGGTTCGTGCGTGCGCCCAGTCGTTTTTAGCGCTGAATTTGCCCGTGAGGTATCTGATCAATAACGCTGGCGTAGCCGGTGCAAGGGGCTTGACCAAGCAAGGATTTGAATGGGCATTTGGCGTCAACCATTTAGGCCATTTTTTGCTAACGCGTTTGTTGTTTGAAAGGCTCAAACAGACCCCCGAGGCACGCGTCGTAACGGTCGCAAGTCGCGCGCATCTTCTGGCTTTTAACGGGCTGAATTGGGCTGCTTTGCAACGGCCGACTCAGAGTTTGACCACTGCGAAAGAATATGGAGTTTCAAAACTCGCGAACATTTTGTTTAGTGCAGAACTGGGGCGCCAATTAATTGGGACTGGAGTGTCTGCCTACAGCGTACACCCTGGTGTTGTGGCAACAAGCCTTTGGCGCCATGTACCGAAGTTTTTTCTACCGGTACTGAAAATGCGACCGATGTTGAATGCTGAGCAGGGAGCGCGCACCACTCTGCATTGTGTTTTAGACGCGCCACAGACAGAAACGGGACTGTACTACGCAGATGCCCGCGTACAGAGCCCTTCAAAGATCGCTCAAGACTCAGAACTTGCCAGACACTTGTGGGAGAAAAGTATGCAGTGGACTGCGGCATACGCGCAGTAGGCTAAAGCGGAGGTCATTTGTAGGTTAGCTGACTGCAATACCCATGCCACATTGAACAGATAAATTGTCGAGGCCATCCAAAACAAGTTGCATTGTTCACATGAACGTTTCTTCGTGCTGCTTCTACGTAAATGGTTTATCGTTCAAAAAATTTTTGAATGATTTGTTAAATTTATCCATGTATTTATAAGGATTACGATGGAAAACGCACTTTACACAAAAGAATTACTTTCGCTTTACAAAACGCTTTCTGACGAAAAGAAAGAAGCGTTTTCTTCTCAGTTCACAGCGCAAGCCAAGAACCCTACCACGGTATTCGGTTGTTCGGCGTATTTGGGAATGTGGGGAATTGATCGCTTCGTGCTGGGTGATGTTGGTCTGGGTGTCGCCAAACTGCTGACATTGGGCGGCTTAGGCATTTGGTACATCATTGATTTGTTTCTTGTTAGTGGTCGCGCACGAGCCAAAAATCTTGAGTTGGCGCGTCAGGTTGCTGCAAAAATTTGACCAATTGACTTAGCGCGCAACGCGCAGTTGCGAAGTTAATCCCGCCCCAAAAGGGGCGAGGCAAAAATCAATCGGGCGCAACAGCTCCTTTGCGCTCGACGATCATGAGATATTGCTCGGGTTCGCGGTGGCGTGCGAAGTTAAAGGTTGTACTTTTATACGAGTTGCACAAATCAAGATCGCAACGTGCAATCGCTAGTTCGTCACCGAGGGTTGTGCAAGCGCCAACGATCTCGCCCGAAGGGGCCACAATGATTGAATTGCCGATTTGCTCAACGCCTTCTTCGGTGCCAGCTTTGGCCACGCCAACCACCCAGGTGCCATTTTGATAAGCACCTGATTGCATGACGAGTTCGTTGTGAAAGTTTGAGAGCGCGTCGTGCTCAGGGGCGGGTGGATTATGTACGGGTGTGTTGTAACCAATAAAAATCATTTCGACTGCTTGCAAGCCTAAAATGCGATATGTTTCGGGCCAGCGACGATCGTTGCAGACCGCCATCCCAAACACACCTTGTTTATCGTTGCCCCAGTCGGCTTGAAAGGCTGTGAAGCCGAGGTTGCCTCTTTCGAAATAGCGCTTTTCGAGGTGTTGAAAGCGGCGCCAGGGTTCATGTTCTTTATGACCAGGCAAATGGATTTTGCGATATTTTGAAATGATTTTGCCGCTCTTATTGACCGTGATCGCGGTATTGAAGCGCCTGACTTGACCGTCTTCGTGAACGAGTTCGGCATAGCCCAGATAGAAGCCGATTTGTAACGCCTTTGCGGTGTCAAAGAGACGTTGCGTATCAGGCCCAGGCATGGCACGTTCAAAAAAAGCGTCGAGCTCATTTTGGCTCTCGAAATACCAACGCGGAAAAAACGTGGTGAGCGCCAGTTCAGGAAACACCACCACGTCGCAGCCAGACCCTTTGGCTTGTTGCATCAAATCAATCATGCGCGTGACGACTTGCGCACGCGTGTCGCTCAACGCAATGGGGCCAAGTTGTGCTGCACCTACGGTCACAATACGTGTCATCAGACTGATCCTAAATAGTTAATCGTGTTGGGTTGTTTGAAAGCGATTACTGCGCCAACTCAAGCATCGTTTGCAATAAAACATTGCCACCAGCGACTAGATCTGCCACTTCAGTATGTTCGGCCGGGTTATGACTGATCCCTTTAACCGAGGGAACAAAAATCATTGCGCTCGGGCATAAGCGCGCCATCATTTGCGCATCGTGCCCTGCGCCAGAGGTCATTGAACGACACGAGTACCCTAGCGCTTGTGCGTGTTGTGCAATCAAATCAGCGATGCCATCATCAAATTTTACGGGCTCAAAGCGCGCGAGGCGGTGGCTCGTAATTTTGACGCCTTCGTCGGCAGCGAGTTTGACTAAAAAATCAGCAACTTTTTGTTCGGCGATTTTTAAGAGGGCTTCATCGGTATTGCGTAAATCGACTGTCACGACTGCTCGAGCTGCGATCACGTTAATCAAATTGGGATGCAACTGGGTGACCCCCATCGTTGCGACTTGGGCGCCGCCCATCTCGATGGTGAGCTGACGCATAAAGACGCTGATCGCAGCTGCGCAGTAGCCCGCATCATGGCGCAAGCGCATCGGCGTGGTGCCTGCGTGGTTTGATTGCCCCACAATAGTCAGCTCTTGCCAAGAAATGCCTTGCAGGTCGCGTACCGCACCAATCGTGACGCCTTCAATGTCAAGAATCGGGCCTTGTTCAATGTGTAACTCAACAAATGCGTGCGGTTTGCACAAGGGTAGGGCAGCCTTACCAACGTAGCCAATTTTAGTCAGCTCGTCGATCAGGATTTTGCCATCCGCGCTGTGTGAGGCGTAGGCCTCATCAAGTGACAAGCCGCCAACGTAGACGAGTGAACCGAGCATGTCTGGGTGAAAGCGGGCACCTTCTTCGTTTGTGAACGCAGCCACTACAATCGGACGGCGCGTCACGATACCGGCTTCATTCAAGGTGCGAACCACCTCAAGCCCACCAAGTACGCCTAAGGGGCCGTCATAACGACCGCCAGTGCGAACTGTATCGATGTGCGATCCCGTCATTACGGGCGGCAGCTCTTCGAGCCCGGCGCGCCAGCCAAAAATATTGCCAATCGGATCGATACTGACCTCGAGCTTTAGCGCTTCCATCCACGTAATGAGCAGATCTCGGCCGAGGCGATCCTCGTCAGAGAGTGCTAACCGACAACAGGCACCCTCTGGGGTCATGCCAATGTCAGCGAGCGTATTGAGTTGTTCGAGTAGCGGTCCGGGCTGGATCCGTAAGTCAAGTGTGCGTGAGTCAAGGATGTTCATGCGAGGACCTCAGAGGCGGTTTTTCCAATAACTTGTCGGTAAATGACGGGATCGGTGTCACCTTCGCTGCCTAGTAATAAGACACGCGAGTGTGCATCGAGTTGGAGTTGTAGGCGGATGTTGGCGTGATCGCGCGCAGCTAAAAGTGCAGCTAGACCGACTCCACCGGTTTCGCCAGCCACGATCGCAGGGTCACCTGAGTGTGGCTGCGCTAATATTTGCATGGCTTCAAGGGCGTAGGCATCGTCTACGGCTACGGCGACGTTTGTGCCGCCGTGCAGAATTTCCCAGGCGAGTTCAGAAACCTCGCCGCAGGCTAGACCCGCCATCACCGTATCAAGCGAACCTTCAACAACTGTGCGATGACCCGCCTGTAAGCTTTTGTACACACAATCTGCCTGTGTGGGCTCAGTCACAACAAAGAGAGGGCGTTGCGCACCCCATTGCAGCCAAAAGTTTGCACAGACCGCCGAAGCTAAAGCCCCGACGCCAGCTTGCGCAAAGACGTGTGTGGGTGGTTGCCTTGAAGACATTTGGGTCACAATTTCTGAGGCCATGACGCCATAACCATGCATCACATCAAGCGGAATGTCGCGGTAACCGGGGTACGAGGTGTCAGAGACGACGGTCCAGCCCTCTGCGGCGGCAGTCGTAGCGGCAAACCGAACCGCGTCGTCGTAATTGCCCTTGACTTCGCGTACCTCGGCGCCGTAGTGTGCGATGGCATCGCGTCGGCCTTGGCTGACCGTTTCGTGTACGTAGATTACACATTTGCAGCCAAACAGACGGGCACCCCAGGCGACCGAGCGCCCATGGTTGCCATCGGTTGCACAGGTGACGGTAGAGGCCTTGATTAAGTCTTTGAAGGCACCTGACAATAGTTCTTTTGAGCTGACGTGTGAGAGGCCCTGTGCGTGCTGTACCTTGAGGCGCAAGACGTTGGCCACAGCGTAGGCTCCGCCTAACGCTTTGAAGCTGCCCAGACCAAAGCGGCCGCGCTCGTCTTTGTAAAGGATTTCAGCCACACCAAGCTGTTGCGCCAATTTGGGTAAAGATACCAAGGGGGTTGGGGCGTAGCCTGGCCAGCTTGAGATTTCGGCGAATGCGGCGTCGAACCCTGCTTGGCTCATGACGCTGGCGCGTTTGGCACCATAAGCTGAAAGGCTTGGCTCGGCCTGTGGATTGGTAAAAGCGTGGGCGGGGGGATTCATGCGCATCTCATTTTGGTGCTTGCGTTCGTATATCTGGCGATCGTACAGGGCAGTCGGGCGAGCGAACGTCAAGTATGGGGCTGATCAGTCGAGCAAGAGTCAGAGTTTAAAAAAACGAAATAGTGAAAAATACAACCAGCTCGGCTTTTTCAGCCGCTCAGGCAAAATGGTATCAGCTTTAGCAAATAAGAATAATTTTCGTTTAGGGTGGCGGCAAGTGAAAATATACGGTGTAGACTCGTTTTGCGTGGCATCTGAGCACTTTTCCGTGCATTTTTCTTGCCGGTCCGAGTGGTTCATGTGCGAATCTTCAATCTTTGCTTTCTAAGTTAAGGCGGCTAGACATGTTGAACTGTGATCTGTTGTTGATAAATGGTGTAGTGATCGATGGTAGCGGTCAGGCACGGCGCGAAGCTAGCGTTGCTGTCAAAGATGGCCGTATCGTCGGCGTTGGCAAGGCGCTCAACTATGCCGCGGCTAAGACAATCGATTTGAAGGGTTTGGCAATCACCCCTGGCTTTATCGATGTGCATACGCACGACGACCGTCTGCTGCTGGCCGACCCCTCGATGGCTGCAAAAGTCAGCCAAGGTGCCACCACCGTTATCACAGGTAATTGCGGTTTGAGCTTGGCGCCGCTGGGACAAACTGAAGCGATTGCACCTTTGAATTTGATTGCGAATGGCCCTAGCCAGCGTTACGAGACGTTTGCAGATTATTTCGCAGCGCTTGAAAAAAATCCGCCTGCTGTCAACATGGCGGCCTTGCTTGGTCATACTACGTTGCGTGCGGTCACCATGTCTGACCTGACGCGACCCGCTAATGATGCTGAAATCGCAAACATGCAGGTACTGGTTCAAGAGGCCCTTGATGCTGGTGTGGTCGGGGTGTCGACAGGTCTGTTTTATGCGCCGGCGCAGGCTGCGACCGCAGCTGAAATTCAAGCCGTGTTTGAACCCTTGCGCGGCGGCACGGCATTGATCGCGTCGCACATTCGTAACGAAGCGGCGCAAGTGCTTGAGGCCATGACTGAGGCCATGTCAATCGCTAAAGAATTGGGTGTGCGGCAAGTGCTGTCGCATCACAAAGTCAATGGCCAAGAAAACTTCGGGCGCTCGCGCGAAACGCTTGCTCTCGTTGATCAGATGCGTGCGCAAGGCGATGTGTGCCTCGATTGTTACCCGTATGTCGCGTCGTCAACCGTGTTGCGGCAAGATACCGTTGAGCAAGCCTCACGAACCTTGATCGCTTGGTCTAAGGCAAAGCCCGAGACAAGCGGCCGTTATGTTGATGAGTTGCTCAAAGAGCAAGACTTACCGTTGACTGAGTTTTTGGCATCGCTGCAACCCGCAGGCGCTATTTATTTTTCGATGGATGAGGACGATGTTGAGCGAATCCTGGCCTATCCAGAAACGATGATTGGTTCAGATGGTTTGCCACACGACACGTTTCCACATCCGCGTTTGTGGGGTGCGTTTCCAAGAGTCTTAGGTCACTACAGTCGTGATCGCAAGCTGTTTCCGCTTGAAACGGCTGTGCACAAAATGACTGGTCTTTCGGCTGCGCGCTTTGGCCTGAAAGATCGAGGTCTGATTAAAGAGGGTTATGCGGCAGATTTGGTGATCTTCGATCCAGTACACATTAAAGACAGCGCGACATTCGCCGATCCGATGCGCCCGGCCGCTGGGATCCATCAAGTCTATGTCAACGGTGTACTGAGTTGGCAAGACGGCGTCACCACCCACGCAAGAGCGGGTCAGGTGCTCAGACGCTCTTAATGTTAGATATCCGTCACGAACCTGTCATTTAAACGTGGTCTGATTGAAGTCAGATCAATTTTTATTTGAAGAGTCTTCCCATGCGCCCAATCGACACCGACATTGATACCGATAATCCCTCTACTGAGCCACATTTCCAGACTGTTTTGGCGGCTTCGCTTAAAAATCCTTCTCGTCGGCAATTGATTCGGGGTGCAATCGGGTTGGCGGGTCTAGGGTTGTTGTCTGACTCGTTGATTCCTTTTGCGAACGCAGCAACTGCTACAAATACTGCTGCAACCCTTGGGTTTACTTCTGTTCAAAAAAGTGTGCTTGACTCAGTGCTATTACCAGCAGGGTATAGCTATAAGGTTCTTCATGCCTCTGGCGACCCGCTGACCGATAAAGTGTCTGCCTTTTCTAATCAAGGCCTTGAGCTTGATGATTGGTCTGCCCGGATCGGAGATCATCACGATGGCATAGACATTTTCTATATTGATGAAAAAGGTCAGTACACCGAGCGCGATACCGGTCGTGCGCTGTTGGTAGTCAATCACGAAAGCTCAGCTGACTCTCACTTGTTACACCCCAAGGGCCAGACTTCAAACGGCAAACAAGGCAAAAAGTTTGATCAGTTCGGCGCCTGGGATTTGGGAGTACGCCCTGAACTTGAGGTGCTCAAAGAGATCAACCTGCATGGGGTCTCAGTTGTTGAAATGACGAAAGGCCCACAGGGCTGGAGTTATCGACTCGACTCGCCGCTGAACCGCCGACTGACGGCGCAAACTCCGATGACTGTGCATGGGCCACAAGCCGAGTTGAAAAATATTCACGCGCTGATGGCGACGGCTTTTGATCCTAAGGGCTCGATGGTTCGCGGTACGTTGAATAACTGCGGGCACGGTAAAACGCCTTGGGGCACCTACCTGACATGTGAAGAGAATTGGGCGAGATATTTTCAGATTGCTCCCGGTGCTGCACCGCTCGATGCCAAATCGCAGGCGTCTCTTAAGCGTTATGGCGTGGCGAGCACACCGCTTAATCCACAAAGCCCAAAAGCACCTAGTCAAGGGTGGCATACCGTGTCAGACACGGACAATCGCTTTACGCGCTGGAACTTAGCTGCAAGTGGCGCATCGGCGGCACAAGACTTTAGAAACGAAGCCAACACCTTTGGCTTCATTGTTGAAATCGATCCTGTCACGCGTGAGTCAATTGCGGCAAAACGTATTGCGCTCGGTCGGTTCGCGCACGAGGCCGCGGTTTGTGGGACCCCCAAAGCCGGAGAGCCACTCGCGTTTTACATGGGATGTGACACGCGTAATGAGTATATTTATAAGTTCGTGAGCACCGCTCTTTGGGATCCTAAAGATGTGGGCGGCGGGATGGCCGTTGGTGATAAGTATCTAAATGAAGGCAAGCTGTTTGTCGCGCAATTTAAGGCTGACGGCACAGGACAATGGCTTGAACTGACGCTCAAGGATCCCAAAATTGCTTCGTATGCAAATTACGCTTTTGCGAACCAAGCAGATGTTCTGGTGAACGTGCGATTAGCGGCTGACGCGGTGGGTGCCACACCGATGGATCGTCCTGAATGGGGCGCAGTGAATCACAAAAACGGCGAAATCTATTTTGCGCTCACCAACAGCGATGCTGCGAACCGCAATCCGGCAAAGGTCGATGCTGCAAACCCACGTGCTTACGCTGACGTCGATGGCAAAAAGAACTCGGGCAACCCGAACGGTCATATTATTCGCTTCCACGAGCAAAGCGATCGCTCGACTGCGCTGCAGTTTCAGTGGGATATCTTTTTGTTTGGTGCAGAAGACGATGCAGGCTCAGCCAACCTTTCAGGGCTCACGACAAACAATTCCTTTTCTTCGCCTGATGGTTTGTGGTTTAGCAAGGCAACCGGTATTTGCTGGATACAAACCGACGACGGTGCCATGACCGACGAGACCAATTGCATGATGCTTGCAGCGATTCCGGGGCAGGTAGGTGACGGCGGTAAAGTCACGGTGAATAATAAAATGGTGGTGGCAGGCCAAGAGCAAACCAGCCAACAAGACACCTTTATTGGTGCAGCATTAGGTGAAGCAAAGCTCAGGCGTTTCTTGGTTTGTCCCAAAGGAGCTGAAGTCACTGGCGTCACTGAAACGGCCGACGGCAAGACCCTGTTCGTCAATATCCAACACCCAGGTGAGCTGACGCCTGCCTTGGGGGATGCAACTGAGTTCAAATTCCAGAGCACCTGGCCTGGCAATATGGGTTATGGGCCTGCAGGTCGCCCGCGTTCAGCCACGATCGTGATCACGAAAGACGATGGCGGGATTGTCGGCCTATAAAGGTTGGTTGGTCGACTTTTTTAATTGGTAGTGATATTTCATTATCAATAAGTGATACTATGTTATCAATAGTGATAACTTAGTGTTGCTTGATGCCTACTGCGCACTCTATCGTACTGTCGCCACCTGACTTCTGTCGAAAGACAGCCAGTCGGGTGCTGGCATGTGTGGCTCTTTTAGCGTTTCTTGCCTTACACCTGAGCATGGTTTGGCACGGGCCAGAGCACGCGCTCAACGAAGCGAGTCGCGTTATCGAGGCTGCGACCTCGCTTCAAGCAACCTCGGCCAAGGCCGTGACCGCAGACATCGCAACGACGTTACCAAATTCTGTGATGGAAGAGGACGTCGTCAGCCCACCCAGTGCAACGGTTTTTTCGCACGCTGAGCAGGTATCGTCTGCCTCGGAGTTATGTCTCAAGTGTTTAGAGGACGTTGCTCAAACTGTTGGTCTGACGTCTCAAACCGCTCAGTTAGCGGCTTCACGTGCGGATGCTTTGCAGCCGCGATCGCAACCGGTCTGCCGTTTTGCGACACCGGTCGAACTCGCGAATCAACGTGGGCCGCCCACCTTCTTAAGTTAACACCCTCTCGCAACGCTTTTCAGCGTTGATCTCGTGTTCAATTTAAGGATCAAAAGATGTTTAATCTTAAATACGCTGCGCGTGCCTGCGTAGCTTTAGGCTTTGTTGCCGCTTTTGTGCTGGCGCAGCCCAGCCTCGCTCAAACTGCATCGCCGCCGGCAACCGCAGCCGATCTTGCTAAGCTTCAAGACACCATCCAAGCCATGCGCGTGTTGTACGAAAATCGTATCAACTCGCTTGAGCAAAAAAT
>JAIPCU010000102.1 GCA_021738045.1 Candidatus Methylopumilus sp. | reverse complement strand
CTCGGACACGAGATCCGTGGTGTAGATTTAAATAATCTTGACGAACAAACGTTCAAAGACATTGACGATGCCTACAAAACCTACGGCGTCGTGGTTATCCGCGATCAAAAACTGACTCCAGATCAGCAACTCAATTTCAGCCGTCGTTTTGGATCTTTAGACCGATTTGTCTTCGATCGTTTCAACATGAAAGAAAATCCAGAGATTTTCATTGTTTCGAATCTGCTCGATGAAGGGAAACCAGTGGGCATGGAAGATGCAGGTCGCTACTGGCATAGCGACATGTGGTACGTCGCGACGCCGCCGCGTGGATCGTTCTTATATGCGGTAGAAGTCCCGCATGATGGTACGCGCCCACTTGGAGACACGTACTTTGCGAGCACACGCTATGCCTACGAAACCTTATCCGAACCGCTAAAAGAACAAGTCAATCAACTCAGCGCAGTCTTTAGCTCACGAAAATATGGCGAGTATGTCGGGCATACGCCCGAAAAAGCAAAAGATAATATCTACCTAAAAGAAGTTGTTGCTGCGCGTGAAAAAATTAAGAATAACGAGATTACGCACCCTTTGGTCAGAACACATCCCATTACTGGTAAAAAAAGCCTGCATGTCGTTCAGGGCGTCATTAGTCAAGTGATCGGCCTATCGGCACAAGACTCTGAAGAACTCATCAACACTCTCGTGAATCATGTCATTCGACCTGAGGTTGTGTATCGACATGTCTGGCGTGTTGGCGACATCGTTCTATGGGACAACTATTCTGCCCTACATCGCGCGACCGGTGATTTCAAATTGCCACAGCGACGCCACATGCATCGCACGACACTCAGCGCACCAAAAGTCAATTAAAACGAATGCGGAGTCATCACAAATCAAGATTTTTTCTCGCTCGGTACTAAAACTAGTCTTTTTCTTTACCATTGCGTTATGCGCGCCAGCCATACATGCACAATCAGAGGTTTTTCCGAGTAAAGCCGTTACCCTGATCGTACCTTTCCCTGCTGGTGGCTCAGCGGATGCGACGAGTCGCTCGTTAGCTCAAAAGCTTTCGGCACGCTGGAAACAACCGGTCATTGTGGTCAACCGCCCGGGTGCGGGTACAACAATCGGCCTGAATGCAACCGCCACAGCGGCTCCTGATGGTTACACAATCGGAATGAATTCGATTTCGCATATTGTGCAGCCTGCGGTCAGAGCAAAATTACCGTATGACTCGGTCGCCGACTTTACATTTATTTCCAAAGTCCTTGAGGCGCCTTTTGTATTGACTGTTAATGCCGCCTTACCTATCAATTCGATTGCCGAACTCGTTACCTATGCGAAGGCGAACCCACAAAAACTGAACTATGCCTCGTTTGGCGTTGGTTCAGCAGGCCACATATTTTTTGAGATACTGTCTCAACAAACTGGAATTCGCGCAACTCACGTGCCGTATAAAGGTACGGGCGAAGCAACCGTTGCTCAGTTAAACGGTGACTCACCGCTAATGTTCGACATGATTACCTCACCGTTACAGCAAATTCGATCAGGAAAGTTACGCCCACTACTCGTCACGACGGCAACTCGCTCAAACGAATTACCGAACGTACCGACCAGTCGCGAATCTGGCATCAGTGAGCTTGAGATGCCCACATGGTTTGGCATGATCGGCCCAAAAGGTATCCCACCAACAATTGTGGCAGAACTCAACGCGGCCGTTGTCGAGGCCCTCAAAGCACCCGATATCGTGGCGTTGATTGAAAAACAGGGTATGACACCAGCACCGAGTACACCCGCAGAGTTTAAAAAATTTGTAGAAGACTCGATTGCAATCATTCAGCGGGCGGCGACATCAGCCGCCATTCCTAAGGTTGACGATTGAATTAACACTGCGGTAAAAACTATCTAAGTTTTATACCGCTCATCGTGGTCAACCGCCTTCAACGAGAATGAATCAAATAGCCAACTAATCCACCGGAAATCGCCGTGATCGTTGACATGGCCCATTTCTTTTCTTCGGCCGTTGAATGCGTCGAAAACAGCGCCTGAACGCAAATCCAGCCAATCAGAATCACGAACCCCGCAGCCAATCCAACCAAAACAATCTCTTTGGCGAGTCGAACAAAACGATCGCCTTTTTTTTCGTCGGGACATAAAGAAACGGTATACGTGTGATTCCGAGGCGGCGCACTCAAATCGAGTGTACGCATCACAGCCCCGTGATTTCAGTCTGAACTCTTTGCTCACCCGGTTCAAACAAACCAAGCTTTAAACCACGTGATTGGGCATCGCATGCCGCAAGATAGAGTTGCAGAGCTTTTCTAAACACTTCGCTCTTGTTTGCAGCAGAACCTGCAACTCGATCAATATCGTGATTTAAATCATCAGACAAAACAACACTCAATCGTATGCTCAAGTCGGCTCCTATTTTGCGATCCAAACGCCCACCTGTCTGGATCTAAGGCGTGCGTCGGGGGCTTATTTTAGCGCCGACTAAACCTAGGAAAACTGCATCTCTCAGCTATTTATTTTGTATTAAATTGTTACTAATCTTAATTTATACAAACTAAACCTTCGAGAGGCGATAGATCGTGGGCCCACTTTTCTCACAAGAGTTAGAGGGATTTTAGGCGATAGGCATCCCCGCCCTTTAGGGTCGCGCGGATATTAATTTGCACTGATTTTTGCCGACTTCACGATTGCTGCGTACTTCACAATCTCGCTGCGAATAAGCGCACTAAACTCAGCAGGTGTGTTTGGACTCGCCTCAAGACCCATGGCAGCAAGCTTGTCTTTCACTTCAGGCACGCTCAACATTTTTCGCAATTCACCGTTAAGCTTATCGACGATGTCTGTTGGAGTATTTTTGGGCGCCACAATGCCATACCAAGTACCTGTCTCAAAGCCTGGTAAGGCGCTTTCGGCCATCGTGGGTACATCTGGCATTGCCGCTACGCGCTGCAATGACGAAACGGCTAACGCACGAAGTTTTCCACTTTTGACATAGGGCACAAGCGTAACCATATTGTCGAACTGTGCATCAGTGATACCACCAAGTAAGTCAGTTGTCGCGGGTGCACTACCCTTGTATGGAACATGGTTCAAGTCAATGTTTGCAGCCAAACTAAAACTGACACCCCCTAAATGTTGCGCGGTACCCGTACCTCCATTTCCCAAGTTAATTTTGCCAGGATTACGCCTCGCTAATTCAATGAACTCACTCAGAGACTGCGCTTGGACGGCAGGATTCACAACCAATAATAAAGGTGCCTTAACCAGTAAGATCACGGGCGAAAAATCAGTGACTGAGTTGTATGTCAGATTCGTATACAACGACGGATTAACCGCCATAAAACCGGCTGCAGCGAGGGTTAAGGTGTAGCCATCCGCCGCGGCTTTCGCTCCAGCATCTGCACCAATATTGCCGCCCGCGCCAGGTTTGTTTTCAACGACAACAGGCTGCGCCCATACTTGCGTCAAATGCTGCGCCGCCATGCGGGCCAAAATATCAGTCGCACCACCAGGCGCAAAGGGCACAACGATACGGAGTCCTTTGGTAGGGTATGCGGTTTGCGAATGAGCGACATTCAACAAACAGCCAGATACCAACAAGCCTAGACTTAATCTAGCAATCAAAGCGATACGGCTCAGCATAGCAATCCCACCTACAAAGAATAGTTAATCAAAACCAACACGTTTTCTACTAGTCAATACGAGCACGCGAATCTTTCACAACCTTGGTAGATCCTAGAAAATGGTGGCCATTTGTTAGTTATGTAACAGCATAGCGATCAACAAACTCTTGTCGAACGGTGATCCCCAGTCCAGGGCGGTCTGGAATTTCAACCATGCCCTCATGAACAGTGAACTGCTCGACCGCAAGCTCTTGCAATAATGGATTTGCACCCAAAGAGTACTCTAACAGCCATCCCGCTGGCGACGCTGCCGCAACATGCATGCCCGCAGCAAAAGCGAGTGCGCCGGTCCACAGATGCGGCGCAAGCCGCAAATTCCAGGCTGACGCGATTGCACCGATCCGCATCGCCTCTGAGATGCCCCCACAAATTGCAAGGTCTGGCTGGAAGATGTCCGCAGCCCGAAGCTCAGCTAAATCACGAAAGTCAAAACGATTGAATTCACTTTCACCAGCGGCGATCGGTATCGCAGTCGCCGCACGTACTTCGGCCATCCCCCGCTTATCATCGGCCGTCACCGGCTCTTCGAACCACAGCAGATTACAGTCTTCGACCAACCGACAAAACCGTTTAGCCTGAGCCACGTTGTAGGTACCATGCGCATCACAGGCTAGCCCGATATCAGGCCCAAGCGCCTCGCGTGCAGCGATCACTCTTTTTGCAGATTGAAGTGGATCTCCATCAATGACTCCAACTCGCATCTTGACTGCTTTGAACCCACCCTTAGCCACGTAACCTAATAGTTGTTCGCCAATATGATCGACGTCGGCCCAACCCCCTGAAGCGTAGGCGGCCATATGCGAAGCTTTGCGCCCTCCTAGCAAACGCCACACCGGTGCATTTAAATGCTTACCTAATAAATCCCATAAAGCAAGGTCAATGCCGCTCATCGCAGAAATCGAAACTCCACGTCTACCCAAAATTGGAAAGACATGTCCGTGCGCTAACGCGTAGTGCCCGCGACAGCCGTTGTACATCAACTCATACAAACGATTAATCTCGCGTGGGTCTTCTCCAATCAACGCAGGCCCAAATTTTTGATTAATGATTGCAACCACACCGTGGCTGTTGCCCTCACTACCAACCTCCTCTTTTGCCTCGCCCCAACCAACCAACCCACAAACAGTTTCAATTCGAACCAATACCGAATCAAAGGAGGCGACTCGTCCAAAATCCGAGACGTGCTGTTTTTCAAAAGGGATGGGGACATGTAGCCAACGTGCGTGAATAGATTTTATTTTCATGACAACACGCTATCTCAGTTTGTATGGATTGATGATATGCCAAAAAGCCGCGGCTAAACCATTATTTTAAGTGAGCAATTTGACAGGCCTTGCACGCACAGCCTCTTCATTAATATCTGAGCCCCAGCCGGGGCCCTCGGGCAAGATGATCTCGCCATCGACGATTTGAATCGGATGGGTCATGTATTCGCGCGTAAACGCAGCTTCGTCGACGACGTACTCCATGATGCTGAAATTTGAAGTCGCTGCTGAAAAATGCGCCCCCATCAGCGAAGACAGTTGTCCGTGATAGTTATGCGAAGCGACGTTGATTTCATAACTCTCAGCCATGGTCGCCATTTTGGTTGACTCGAGCAAGCCGTTCCATTGCGGGTCAATAATCGCCACGTCTGCAGAGTTGGCCTCAAGATAAGGGCGAAGCGCTTGCCGGCCCAGCAACGTTTCAAGCGACGAGATTCGTGTCGTGGTTGATTGCTTGACTTCAGCCAAGGCTTTAGGATCTTGTATGTCGACTTCAAGCCACATCAGATTAAATCGCTCAAGCGCGCGTGCGATCCTTTTGGCACCTTCAGGCTTAAAGTGAAAATTCAGATCGAGCGCCAACTTCACCTCTTTTCCGGCGCCCTGCTCAAAGGCCGCAAGCAATTCAACAATCGTGGCAAGAAGTTTATCGTCAAGATTTAACTCAGGAAAGCCTGTACCAATACCAAAGCCTGGTCGATAATTACTACAGATGCCGTTTTCAAACGAAAGAATATTAGTCTTGAGCGCTTTGAAACCGCGCGCCTTAGCCTCTTGCCCTAACGTCACGATATCGTCTAACGAGTGCAAGGGTGCTGCATCAAACACCGGTGCAAAACGCGAGCGCAAGGTACCGCATTGCGACCAATAGATCGGCAGCGTTTTACGTAAGGCGCCACCAAATAATTGATGCATCGGAACATTTAGTTCTTTAGCTTTTAAGTCTAAGCAGGCATTTTCAAGTGCAGCAATGGCCTGAGCAATCAACCCACCAGAAAATATTCGCGTGACTGCAAACAAGTTGGCATGAATCAGATTGATTTGTCGTGGGTCTGAGCCCAGTAAGCTTTGTCCAAGTTTGCGGATGACACCAGTTAAGCCCGGCGCTGCACTGCCCTCGCTGAACTCTGACCAACCTATCAAACCTGTATCGGTTGTGATTTTCAAAAACGATAGCGTGCGCCAGCCACCATCAGCATGGAGGTCTTCGATTGCGGTGATTTTCAAGCTGTCTCCTTAGCCGTTATATATACGGTTTTTTGATCAAACCTTAGCGAAACTAGCGTCTCGCTCAGGTTTGCGATTGTCTTTTATAGCCCAAATAGATGGCCACGATTATCTTTATTGCATCGCTAACTAATAGGATTATTTCTCAGTGATCGCCAAGAGGCGGCACTTCAGGGGTAACCGAAAAATGATGCAATTGAATTTTCCAGTGTCCGTTCAGCTGACTTAACACGAGCGTCGTACGCAGTACCGATTGAGTCTGACGCCCCCCTGCCAATACAAACGAAAAAGCCCCTAACCCTTGCGATACAAAACTTTCTGGGCTGATCTGCACAAACTCTTGTTCGATCAAGTCGAGTACTGCCGACTGAATGATGCCATCATAGGATGCAAAGTAGGCTTGAATTGCAGCGACCCCAACTGAATGTCCTGAGCGACCGCCATAAAACAAGGCATTGTATGCATACAGTTTTGCCAGCGCCTTTGGATTCCAGACCTTGGCGGCCAGATTCCAAGCATTTTGCATCTCGGCTAGGGTTTTTTTAGGATTGCTCGCACTCTCAGTCATGGCGGATCTCTAGGCTTTTAATTGTTTAATCGCTTGCAGTTCAAGCGTTTAGATGAGTGTATACGAACGAAAAGCACCTCAAACAAGGGTTTTCTCTAGCTCAGGGCAACAGCAATTTCGATCTATTTCAGGCAATATGGGTTTGGTTTTCATGAAACTCGGCGCTATACGCTGTCGTTCAAACTATTTTTACGAACAGAGACACTCAATGAATTTTAAAAAAATGGTTCTTTCTACTCTTCTTGCCGCTGGCATACTGGGCGCAAGCGCACTAACTAATCTTGCCTCTGCGCAAGACGTCAAACCGCTTCGCATTGGTGCCATTGTCGATATGTCGGGTATTTATTCCGCCATTGGCGGCCCAAACATGGTGAGCGCAGTCAAGATGGCAATCGAAGATTTCGGCGGCAAGGTGTTGGGCCGCCCAATCGAGTTACTTTCGGCGAATTATCAGAACAAGGTTGATATTACTGCTGCACGCGTGCGCGAATGGTACGACCGCGACGACGTCAAAATGGTCATTGAGTCAACCGACTCTGCCTCGGCGTTAGCGATGCAAAAACTCGCTCGTGAGAAAAAGCGCCTGGTGATTTTTTCGGGCTCGGCAAGCTCGGCCTTGACCAATGCTGAATGCTCACCGTACGGCGTCCATTACACTTACGACACCTATGCAATGGCTCACGGTACGGGCGCCGCGATTACTAAGGGAGGCGGTAACAGCTGGTTTTTCATTACGGCTGATTATGCTTTTGGTCATGCCCTAGAAAAAGATACGGCTGAAGTTGTGGTTGCCAATGGCGGTAAAGTTCTTGGCAGTGTGCGTGCGCCATTAAATTCGCCTGACTTCTCGTCGTACTTATTACAAGCACAGGCATCAAAAGCCAAAATCATTGGTCTGGCCAATGCCGGCTCAGACGCGCAGAATTCTGTACGTCAAGCTTCAGAATTTGGCATTATCAAAGGTGGGCAACAAATGGCCACCTTATTGATGTTTTTGTCTGATATCAAAGGGATGGGCTTGTCAGTCGCGCAGGGCTTGATGTTCACCGATGGTTTTTACTGGGATCGCACCGACGAAACACGTGCTTTTTCAAAACGTTTTGGCGAGCGTAACAAAGGTGATATGCCAACCATGGTACAGGCTGGTGCTTATTCAGCAACGATGCATTATTTGAAGTCTGTTGCCGCCGCTGGCACAGATGATGCCGATGCAGTTGCCGCCAAGATGAGAGAGCTCGAAATCAACGACTTCTTTGCGACAAAAGGCAAGATCCGTGTCGACGGTCGTATGGTGCACGACATGTATCTAGCCGAAGCGAAAAAGCCTTCTGAGTCAAAGGGCCCTTGGGATCTGTTGAAGATCAATGCAATCATCCCAGGTGACCAAGCGTTCCGGCCTTTGTCTAAGAGCGTCTGTCCTTTAGTCAAAAATTAAAATCAAGGTCTTAGTTTGATGACGGCCACTTCGGTGGCCGTTTTTCAATAAAGGCGCTGATTCCTTCTTTAGCGTCAGGGCTTGCGGCGACGGCGCAAAACCTATCAACGACAGCTCCGATGTCGCGACGGTAGCCTACGTCATTGATTCGCATAAAAGCCTGGTGTCCCATTCGCATCACATTAGGCGATTTAGAGGCAAACATCTTCGCCATGACACGTGCGGCTTGCAGAGCCGTGCCATCGTCAACCATTTGGCTCACCAAGCCAAGTTCAAGGGCCTCTTGCGTATCAAAGACACGGCCGCTAAAAAGAATTTCAAATGCTCGATGTCGTCCGATGATTGAGGGCAGGTGAATGAAGTGGATGGCGGGAATCATGCCGACGTCAATTTCTGGATAGCCAAAGGTTGCTGAGCGACTCGCAATGATCACGTTACAAGAGATCGATAGGGTCATTCCGCCAGCACGCGCTGCGCCGTCAATCGCTGCGATCGACGGCTTACCCAAGGTGTGCTGGATATCTGCAAGTTCGATATAAAGCTGGTCTAAGAATTCACGTACCGATTTACCTGTTTCATCAAGCAAAATATCCAGATCAAGTCCTGCGCAAAAACGTTTTGGCAGGGTGCTAGCTAAAATGACAGCCCGCACTTGATCGTCATCGCGCGCGGCTTTGAAGGCCGCAACGATCTCAACAAGCATCGGGATGTTCAAGGCGTTGACGGGCGCGTGGTTCAGACTGATCTCTGCGATTTGATCGATGACTGAATAAGTGATGTATTTCATGTTTTTGATTCTTTGTTTTATAAAAAAGCCGAATTAAAAAGCAAATAAAAAATGTATGAATGAGCTCGGATTTGGGTTCATCGGATCAAACTGTAGTTTTTTCCGAAACCCTTTTCCTCTGACGTACACGGTGCCTCTCAAAGTCATTTACATACATCCACGTCACTGGCTGACTGTATAACGCCAGTGCTACGTAAAGCTTGAATTGCCTCGTCTGAATAACCGAGTTCAGACAAGACCTCTTGCGAGTGTTCTCCCAACAAGGGCGGCGGTCGATGCGCCCGGCGATCTTCGTCTTGAAACTTAATCGGCAACCCAATTTGCTGTAGCGCGCCTACCGTTGGGTGTTCGGTTTGAACAATCAACCCTCTAGCAGCCACCTGGGGGTGTGCCAAGGCTTCGCTCAGTTTATGAATGGGTGCAGCGGGTACCCCATTTATGCTTAAGCACTCAAGCCACTGCGCAAGCGTCTTGGTTTTCATCTTTGTCTGCACAAGCGCAACGGTGGTGCTCATGTTTTTAACGCGTAGCGCATTTGTCGCAAGATCTGGGCGATCAACATGCTCTTCTAAGCCTGCGACTGAGCAAAAGCGTCGCCATTGTGCATCGTTGCCGGCACCGAGCATGATGGGCTGATCGGCCGTTTCAAAAACTTGATAGGGGCACATTGAGGGATGCCCCGTCCCCATCGGCTTTGGATCAATTCCGCTTTGCCAGTAGCTCTGTGCCATGTAAGTCAGAAATCCAAGGGATGTATCGAGCAACGACAACTCAAGGTAAACACCCTTGCCAGTTCGCCCACGCTCGAGCAGTGCTGCCAGCACACCACTGAGCCCTAACATGCCGGTACCCATGTCAACGGGCGAAAAGCTTGCCCTGGCAAAGGCGCCCTCTGGCGCTCCCATCGTGCTGATCATGCCGCTAAACGCCTGCAGCATCACGTCATAGCCGGGCTCGTCTCCAAGTGGCCCAGCACGCCCATAGCCTGAAATTTCGCAGTAGATCAGCTTTGGATTCAGCGCGCTTAAGGTCGCATGATCAACTTTAAGCTTTGCAGCGGTACCACCACTAAAACCCTGCAAGACGACGTCTGCGCTTTGCACTAGTTCGTGCAAAATCTTCTGACCCGCTTGGGTTTTTAAATCGAGCGCGAGGCTACGCTTGTTATGGTTGACCGCCATAAAGATTGCGGATTGACCATTCGTCTGTGGTAGCCATCCGCGGGTATCATCCCCCTGACCCACAGGCTCAATCTTAATGATCTCAGCACCCAACTCGCCAAGATATTGTGCGCAAAGTGGCCCAGCCAGCACCTTGCTAAGATCGACCACTTTAATACCTTTGAGTGGTTGCATAACCTTCCTTCATCAATAACAAAGAATTTGAACAGACT
>JAIPCU010000101.1 GCA_021738045.1 Candidatus Methylopumilus sp. | reverse complement strand
CGGTCGATGACATTGCCCAAGGCCCCACTCAAAATCAAAGCTAGGGCCAGTAAGAGGCGCCGCTGTGTGCGGTTGGTGTGCATCATCCACAGCATAAAAACTGCTGCGCCCAAGCCCAATACCGTAAAAAACCAGCGCTGCCACCCTGCTTGGTCTGCCAAAAAGCTAAACGCCGCACCAGGGTTATAGAGCAGCGTGAAGTCAAAGAAGGGCAAGACTTGCACCCGTTCGCCGTAGCGTAAGGATGAATCAAACCAAAGCTTGGTCAGTTGATCGATGATCAACAAACACCCAGCGAGAACCAGCCAGCGGGTGAGCGGTGGCGAGGCCTGAGCCTGCGGGTCTGCTTGAGGGTTGACACTCATTGTGACTCAGCCGTTTGCGCGTGCTTGTGAATTGACGCTCATGCTGACATCGTCGTTTGCGTGTGCTTGTGAATGGGCTCCCATGCTCATTTAGCCGTTTGCGTGTGCTTCGTGTAGGTTGCTGACACAACGCCCGCAAATATCAGGGTGCTCGGCGTCGTGGCCGATATCGTCACGCCAGTGCCAGCACCGTTCACATTTCTTATGCTGCGACGGCGCAATGCTGATCGCGAGTTCAGTTTGGTTGGGCATCGTCGAGGCATGAACGCCAACTCTGGACACAATCAAGATGAAAGGTAGTTGCTCTGCAACGCTCTGTAACAAAGCGAGATCGGTACCCTGCGCCGTGAGGTCAACTTCGCCTTGTAGAGACGAGCCGATACTGCCAGCTGTGCGAAGCTCTTCGAGCTTGCGCGTCACAAGCCCACGAATTTCACGCAAGCGAGACCAGCGCTGTTGCAACGTGTCAGCCTCTGCAATGGTCGGTACTGAGTGATAGCACTCGGTGAAAATCGTGAGGCGACTGGTATCAGGCTGATTCGCTAAGGTAGATGTACATAAAATGCCCCAGGCTTCTTCAGCGGTGAAGGACAGAATCGGCGCCATCAGCTTGAGCAAAGTCTGCGTGATGTGCAACAACGCCGTTTGTGCCGAGCGACGTGCCTGGCTCTTAGGTGCTGAGGTATACAAGCGGTCTTTTAAGACATCTAGGTAAAACGAGCCTAAATCTTCAGAGCAAAAATGTTGCAACCGAGACATTGCCGGTTGAAACTCGTATTGCTCAAAGCTTTTGAGCACCTCGGCCTGCATCTGAGCCGTCATCGCCAGTGCATAGCGATCAATTTCAAGCATGCTTTCGGGCGACACTGCATCTTTTGCTGCGTCAAAGTCGGCCAAGTTGGCGAGTAAAAAACGTAAGGTGTTACGAATACGGCGATAGCTTTCTACCACTCGCTTGAGGATTTCGTCAGAGATGGATAACTCGCCCGAGTAGTCGGTGCTGGCGACCCACAAGCGCAAGATCTCGGCACCTAGGCTGTCAGAGACTTTTTGAGGCGCAATGACATTGCCCACTGACTTACTCATTTTGCGGCCCTGTCCGTCAACCACAAAGCCGTGCGTCAACAAACTGTTGTAAGGGGCGCGGCCTTCGAGCATGCAGCCCGTTAAGAGCGACGAATGAAACCAGCCGCGATGTTGATCCGAGCCTTCAAGGTACATATCGGCTGGCCAAGGCAACTCGCCATGCGAGCCTTGCTGTGCATTATTCAAACCACCTAGCACGGTTGCATGGGTCGTGCCCGAGTCAAACCATACATCGAGTGTGTCGCGATTTTTTTCGTATTGATCGGCCTCAGGCCCGAGTAAATCAGAGGGTTCAACCGCTTGCCAGGCTTCGATGCCGCGTTGCTCAACCAGCTTGGCAACGGCCTCAAGTAATGCTGGGGTATCGGGGTGCAAGGCGCCGGTTTCTTTGTGAAGAAAGAAGGCCATGGGCACGCCCCATTGGCGCTGCCGCGATAAGGTCCAGTCTGGCCGGTTCGCGATCATCGCGTGCAGGCGCGCGCGCCCCCAGGCTGGGTAAAAAGCGGTGGCCTCAATCGCGGCTAGCGCGCTGGTACGCAGCGTTGGCGCGTGGTCTTTGGGTTGCACATCCATCCCAGCAAACCACTGACTGGTTGCCCGATAGATGATTGGTGTCTTATGGCGCCAGCAGTGCATGTAGCTGTGCGCGTGTGGTTCTTGCTTGAGCAGGGTGCCGGCTTGGGTCAAGGCTTCAACAATTTTTGGATTAGCGGCCCAAATGCTTAAGCCGCCGAAACCAGGCAAACTTGGCACGAACTTACCATCGCCCATGACAGGGCTGATGATATCGGCATCTTTCATGCCGTTCGCTTTGCAAGATAAAAAGTCTTCAATCCCGTAGGCGGGTGCTGAGTGCACCACGCCTGTACCGGTGTCGAGCGTCACGTAATCGCCCAAGTAGACTGGGGCAGTGCGTTGATAGCCCGCGTCAAAGCGCGCGAGTGGGTGTTCAAATTCGAGTTTGTTTAACGCTTGGCCCAGGCAACGAGCAATCACTTCGCCCTGTAGGTTCCATTCTTTGAGACAAGCTTGGACCCGATCGAGTGCGATCAGCAGCAGCGCACCCGTGGCCGGTGCCGGACTGACACGCACCAAGGCATATTCGAATTCTGGGTGCAGGTTCAGCGCTTGGTTTGAGGGGATGGTCCAGGGAGTTGTTGTCCAGATCACCAAGGCGCCAGGCTCAACCTCGTGCAGACCAAAGGCTTTTGCGAGTGCAGCGCGATCGATAAACGGAAACGCGACATGAATGGCCGGATCTTTGCGATCGGCGTACTCAACCTCGGCTTCAGCCAAGGCCGAACCGCAATCAAAGCACCAGTTCACGGGCTTGAGCCCTCTGAATACATAACCTTTGTCTAGGATCCGACCCAGTGCACGAATTTCGTTCGCTTCGTTGCTGAAGTTCATGGTCATGTAGGGGCGATTCCAGTCGCCCAACACACCGAGTCGTTCGAAATCCTTTTTTTGGCGCTCAATTTGCTCAAGGGCGTAGGCGCGCGCTTTGGCTTGCACTTCAGCCACTGGCAAATGTTTGCCGTACTTCTTTTCAATCTGGATTTCAATGGGCATACCGTGGCAATCCCAGCCCGGTACATAGGCCGCATCAAAGCCAGCCATGTTGCGGCTTTTGACGATGATGTCTTTTAGGATTTTGTTGACGGCATGCCCAATATGAATGTCGCCATTTGCGTAGGGTGGGCCATCGTGCAGTAAAAACGTCGGGCGCCCTTTGCTGGCCTCACGAATCGCCTGATAAACGCGTTTTTCTTGCCATTGTGCGACCCACAGGGGTTCGCGGCGAGGCAGGTCACCACGCATCGGAAACGGTGTGTCGGGCAGATTGAGTGTTTGTTTATAGTCCATGGGGCGCAAAATAAGCCCGCGCATGCTGTGCATCGGCATGCATGGCGGCAGTCAGGGTTGGGAGATCAGGAAACTTCTCTTCGTCTCGAAGATGTTTGAGAAGCTCTACGCGGATGAGTTTACCGTACGCATCGATATTGACATCGAAAAGATGGGTCTCGAGCAAGATACGGCCATCGTCTTCGACGGTTGGGCGTACGCCCAGGCTCGCGACTCCAGACAAGGCCTGTTGCGCTAAACCGTGCACCCGCACAACGTAGATGCCTGAGCGGGCAGCACACCTTGGGGTCACACGCATATTTAAGGTGGGCATATTCAAGGTGCGACCAAGCTTTTTACCGTGTACGACATGGCCAGTCATTGCGTAAGGGCGTCCGAGCAGGCTTTGGGCTTGTGTCAGATCGCCTGCGGCCAGTGCAGCACGAACCTCAGAGCTTGAAACACGATGGCCTTGTTGATCTTTGACCTCGGAAAGTGTGTGAACCTCCAGCCCGAACTGCGGGCCTATTTGTTTGAGTAAGGCCACATCGCCCGAGCGTTGGCGGCCAAAGCGAAAGTCTTCACCCACAATCAGCCAGCGAGCGTTTAGGCCTTTGACCAAGAGCGTTTCAATAAAGTCTTGTGCCGACATTTCTGCAAAACTTTGATTAAAACGTGCGAGCAGCACTTGTTCGATGCTTGCCTCGCGTAGCGCACTGAGTTTGTCGCGCAGCCCATTGATTTGCGGCGGCGACAACTCAGGTCGTCGATTTTTTTCGGCGAAAAATTGGCGCGGGTGCGGAGCAAAGGTTAAGACGGTAGGCACCAACGCGCGTGCGCGGGCTGCCTCAGTCACTTGGCTGAGCATGGCCAGATGCCCTAGATGCACCCCATCAAAATTGCCGATAGAGAGCGCGGTGGGTCGCCGCAATGTGGGGGCCGAAGCCTGACGAAAAATGCTGAAAGAGGTGTTCACGAGCAACAGTTTACAATTTCAGGCTACCTTGTCTGTGAAAAACCATGCCCGAACCCCAAAAATCGCACTGCCGCTTCGTTATTTTGATCTCTGGTCAGGGCTCAAACATGCAGGCGCTTGTCCGTGCGTGCCAGTCAAAGGCCTGCTCGGGCGAGGTGGTGGCGGTGGTGTCGAACCGCGCGCAGGCCGGTGGCGTGCAGTGGGCACAGGGGCAGGGCATTGCCACTGAAGTCATCACGCACACCGATTTTGCTTCACGCGAGGCCTTTGATCAGGCGTTGGCCGCCGTGATTGACCGTTATTCGCCCGATTATGTGTTGCTGGCTGGCTTCATGCGAATCTTGACTCCTGCTTTCGTCGAGCACTACGTAGGGCGTTTGGTCAATATCCATCCTTCCTTGTTGCCAGCGTTTCCGGGCCTGCACACGCACGAGCAGGCCTTGGCGGTTGGGGTGCAAAGTCATGGCTGCACCGTACATTTTGTGACGCCGGTGCTCGATCATGGCCCAATCATCGCCCAGGGGGTGGTGCCGGTGTTGGCCGACGATACCCCCGACACGCTTGCTGCACGCGTGCTCACGGTTGAGCATCGTGTTTATCCCGCAGTTGCCACCTGGCTTGCGCAGTCGCGCGTAAAAATTATGCCTGATCAGCGCGTCCAGGTTGAAGGTGTACCCAGGCGCTTATTTGTATCGGAGCACGCGCAATGATTGATTCTAAAAAACCCGGCAGTCGTCAACCCTCAACAGGGCCAAAGCGTTCGATTCAATCGTTTGCGCAGGGCCGTGCAGAGGGTCAAGAGAGCCGAGCCAAACGCGATGTGACTGGCGCAAAAGGTGCCTCGCGGGTGGGCACCAAAGAAGCTGCGCGCGAGGCTGCGCGTGCCGCAGGCAATGCGCTGCCGCGTAAAGGGTCTGCCACCGAGCGCCTGATGAACGCCACGCCTTTTGCGCAACGCTCAGGCGCGCCACGTGCGGGTGGCGGTTACAACGGTGACCGGCCTGCGGCTGCCCGCGGCGAACCGCAACAGTCAACCTACACCGGTCGCGTCAAGCCTCGTTTGCCCATGATGACGATTCGCTTAGACCAAATTCGGCAGGTACTCGACGAGGTTTTAACCTGGCGCTTTGCCGCAGATTCGGTGGTCTCGCACTGGTTTCGGGCGCATCCCAAGTTGGGGGTACGTGACCGCGCCGAAGTCGCTGAAGTCGTCTACGACGTGTTGCGCAATTTGCGACGCTATCGGCAACTGGCTGAAAGTGGGGTAGGCAATGCGGTACGACGTTTAGCGATTCAAGGCGCAATCGTCATGATTGACAATGGCCGCGTGCGCGAGGTGCTTGATCCAGGTGAGATCGCTTGGTTAGACCGCATCGCCCAAATTGATGAGCAATCGCTGGCGGTTGAAGTGCGCACGAGTTTGCCTGATTGGTTGTTTGAGCGTTTGCAGCACATGCCCAACCTTGAACAACTGGCGCAAGCCTTGAATCAACCCGCTGCGCTAGATATTCGAGTCAACCCCATGAAGGCTGAGCGCGACGATATGCTCGCTGATCTGGCGCGCGGCAATGCCGTGCGACACGCGCCTGTGGCCACGCCTTACTCGCCCTGGGGGATTCGTTTGACGGGTCGCCCCACCATGAACAAGTGGCATCAGTTCGAGCATGGCTTAATTGAGGTGCAAGACGAAGGGAGCCAGTTGCTCGCCTTATTGGTCGGGCCAAAGCGCGGCGAGATGGTGATCGACTTTTGCGCTGGCGCCGGGGGTAAAACTTTGCTTCTGGGTGCGCTAATGCGCTCGACCGGCCGCCTCTATGCGTTAGATGTTTCGGCGACACGGTTGGCCAAGGCCAAGCCGCGGTTTGCCCGTAGTGGCTTATCAAATATTGTGCCGGTGGTGCTAGAGCACGAAAACGATACGCGGGTGCGACGCTTGGCGGGTAAGGCTCAACGTGTTTTGGTTGATGCGCCGTGCAGTGGTGTCGGCACGCTGCGACGTAATCCTGATCTAAAGTGGCGCCAGTCGGTGCAAAGCCTGCAAGAATTGACGGCTTTGCAGGCTCGTATTTTGGCCAGTGCTTCGCGCTGTGTTGCCCCAGGTGGACGCTTGGTTTATGCCACCTGCAGCGTCTTGATTGAAGAAAATCAGGCTCAAGCAGAGCGATTTTTGGCAGAACACCCCGATTTTGAACTCATCGACGCGGCGCAGCTGCTAGCAGCACGCACGTCTTTGCAACTTGAAGGCCCTTATTTAAATCTCAGGCCGGATGTGCATGGCACGGATGGTTTTTTTGCTGCCGTGTTTGAACGCCGCAAAGCTGGTGGCGCGGTATCACCCGAGGCCGACGTTGCCGCGATTGAGGTGAAAGCCGCCGCCACGGGCAAGGTAGCAGCTGAGGGTAAGGGAGCGACTAAGGCTAAGGGAGCGACTAAGGCTAAGGGAGCGACTGAGGCTACCATTGCAACTGAATCTCCGACCGCTGCTTCGGCTGCTGCACCGGCCTCGTCAATTGACGCGTTTGCTGCGTTTCTTGCCAAAGACGCTTTAAACCCAGCGCATCGGGATGAGGGCGAGGCTGAAGATTCTAAGGCTGAGAAACCGGCAAAAAAACCACGTGCGAGCAAGGCGGCAGGGCGGGTCAAAAAGGCTTAGTGGCTTGATTTGACGCAAAAACCTTGCGGTAATGTTCGTATCAAATAGATGGGTTAGGCTAAAATGACCCCTATTATTTTGTCTTAGGCGGTCAATATATTTATGAACGAAATTATTTCTTTTGCAGCGGGCGGTTTGTTGCAGGCGTCGTGGTGGCAGGTTGCCCTGATTACCCTGGGGCTCACCCACGTCACGATCGCTGCCGTTACGATCTTTTTACATCGTAGCCAGGCTCACCGTGGCCTGGATCTGCATCCGATTGCCATGCACTTTTTTCGCTTCTGGTTGTGGCTCACAACCGGCATGGTGACAAAAGAATGGGTGTCGATTCACCGTAAACACCATGCGCGTTGCGAACGCGAAGGCGATCCTCACTCGCCCATGATCTACGGCATTAATAAAGTCATGTTTAGCGGGGCCGAGCTTTATCGGCATGAATCTAAAAATGCCGAAACGCTGTCTAAGTTTGGTCATGGCACACCCGACGATTGGGTCGAAAAACACATTTACACGCGTTACAGCGCGCGTGGTATTTTGATCATGCTAGTCATTGATGTGGCTCTCTTTGGCGCGCTTGGTCTGACCGTGTGGGCCATTCAAATGGCGTGGATCCCTTTTTGGGCTGCTGGCGTAGTCAACGGCGTGGGTCACTACTTCGGCTATCGCAATTTTGCTTCGCCAGATACCAGTACCAACGTGTTTCCGATCGGTATTTTGATTGGCGGCGAAGAGCTTCATAATAATCACCACGCTTTTGGTACGTCGGCTAAGTTCTCAAGCAAGTGGTACGAACTAGACATCGGCTGGATTTATATCTTGGGTTTGCAAGCCGTTGGTCTGGCCAAAGTTAAAAAAGTCGCGCCTCGTTTGAGGCTTGAAGCGACGGGTAAAACCGGGGTTGATGCACGTACCTTGCAAGGTGTGATTGCCCATCGATTTGAGATTCTTGAACGCTATACCAGCATCATGAAGACCGCTTGTCGTGCCGAACTCACCCGCTTGAAAAGTTCAGCGACCAACAACCACGATGCCAGTCACACTGAGGCGCTTGCTGCCGCGACGCATTGGCTTGGACGCGGCGACGAGACCCTGCCTGCAGTCGAGCGTGCGCGTATAGATCAAGCCTTATCACAGACGGCTTCGCTGGCAACACTCGTGCAAATGCGTCACGATCTGGCTAAGCTTTGGGATAGCTCGACGGCCTCAAGCGAGCAGCTACTGCACGACTTGCAAAACTGGTGCCAGCGCGCGCAGCAAAGTGGTATCGCTAGCCTTGAAGAGTTCGCCTTACGCCTACGCCGCTATGCGGCATGATCGACAAACTTAACGCACCTCAGCGCGAGGCAGTCACACTTGCGGCGCAGCATGCGTTAGTGCTGGCGGGTGCGGGTAGCGGTAAAACGCGTGTGTTAACCACACGCATGGCGTGGCTCATTCAAACAGGTCAGGTCAGCCCACAAGGCCTGTTGGCCGTCACTTTTACCAACAAAGCAGCGCGCGAAATGCTCGCGCGAGTGTCAGCGTTGTTGCCGATTGATCCGCGCGGCTTGTGGATTGGCACCTTTCACGGCCTGTGTAACCGCATGCTCAGGGCGCATCACCGCGATGCCGGTCTGCCTCAGTCCTTTCAAATTTTAGACACCGCCGACCAACTCGCGGCAATTAAGCGCTTGTTAAAAGCCAATGCGGTCGATGATGAAAAGTATCCGCCGCGCGATGTACAACGTTTTATCAACGGCGCTAAAGAAGACGGCCAACGACCCGGTGACGTTGAGGCGTTTGATAGTTTTCGTCGACGCATGATTGAGATCTACACGCTCTATGAGGCGCAATGTCAGCGCGAGGGAGTGGTAGATTTTCCTGAGTTGTTATTGCGTGCCTACGAGTTACTGGCGCGCAACGAACCCATCCGCTCGCACTACCAGCGCCGCTTTCGTCATGTGCTAGTTGACGAGTTTCAAGACACCAACACCTTGCAATACAAATGGCTCACGCTGCTAGCCGCTGGCGGGGCCATCATGTTTGCGGTGGGTGATGATGATCAGTCGATTTATGCATTTCGTGGGGCGAACGTTGGCAACATGGCTGACTTTGAGCGCGACTATGCGCACGGCACAGTCATTCGTCTTGAGCAAAACTATCGCTCGTTTGGCCATATCCTAGATGCTGCGAATGCGCTGATTAGTCACAACGACGGGCGCTTAGGTAAAAACCTCTGGACCGAGCAAGGCGAGGGCGAACAGATTAGGGTGGTTGAGCAACCGACTGATCTGCTCGAGGCTCGCTGGTTGGTGGACGAGGTCAGAGGCCTGATTTCTGACGGACGTGATCGCAGCCAGATTGCCGTGCTGTATCGAAGCAATGCGCAATCGCGTGTGATTGAACACGGTTTATTTTCGGCAGGTGTCGCCTATAAAGTGTATGGTGGTTTGCGCTTTTTTGAACGACAAGAGGTCAAGCACGCACTCGCGTATTTGCGTCTCATGGCCAACGCCAATGATGACACTTCGTTTATGAGAGTGGTGAATTTTCCGCCTCGCGGGATTGGTGCACGCACGCTCGAGCAGCTAGGCGATCAAGCGAAGGCCTTTGATACCAGTTTGTCAGGTGCTGTGGCGCGTGTGGCGGGCAAGGGCGGTTCGAACCTAGCCCAGTTTGCCTTGATGATTCAGCGCCTGGCACTCGAAACCCGTGACTTACCTTTGCCCGAAATGGTCGAGCACGTCATTGCTCAAAGCGGTTTGATCGAACACTACCAGCAAGATCGCGAAGGCGCCGATCGCATTGAAAACTTAAACGAACTTGTGTCCGCGGCTGCGGCGTTTGCCTCAGAGGTAAACGTATCAGGGTTGCCGGCAGGTGTTGTGATCGTGTCTGAGGCGCAGACAACCACTCTTGATTCAACGCCCGCTGAGTCAGTGCTTGTCGAGCCCTCAGCGCAGTTTGTCGGCTCGGGTGTTGACTTCGGTGGCTTGTCGCCCCTAACCGCCTTTTTGTCTCACGCCTCGCTTGAAGCCGGTGACAACCAGGCGCAAGCTGGCCAAGATGCGGTGCAGCTCATGACGGTGCATGCAGCCAAGGGGCTTGAGTTTGATGCGGTTTTTATTACCGGATTAGAAGAGGGGCTTTTCCCTCACGAAAACAGTATCCTCGAACAATCGGGGCTCGAAGAAGAGCGTCGTTTGATGTATGTGGCGATCACGCGCGCCCGCGAGCGGCTGTATTTTAGTTTGGCGCAAAGTCGCATGTTGCACGGCCAGACGCGTTATGCGATGCGTTCGCGGTTTTTATCCGAGGTGCCCGATGCGCACCTTAAATGGCTGACGCCCAAGCAGGGTTTTGTTGATTCTGAGCCTCGCTGGAAATCAAGCGGTGATGCTGGTGGGGCAACCTACGGTCGCCAAGGCGCAGCGGCGCATGCTGCTGTTGCGCCACGCTCGGTCACCTCGGGTGTTACGGTTGGGGCTCAGCAGTTTCGCATTGGCCAAGGTGTGCGACACGGTCGCTTCGGCGAAGGCACCAT
>JAIPCU010000100.1 GCA_021738045.1 Candidatus Methylopumilus sp. | reverse complement strand
ATCCTGGCAAGTACACCTTTGCTTCATCGGGTACCGGCGCGACGGCGCACCTGATCGCCGAGGCATTTAATGCAGGCGCGGGTTTGAAGGCTGTTCATGTCCCTTACAAGGGATCTTCGCCGGCGCTAACGGATGTGATCGCTGGTCGTGTGAGCTATTGCATTGAAACTGCAGCGGCAACCATGCCCTTCGTGCGTGATGGTCGACTGAAAGGTTTGGGCGTGTCACTAGTCAAAGGTAGCGCGGTAACACCCGGTATGCCTCCGCTGGCCACAGCGGCGGGTATTCCAGGGTTTAACTTAGGTGCATGGGTGGGATTAGTTGCACCCGCCGGCCTGCCTAAAGACATCGCCGATCGGTTGGCTAAAGCTGTTCAAGAGATCATGCAAGCCCCAGACACGCTTGAATTATTCAACCGTATCGCTGTTGAAATCGATTTCAAACAAGGCGCTGAGTTCGCAAAATATTTAAGCGATACAACCACGTTATTTGCCGACGTGATCAAGAAAAACAACATCAAGATCGAAGGCTAAATCCTTGCTTGGCAGTTGAGATTGGTCTGAGGTTTTGTACCTCAGGCCATTTTTTTGGTGCGCCCAGCAGGGGCGCAATCTTGCGAGTGCAAGTCCCGCCCTAAGTTGATCACAGCGAACGAAGCGAAACGCAGGCTTTAGTTTCGAATATTTTGCTGCGTTGCAGCAATAAATCAAAAAAATACTTCCACGCGACGGGCATTTTTTACCTGACAAAAGCTCATGGGATTTCCACGCGACGCCGTAATACAGATAGAATAGAATCACTTACCTAATGTACGAACAAGGTTCAGAAAAAATGAACGGGGATGCGAGATGATGGAAATGCGTTTTGAAACACCCAAAACAGCTGAGGCCGCTTCGGCGCTGATTGCTGCGACACCAGGCTTGTCAAAGATTTTCTCAGGCGGTACCGACCTGATGGTTCATATGCGGTCGGGCAACATCAAGCCTGAGCTTGTGCTTGATATAAAAAGCATCGCCGAAATGAATGTCATCGCTGTTGAAAACGGTGGCTACCGTGTTGGTGCTGCGGTCAACTGTATGCAGCTGCTCGAGAACACCGCCTTCGCCACAACTTGGCCCGGCGTGATTGATGGCGCGAACCTCGTGGGTTCGATTCAGGTGCGTGGCCGCGCAACTTTAGGTGGCAACCTTTGCAACGCGTCTCCCGGTGCGGATACGGTTCCTGCGATGATTGCTGCAGGCGCAATCGCCAGCATCGTTGGCCCCAATGGCCGTCGTGACGTCCCTGTTGAACAGATTCCCGCTGGCCCTGGCAAAACTTCGCTGGCTAAAGGCGAGTTGATCGTGTCGTTCTTCTTGCCTAAGCGTGCGCCACATTCGGGTGATGCGTATTTGCGCTTCACACCCCGCACAGAGATGGATATCGCGGTGGTGGGTGTTGGCTTGAGCCTGACTCTTGATGACAAAGGCGTGTGCACGCACGCGCGCGTTAGCCTAGGTGCTGTGGCTGACCGTGCTTTGCTCGTACCTGAGGCTGCTGCTGCCCTGATCGGCACCACGGTCGACGCTGTAGCCTTAGCCAAGCTGGCTGCTGCGGCAAGTGCTGCGGCACGTCCAATTGACGACAAACGCGGAACCAAAGTATTTCGAATCAAAGTAGCAGGTGTGCTCGCCAGACGCGCAGCAGAAAAAGCGCTCGCCAGAGCGAAGGGGAAAAACTAAATGTCAAAGCATCACGTCACAACAGTTATCAATGGTGATCCGGTTGAGTTTTTGTGTCAGCCGAACGTCTCTTTGCTCGATGTCTTGCGCGATGAGTTAAATATGACCGGCACGAAAGAAGGTTGCGGCACGGGCGATTGTGGCGCCTGTAGCGTGACCCTTGATGGCCGCTTAGTGTGCTCATGCCTGGTCTTAGGTGTCGAGGCGCAAGGCAAGTCAATTCAAACCATTGAAGGTATGGCTAACGGCGAAACCTTGCATGTGTTGCAGCGCAAGTTTCTCGAGCACGCAGCTTTGCAGTGCGGTATTTGCACTCCGGGTTTTCTGATTGCTGCGCGCTCACTGCTAGAGCGTAATAACAATCCAACCGAAGAAGAAGTGCGTTTTTGGTTGGCGGGTAATCTGTGCCGTTGCACCGGCTACAACAACATCATTACCGCGGTGCTTGAAGCCGCGCGCGAAATGCGAGGAGCCTAATCATGTTGACGAACACTAAAGATATTGAGCAAGTGATGAAGGTTGTCGGTACCAGCCCAGTGCGCCCTGATGGTGTGCCAAAGGTGACTGGTCAAGCACAGTACGGCGCTGATTATTCTTTACCCGGGATGCTTTGGGCAAAAGTTTTACGCTCGCCGCACGCGCACGCGCGGATTTTGTCTGTCGATACGTCTAAGGCTGCGGCCTTGCCCGGCGTAAAAGGCATCATCTTGGGTTCTGATTTTCCGGATCACCCCTTTGATTACGTGGGCCCCGAGCGTGTTGCGCAAAACTATTGGCACATGACGCGTAACATTATGGCGCGTGAAAAAGCGCTGTTTGAAGGTCATGCGATTGCTGCTGTTGCGGCGACGACTTCAGCAATCGCCGCTGAAGCGGTCAGCTTAATTGAAGTGAAGTACGAAGTCTTACCTCATTGCATTGATGTTGAAGATGCAATGAAGCCAGATGCGCCTTTGCTCTTTGAAGACATGATTACGCGCGGTGTTGATCCTGTGCCGAGCAAGCCGTCGAATATTTCTAAGCGACTAGAGTTCAGTGTTGGCGACATCGCCGCAGGCTTTGCTTCTGCCGACGAAGTTGTTGAGATGAGCTTTAAAACTGCAGCTGTGCATCAGGGTTACATTGAGCCGCACTCATGTTTGGCGCGCTATGGCGCTGACGGTCAGTGCGAATTGTGGTCAGCCAGCCAAGGTCACTTCGTGGTCCGTGCCTACACTGCAAAATTAGTCGGAATGGAGATCAGCAATCTGTTGGTTCATCCTGCCGAAATCGGTGGTGGCTTTGGTGGTAAGACGGTTGTCTATGTTGAGCCGATGGCTGTCATGTTGTCGCGTAAAACTGGTCACCCCGTCAAAATCATGATGGGTCGCGAAGACGTTTTCAAGTCAACCGGCCCAACCTCCGGTTCGTCGATGACGGTCAAGATTGGCGTCAAGAACGATGGCACGATCGTTGCCGCTGAAGGTTTGTTCAAGTTTCAAGCGGGTGCCTTCCCAGGCTCGCCAGTCATGAACGCGACGATGTGCGCCTTTGCACCCTACATCATCCCTAACGTTAAATCGGTGGGCTTTGATGTGGTCAGTAACCGTCCAAAATCGGCGGCGTATCGTGCGCCAGGCTCACCAATCTCTGCGTTTGCGGTTGAAAGCGTATTGGATATTTTGGCCAAAAAGATTGGTATGGATCCACTCAAGCTGCGTTTGAAAAACGCAGTGAAAGCCGGTTCGCCAACGGCTTGGGGTCCTAAGCATTCGCACGACGGCTATGCAGAAACGATTCAAGCCTTGCTTGACCATCCTCAGTACAACAAGCCTTTGGGTAAAAACCAAGGTCGCGGTGTCGCTTCTGGTTTCTGGTTTAACGGCGGCGGCGAGTCAACAGCGTCTGTGCATATCAACGAAGACGGCACTGTCGTGATCGCGACGGGCAGTATGGACGTGGGGGGTTCACGTGCGTCGATGGCGTTGATGGCCGCAGAGACACTGGGTGTGCCTTACGAGTCAGTGCGCTCAACGGTTGCTGATACAGCTTCGATTGGCTACAACCATGTGACGGGCGGTTCGCGCGTGACCTACGCAACGGGTATTGCCGTCGTTGAGGCCTGCAATAAAGTGATCGAAGACTTACGTCTGCGTGCCTCACTGATGTGGGATACCGACATCAAAAACGTTGTTTGGTCTGATGGCTATGCTAAGCCGGTCGACCCGAGTGTGGGTAAATTTGAACCACTCTCGTTGAAAGCGATTGCAAGCAAGCGCGCAGTGACTGGTGGCCCTATTGGCTACGAAGCTTCAACCAATGCGGGCGGTCAGGCTCCTGGCTTTTCGACACAGTTTGTCGATGTTGAGGTTGATCCCGAAACAGGCCATGTCAAGATTCTGCAGTTTGTTGCTGCTCAAGACGTCGGTCGTGCAATTCACCGCGACTATTGCGCAGGTCAGATTGTGGGTGGTGTTGTACAGGGCATCGGTTGGGCCTTGAACGAAGAATACATCTACGACAAGAATGGTCGCCTTTCAAACGCAGGCTTCTTAGACTACCGTATCCCGGTTGCCTCAGACTTGCCAATGATCGAAGCTGTCTTGGTTGAAGTGCCTAATCCAAGTCATCCCTTCGGTGTGAAAGGCGTTGGCGAAGCCAACATCGTTCCTCCGATGGCAGCGATCGCAAACGCGATTGAGAACGCCATTGGTCGACGCATGACAGAACTGCCGATGTCGCCTCCAAGAGTGTTGGCCGCGATTGATGCAGGCTGAAGCTACTGTGATTCCTGTTAAAGCCGTTAAGGTGACGTTCACCGCTGGCTTTAGCAGGCGTTACACCGACAGCATCAGGGAGTTTGAAGTCCAAGCAAAAAACATTCGTGGCGTCATACGCGCCATGAATGATTTGTTTCCTGGCTTGGGTGAGACCCTCGAAGAAGAAACCTCGATCGCGATTGATGGTGTGATTCACGAGGTGGATTACACACAACCCGTCAAGCCAGGCTCTGAGGTATTTTTTATACCAAGAATAGAAGGCGGTTAACGAATAATGCCGCAAATAGTTTGTGCGGTATCTTTTAAAAATGTCACTCTTCGAACAGCACATGCTGTGAAAAGAGTGATTTTTTTTATACTGACGGATTGAACCGCAGTTTTAAAGAGATCGCCGCGCTTCATCCAGATAGCTGTGGTTGATGTAAGACTTGGCTTGTGTGCCAGCGCGCTTCGGGATGGCTCTTAACAAAGCACTGATATCGATTAAGGACTGAATCGATTCTGGATTGGCCTGAGCATCACGCGGAAAAATCTCGGCGGCCGTGTATTCATCCCAAGCGCGATCGGCGTACTCAGCGGTGATGCCGGTTTCGAGCATGGCGATCGTTCGGCAACCTTCTTTGTTTGCGTAAAACCATTCGTGTGCGCGAATAAAGGCACGCATGAAGCGGATGACGGTGTCATGGTTGGCACGGGCCCAACGACCATCGATGTTCAGTGACGTGAATTGAAACCACGGAAACTCATCGCGCGGCTCGCACAACGAATTAAACCCTTGGTCAAGTGCGATGTAGTTTAAGGGCGCACCTTGTAAGCCCGCATCGATCTCACCGCTTTGAAGCTTCTCCCAGCGAGCCAGAATGGGGCCACAGGCTACGATCTTATAATCTTGCGGGTAGTGCAAGCCGTGCGCAGTCATCAGCTTCATGACGAGCGAAGAGCTCCCCGCGTCAATCGATGAGACCCCGATCGTTTTGCCTCGCAGGTCTGAAAAAGACTTCACGTCCTTACCCGATATCATCGAGAAGGGCAGACGATTCACATTACCGCCAATAATTTCTAGATGACCGCCACCTTCACTATCCAAGATAATGTGTTCGGTTACACCCAAGGCAATATCCATCCGGCCATCTTGAAGACGTCGCCATACCTCATCGATCGGCTCGTGCAAGTCGATGGTGACGTCAAGCCCTTCATCTGTGAACATGCCTTGATGGGCGGCGATCCACAACGGCATGTTGAAATAATTTCTAGAGATGGCGCCTGCAACGATTTTTTTCATCATTTTTTCGTAGAGTGATAGCGCCAATACTTTACTGCAAAAAGCCTAAGCGCGAGACTTGATACCTTAGCAATCAGAAAAACATAAAAGCTGGAGGACTATTCTTGGTGAAAGTAGCATTTCGTTGATACTCTACGAACACGACAACATGACTGGGGATCATAAAAATGACACAACCTTTAGCTTTAGTGTTTGGTGGTTCGCGCGGAATTGGGGCTGCCTGTGTGCAGGCCTTAGCGCAGGATGGTTTCCGTGTGGCGTTTACCTATGTGAGTAAACCCGACGAAGCCAAAGCACAAGAAAAAAACGGACAGATTAAGGCCTATGCAGCTGATGTTCGCGATGTGGCGGCAGTGCAAGGTGTTTTTGCGCAAGCGGCCAAGGATTTTGGAACGCGTCCCCAGACGGTGATTGTGAATGCAGGGATTAATCAACCTTATGTTCCCCTCGGGCAATTCACGCACGACAATTTTCGTAAGTTGATGGAAGTTAACGTGTTTGGTGCTTTTAACGTCTTGACTGAGGCGGCTAAAGAGGTGCTAGATGGCGGATCAATTATCGGGATCACAACATCGATGGTGCGCACGGCTGTGCCTGGTGGCGGCCCTTACACGGCGACCAAGGCTGCTGTCGAGTCGTTGTTGCGATCAATGGGCAAAGAGGTGGCCTCGCGCGGTGTGCGTGTCAATGGCGTAGCACCTGGCGCTGTGGACACTGATTTGTTTCATGCGGGCAAGACCGAAGAGGCTAAGCAGCGTGCCGCATCCATGAGCCCGTTCAATCGCATTGGCAGACCCTCCGAGGTCGCTGATGCGGTGGCGTTCTTGGCCTCAGATCGAGCCTCATGGATCCATGGGCAGATCATCCAGCCTAACGGTGGTCTAGTCTAGTACGTGTCTGCGCACCAGACACGATGCCATCGTGAGTCGCACTGAGGCCACCGACTCAGCGAGCATGCGGCTTGCCGTAAATCGGTTCCTTGTAAGGAATCGGTGGTAACTGCCATGTTCCTGTAGAAGGTGGGCGCACATTCGCGTCAACGTGTACATCGATCACGCAGGGGCGCTTGTTCTTGATGGCGCGTTCAATTGCCCCCTTGAGATCTTGAGGTTTGGTGACGGTCATCCCATCTGCGCCGCAGGCTCGCGCCCATGCCGCAAAGTCGGGATTATATTGTTCACCACTTTGCCCTTTATAAAACGCAGTTCCGATTTCTCGGCCATCGAACAGGCCGTACTGTAGATCGCGAATCGCACCCCAGGCGAAGTTGTTCCAAACGATCCACACGACCGGCAGGTTGTATTCAACTGCTGTGCATAACACGTATGGTGCCATGGTGAAGCCACCATCCCCCACGACTGCAACACAGGGGCGATCGGGTGCCGCGAGTTGTGCGCCAAGAATGCCACACACTCCAAAACCCATAGAAGAATAACCCCAGCTATTCAACATACTTTGAGGGCGCTTGGCTCGCCAGAACTGCATGAACCAGTTGTGATGCACACCAGAGTCCAGCGACAGGATCGCATCGTCAGGTAGCATTTGCTGCACTGCACCGACGACAAACTCAGGACGCAGTGGGCTGGTTGAATCAGTAAAGTGCGGTGAAACAAACTGCTCCCATTCGCATTGCCATGCTTCGATTTGCTCGCGCCAGGGCGCCCATCTTGTCGCATGAATTTCAGGACGCGCTAACGCGCCGGATGACAGCTGAGCCATAAATGTTTTGGCATCGGCGATGATTCCAAGATTCGGTGGGTAGTTACGTCCAAGTTCCTGCGGATCGATATCCACATGAATCAGTTTAGTTGTTGGAAAATTCCATGAATAGCCTGGCAGCCAAGTTGACGAGGAGCGGTCGTCAAAACGCGTGCCAATCGTGAGCACCAAATCAGCGAATCTTCCAGCCTGATTGGCAGGATAAGCGCCGTTTCGCCCGATAAAGCCGAGGGCAAGTGGGTTGTTACCATCTACGCATCCCATACCATTGGGCGAGGTGATGACTGGGATACCATATTTATTGACGAACTCTGTGATCTCGGGCCCCGCCTCGGCGAGAGTCGCTCCGTGACCGATGAACAATACGGGTTGTCTCGCTTGTTCAAGAAGCTTCAGCGCTTCATTGATGTCATAGTCGCTTGCGCCCGGCCGATGCGGACGGTCTATATGAGAGCGTGCTGGAACCTCAACATCTGCTTCCTCTTGAAACACGTTGTAGGGGATATCGAGATTCACCGGGCCGGGACGGCCAGTTACCATCGTATCCATCGCTTGGCGTAACGCAAGAGGTAGCATGTCGACGCGCGTAGGTTGAAAGGCGCGTTTCACGACGGGGCGAAGCACCTGTGCGAAGTCCGCTTGATTGTGTTTATAGAGCTCTTGAAACGGCCCGCGGTTGTGTTGCGAAGTCGGTACGTTGGCGGTGATTGCCATGAAGGCAGACGAGTCGGACAATGCGGTGGCGAGTGACATCACGAGGTTGGCCGACCCCGGTCCTGTTGAGGTAAGTGTTGCCACAGGGCGATGCTTGACACGGTAATAGGCATCAGCCATGTGACCGGCGCATTGTTCGTGGCGAGGCGATATCAGTTGAATTTTGTCGCGTACGTCGTACAAAGCATCCAGAATGCCAACGTTACCGTGCCCACAGATACCAAAGATGTAGGGGATACGTTCTTGAACCAAGGTCTCGGCGATTAATTGACCGCCTTTCATCATTGCCATATTGTATTCATCCGAGGTATGGAGTTCAGACAAAAGGGCAGCCGGGTGCGACGCAGTCGCGCACCCATACCGCTCCTATCGAGATGCTTAGGTTGAAAGGTAAGTATTTATTGACGCGGGATATTGGCGCTAATCACCACATCGCCGAGACGCTTAATTTCTGCAGCGATGAAGGCGTTGAACTGCTCGGGAGTGGTGGGCGCGGGGATCACTCCTTGCGCATTAAGTGATTTGACAACTGCAGGAGACTTCAGCACCTCATTGGCGTCTTTAGAGATCTTGGCAACAATTGCTGGTGGTGTTTTGCCGGGCGCTAAGAGGCCGTACCAATGGTCATAGATCATGCCGGGGATAATCTCAGAGATTGCCGGAATATCGGGCATCAGTGCTGCGCGTTTATCGGTGCTAACAGCTAAAGCGATGAGCTTACCGTCTTTGATAAATGGTAGAGTCAGCCCAAGTGGCGACCAGTAAAACGCAGCGCGGCCCGCTGTGGTGTCTACGAGTGCCTCGCCAGTGCCTTTGTAGGGCACGTGCACAATATCAAGCTTGCCCATACCTTTAAACATTTCACCGTTAAAGTGTGTGCCGCTACCGACTCCTGCAGACGCGAAATTTAACTTGCCGGGTTGCGCGTTAATGAGCTTGATGAGCTCTTGAGGAGTTTTGACTCCCAAAGAGGGAGACACGACGAGCACGTTCGGTACGCTTGTTCCAAAGGTCACGCCGGTGAAATCCTTGAGCGTATCGTAGGGCAAGGACTGGTACAAAGTTGGGTTGATGGCGTGAGAGGCCGAGGTAAACATCAACGTAGTGCCGTCGGGTTCTGCGGTTGCAACCAGGCGGCTACCGATTGTGCCACCCGCACCAGGACGATTTTCGACAATCACAGGTTGACCCCAAGTGTCTTGAAGCGCACGCCCTAGCTCGCGCGCAACGATATCAACCTGACTGCCTGCAGTGAAAGGGACCACAATTTTGACGGGCTTACTTGGAAAGGTGGTTTGAGCGACGGCTGCACCGCCCAAAACGACTCCTAGTAAGGCAATTCCTACGGTTTTTGCGACTGTTGAAAGCATGATTATTGTCTCCTGGTTTTTATCGGATTTGCATAAGCACAACTATGACAACTGATCTATCCCGTCGGTGGCACCGACCTATCTGTTAAATGTTTACAGAATCGCCGCCATCCCCGCGCGAGCGACTTGAGCGTCTTGGTGCGATAGCACGCCCGAGACACCAATTCCCCCGATCACTTCACCCTTGTCGATAATCGGGAATCCGCCTTCGAGCGGGGTGACGCCTGGCACCGCCATGAAGCGTAAGCCTTCGCCGCCTGCAGCGATGCCATCCTGAAACATTTTCGTTGGCCGACGGAAGTTGACCGCAGTTAACGCTTTGCCGGTCGCAATCGCCATGCTTGAATGCTGTGTGTGATCAAGACGCTGAGCAAGCACCAAGCTGCCGGCCGAGTCTGCAATGACGATGGCCACTGGCCATTGATTTTTTTCTGCTTCCGCCTCGGCGGCAAGCATCATTTTTTTGGCTCGCTCGAGTGTAATGGGGCGTCCGTAATGGAGCGGCTTGTCGAGTATGGGAGTGTCTGTTGTCATGTTTAAGGCAGTTATTTTTTTAAATTCTATGTGTGCGTGAGTCGCTATTTTTACGATGGGATCGAGTAATAATTTTCGTAAAAAAGCACCTAACGTTCTTATACAAGACCGCATCGACGGAGGACAAGGTATTTTTATGTGAAATTAGGGAAGTCCCCATGCGACTAAGCCTGCGGCTAGTACCGTTGCGGCTGCGTCAACAAATCTGCGTTCCTTATTTTGGTGTGCTCAGCGCACGGCCTACTGCGCCGGCATCCTTTGCTTGCCCAACAGCGCGACACGCGGCGAGCGCCTGTGTGGCTTGCTCGGGCGTCATAACCGTTGACGCTAAGTCCATAAACTTTGCATCGACTTGCTCATCGTTCATTGGTCGTTCGATACTACCCAAAGCGTGTACGACGTGGTGATGCAGAACGCGACCATCATGCAAAGTCATTGTGACTTTTGCTT
>JAIPCU010000099.1 GCA_021738045.1 Candidatus Methylopumilus sp. | reverse complement strand
ACTGTGCTTTTAATGTCGGCGAACGCATTATCGCGGCGATTCGGCCAGAGCACATACATATTTTGCCAATATCCGAAGCTACGATCGACACCCTCGAGGCGACCACCGTTGAGTGCGTATACAAAGGGGGGTTGGTAGAAGTTCATTGCCGCCTATCTGACGGCACCCCCATCAAGGCGCAATCAGATGCAAGCTGCGTTCAACGGTTAAACTTAATGCAACAAGGCTTGAAAATTGCGTTACGCTTAGATCCATCCCGTCTACAACTTTTTAGCAATTAACCCAACGAGCTCAATATGACAGAACGTAAAGTCAATGATATTGGCGGCTTACCCGCTGGCCCAGTCTGCCAAGACGAACATCCTAGTACCCTGCACGAGAAACGTGTGGATGCCATTTTAAGAATCCTATCTGGTCCCAAACTTGAGGCCTTTTCCGTTGATGCGATGCGCAGAGCGATCGAATCAAATACTGAAGAAGACTATCGAAATCTTGGCTATTACGATAAGTGGATTCGGGCCGTACGCGACCTCATCATTGAACAGCAAGTATTGAGCCGCGAAGAAATCGAAGCTCGGGTCGAACAATTACGTGCAAAACATAAAAAGGTGGCAGCATGACAGCCTTTGCGATACGTCCAGGTCAAGCACTACCGGTCGGTGCACCCGTTCGCGTGCGCAAGCACCCGCCCGAGCAACATTGCCGCACTCCGTTTTACTTGGGCGGCGTCGCAGGTGAAATTACCGATGTGATGGGTTGCTTCCGCGATCCTTCATTGCTGGCGTTTCACAAACCAGGCCTGCCGCTGCGCGTGCTCTACCGCGTGCGCTTTAAACAAGCTGACGTATGGCCAAACTATTCGGGCAGCCCAAAAGACACTGTTGTCGCTGATATCTACGATCACTGGATCGAACCGCTCGCCGGAGAAAAAGCATGAGTTCAAACCACGGACACCACCACGACCACGACCACGATCATTCTCATGGTCACGCGCACCCTCACAGCCCGCCGGCACCAGATGATGACGATGGTTACGATCGCTATGAGGTGTTACTGCAGACCGCGATTCGCGAATTGTTAGATGAGAAAGGCATTATTACGGCTGCCGAGTTACATGCGCAAATTGATAAACAAGATAGTCTTTCACCAGCAATCGGCGGGAAGATCGTCGCAAAAGCTTGGGTTGATCCAGTCTTTAAAAAGCAATTGCTGGCAGACCCACTTAAAACGATCAACCAGCACTTTGAACTCGACATCATCACGCCACTAGAACTTGTCGTACTTGAAAACACACCTACCGTACACAACGTCGTGGTGTGCACACTTTGCTCGTGCTATCCACGTATGCTGTTGGGCATCCCGCCTGCTTGGTACAAGTCGATCGACTATCGCTCGCGTGTCGTCGTCGAACCCCGCAAAGTGCTTGCTGAGTTTGGGACAAACATCCCTGATAGCGTTGAAGTTCGAGTGTCAGATAGCACTGCGGATCTTCGCTTTTTAGTCTTGCCAAATCGACCCAGTGGCACTGAGGGCATGACCGAAGCTCAGTTGGCAGACTTAGTGACCCGTGACTCGATGATTGGGACTTCGGTCGCACTAAAGCCTTGACGCGCGACCTGCAGTACGTTGACTGCCGCTTGCTAACGAGCGGCAGTCAACGCTTCACTGATCACGAGCAGTTTCATTAGTTCTTGGATATCGGCCACCTGATCCAATGTCATCACAGTCTCAACGATACGGTCTCGATCAAGACCCGGTAAGTCTGATGTGATTCGAAAGAATTTTACAATGACCTTATCGAGGCTCGGGAAAAGCGTTTCGTTTTCAGTTCCACTCGCTCGAATCACGCCATCGGTTTGAAAAACTTCGACGTCAACCGTATCGGTATCATGCTCGCGCATCCGTAGCTCAATCTTCTCAGCTAAATGTAGTAACTCGGGGTCTTGCAACTCGTCGTAGTAGTCATAGTCTTCTACCGGACGACCTAACAAAGCCGCTGCGGTACAAAATCTTGCACTCACGACTGCCTGAAGATGGGTCTGATAGGGCGCAACATTCGTAAAGCCAGGATTGGTATGTGTGAGTTCAGGAGATGTCACTACCACCTTTTGAATTTTATTCAGATCAATCTTTGCGGCAAGGGTACGAGCTAACGCAATCGGAGTCTGTGTAAAAATACAAACAGGGCATTCTTTATAAACGGTTTCTTCAATCAGATAACTTTCACCCAAGCCTCGGGTTGCTGCTTCAGCATGCTCAAGTGAACCGTCGAAGGCCCGGAAGTAACCCGCCTCACCCTCAAACGCGAGCGCTGAAGCGGTAGCACCGTGCTTCGCAAGCAATGCCGCAGTCACGCCGTTCCGACTAGCCATTCCGACATTGAGCTTCACTTCGTTGGTGCCAGCAAAAAATCCTTGTCCAAAGCCGTGAGCAAACACAGCAGAACAACCCAACGCATTCATCATCAACGTCGAGTCCAGTCTTAGCATTTTGGCAGCTGTTGCAGCTGCCCCAACCGTACCAGCGACACCAGATGCTCGAAATTTTGGCAACATGCCAGGCGCACCCATATACATTCGCCCAACTACCTCATACCCCGCCACCATGCCCACCAGCACATCCGCACCGCCACGCTTGAACGCTTGCGCGAACCCCAACGCGGCCGGGATCGTCAAGGCTCCCGGATGAGACTTCTGCATAAAGTCATCTTGGCTTCGACCATTGATCAGCGTTGCGTTCACAAAAGCGGCATCCACAATAGGTAACGATTTTTGATAGCCAATGACACGCGCCGGCCCAACACCGCCTTCTGTAAAAGCCAGCACAACACTAGGCACATGCAAGCCATGCGCCGCTAAGCCTGTTGCGAGGCAGTCCAAGAGACGCGTCTTTGTTCTTTCAATGACACTCTTGGGTAGCTGCTCAATCTGCAGATTGCAAATGAAATCTGCAAGTTTGCCGCTGACGGTATTGATCGGACTCATTTTTGTCACCTCGTTCAGTTTATTTTTATTTGATTGTAGGTATAACGAACGTTGTTGTATACAATCAAAAAAATATAGCGTAATGAACATAACAATTAAAGAAAGCTATTAAGAAACAAACAATACGTTGATTCAGTCAATGTCATCAATAAAGGAGAACAAGATGCAGCGCCTAAAAGGTATACAACTGGCCATCGCTTCAGCGTTACTGTGCGTCGGCTTCACAACGCAAGCAGCCTTTCCTGAAAAATCAATACATTTAATTGTGCCTTTCCCACCAAACGGTACCACTGATGTCGTTGCAAGACGAATTTCTCAAAAACTTGGCGAAGCACTAGGCCAGACCGTCGTCATCGAAAACAAAGGTGGCGCCGGTGCGACGATCGGTACTCAGATCGTTGCGTCAGCTCCTGCGGACGGGTACACCTTATTGATGGCGACTAATTCACACACTGCCAACCCCTCAATCTACAAATCTCTTGGATACGATTCAGTCAAAAGCTTTACGTCCGTCATCATGGTTGGGGATACACCCGGTTTGGTCGTTATTCATCCCTCGGTTCCAGCCAAGACCTTGCCAGAATTTATTGCACTCGCAAAAAAAACGTCACCTCCGATGCACTATGGGACCGCGGGCTCCGGCACATTTCCTCATCTTGCCACCGAGTTGTTTATCGACCGCGCAGGAATTGAAATGGTACATGTCCCATACAAAGGAGCAGGGCCTGCCATGATCGATTTGTTGGGAGGGGTCTATCAATTCAAGGTTGATGCCTTTCCGACTTCTGCTGTACAAATCAAGGCAGGTAAAATCATTCCGCTCGCGGTAACCAGCTCAGAGCGTATGCCGCAAATTCCAGACTTGCCGACGGTTGCCGAACTAGGTTTTCCAGGATTTGAAACCACCTTTTGGATGGCAGTGCTTGCACCCGCTGGAACACCTAAAAATGTTGTACAAACTCTAGAGAAAGCCTTCGTTCGCACCTTACAAGATCCGCAAATCGTTGAACGCCTAACGGCTGACGGCGTCAGAATCATTGCAAAGCCGGGCAGCTATGTCGATGAACTCGTTGCGCGCGAACTCAAACAATGGCCACCGATTGTCAAAAAGGCCGGTATCGCGATCAACTAACGCTAACAATTTCATGAATACATTCTTTGTATACGCAGCAATCGGTGCAGATTTCAAGCAGTACAGCGTGAATATGATCGATGGATCGCTGAGCCAGCGCAGCGCAATCACACTGCCCGCTGGTCTGCAATACGCATGGCGACATGCCTCAAAGCCTATTTTGTATGCCGCCTGTAGCGATGGGGGTCCAGGTAACGCCGGCACCCAACATTTTGTGTGTGCGCTGACCATTCATACCGATGGCTCATTAAAACTAGCAGGTGTACCGACCCCACTGCGCTCTCGTCCTGTGCACTTGGCAAGCGATCGCACCTCACAGCACCTCTTGCTCGCCTACAACGCCCCGAGCGCGTTAAGCGTGCATCGCATCAAAAGGGATGGTTCAATTGGCGAAGAGATCAAACAAAAAACGGTTGATTTAGGTGCCTGCGCTCATCAGATTACCGTGACGCCTGACAACCACCGTGTGGTGTTACCCGTTCGGGGTAATGATCCCGAGCACGGTAATCTAGAGCTACCCGGCTCAATTGAGATCTTTGATTATTCCGAGGGAATTTTGACGCATCGTCAAAGACTTATTCCGAATGCGGGTTACGAATTCGGCCCTCGACATGTGGATTTTCATCCAACAAAGCCCTGGATGTATCTGTCGATTGAGCGCCAAAACCAAATCGCTTTTTTTGAACTCGGCAAAACAGTTGTTGGCCCTCTATGGCGTAAGACAACACTCGCGCACCCCCAGCAACTCAAGCCACGTCAGCTAGTGGGTGCGATCCACGTGCACCCAAATGGTAAGTTTGTGTATGTATCCAATCGTGCCGACGGAACGATCGATCACAACGGTAAAAAAATATTCAATGGCGCTGAAAATACAATCAGTACCTTTTCTATTGATGGAGAAACCGGCGAACCGACTCTGCTTCATACAGAGGATACGCGCGGAATGCACGTGCGCACCTTTTCGATGGACCCGAGCGGCACAGTATTGATCGCCGGTTGCATGATTGCCCGTGATGCCCTAATCGACGGTGCAGTTCAGCACGTATCCGGCGGACTCACTACCTTTCGCATTCAAGCAGACGGCACGCTGCGTTTCTTGCAAAAGTATGATCTCGATGTCGGGGCTGACAGACTGTTTTGGGTTGGGATTGTCGCCGGCGCTTGAGACTGCAGGCGCTCCACCTACAGCTCTTCAATTTTCAAGTGAAATAATTCACTTAACCGCGCAGTCGTCATAATGTGATAGACACTGAATTTATAGGCAGTGCCCACCGAGATCTCTGGCGGAGTAAAGGCAAACGCAAGATTACCGCCAGTCGATAAACGCCCCTCATACCCAAAGTGCAACAGGTATTGCTTCATGGTGCGAACAACTTCAGAGGCACGTGCGGTGGTGGGTGCAATGCACTCAATTGTCATGCAGATCTCACTAGGCGTCACCGCATCAGGCAAGGGATCTGTCACACCATTCACGCCAAACACACGCCAGAACAAGGTGTAGTCTTCTGGTGTGTCTTCACATACAAGATCACGCACCACTTTAGTGACATCGCGCAAGATCTCTTCGTGGTTTTTAATAAAGATTGGATCAGCTGCTCCACACAGCAAAATGGCACGTTCACCGACGCGCGTTGAGCCTTCGATTTTGATCGTAATCTGAGGAGCCTCAAGCCAATGCGCACCGCTAATGCGCGTGCGACGATCGTCGATTTGTTCGTATTTTGCTTCATGCAAGACTGCACGCCCTTCGGGCTCGATGATCACATAAGGGTCGTTCTGTTCGTACAAACTATGTGCAGCCACTGAGGTCGGCGTGGCACGACGCTGGGGCGCCATACTTTCAAGCACAAAGCCCTCATCGTCTAGCGTGGCAAGAATTGAATCGCGCCCGCCGGGCAAACAGCATAACGACGCGCACTCGATGATCTTAGCCAAATGCACAGACAAACCAATCGGAAAACCCAGCATCACAGGCAAGGTTGAGAAAATCGCGGTGTCGCAAGCACGACCTGTAATCAACACATCGATATCAGCTTTAAACGCTTGCTCAAACGAACTCATCCCCATCTGCCCGACGATGTGGGCAGCACCCAATACGTCGTCTTCGGTTAACGCGGGCATACCATCGATGCCAACCATACCCTGCGCGCGTATCGCATCGATGATGATGTCTTTAGGAATGTCGCCCGCGATCACGCCTAGACGAAAATGCAAGCCCTCTTCTTTTGCGATTTCACGCACAATTGCAAGCGTCTGCTCTAGGTGAGGCGCACCACCAGCCGACCCTGCCGAGCCAATCACCAAGGGGATATCGTGCAAGCGTGCCGCGACAATTACCTTGCGCAGATCACGCTTGGTGGATTCGCGAGCCGTCGCCATATTGCCACTGCCAAGATAATACGGGCCAATGTCAATAGAACCCATGTCACAGCCAATCAAATCAGGCTTGCGCTCAAGGCCTGCCTGAAATGCAGGTGTTGGGATGCCATAGCCAAGCTGACCTGAGGCGCCCAGCAATTTCAACGGGCGGCGCGTTTTAAGACCAGCGAACTCTTTTAAGATTCGTCCGGTTGCGCTCATACAATCTCAACCTTAAACAAGCGCGCGTGCTGTTGGGCGCCGTACACATCACGATCACCTGGATCGCCCGCGGTGATTTTTCGGGGGATTGCAATTTTAAGAGCGCGCGACATCGGATACTCGATGATATTGACCTGATCTGCCGGCATGTCATACAACTTTGCAATCAAGGCTTGATTAATCACCTTGGATTGAATCACTCGGTTGTAGTCTTCATCACTATTGAACATGATGTCTAACGTCGTGCAGCGCGGCCCGGCATTTTTACTTCGAATCACACGAGCGATATCTTGCAAATACATGATGGCCTTTTGCAAAAGTAATATTGAATAAGTTTAGTGAGACAGCGGCAGGCCTAACTGACAGTCCCTTCACCCAAGGTTTGCAGCAAGGATTGATAGAGCGACTCAATCGAACTTTGACTCGCAAGCTGCTGCGCTGTTTCATACAGTACCTGCCCAGCTTGGCTATTGAGCCGATTGGTACCTAAGCAATCAAAGAATTTTTCTTTCAACAGGGTTTCACTCAACCAATTACCCGGCTTACCACTGGCCACATCGATGCGTATGGATTCTTCACGACCAGACTTCAATTTAAGATCAACAATCGCAGCAAATTCGTGATCATCTGCGACAAGAGGGTCAATTTCAACCGTAATTTTTGTCATTAAGCGCTCGATCGCTGGGCGCTTGATTTGATCAGGTTCGAACGTTCCGATCTTGACCGCACCATCAATCATCGCCGACGCGATGCAGTAGCGCATACTGAACTTACCCTCCAAGCCTGTAGTCGGGATGTCGTAAATCAAGGGCTGCATGGCAAAGCGTGAGGCCCCTACCCGCATGGATTCGATATCTTCAACAGAACTGCCGCTGAGTGTTTCACGTAAGGCACGTGTGGCATCAATCGCTGGATGCGTGGCCGCGCAGCAAGGGTACGCTTTTAAGCCAATCCCGGTCTCAGTCAAAATTTCTAGCGGCTGCCCCCAAGCTTTGGCGTAACTCGCTGGTGCCGCACCACCAAACACCTTCATAAAGCCAAATTTACCTTCGATCGCATCAGGCGCACAGGTGAAATCCTGTTCAGCTAACCGAGTCGCTAAGATCGCTGAGCGTGCCGCCAGGCCAGCGTGCAGCGGTTTGGTCATGGTGCCAAAATTTTGTCGCACACCACTGGCAAGCGATGCACTCACACCCAGGGCACCACGCATCTGCTCATCGGTGAATTTTTCAAGAAACGCCAACGCGGCGGTGGCACCGATGGCACCAAAGGTACCCGTTGTATGCCAACCGCGCTCGTAGTGCGAGGTGTTTAAACGACGGCCAAGTTGACCAAGCGTTTCGATACCCACCACATGCGCGCGAATCAAGTCTTCGCCACTCACACCCAAGGCAGCACCACGAATCAAGAGTGCCGGCAACAGCAACGCCGTCGCATGGCAATACGCTGGATGACTGATGTCATCAAAATCCGCAGCATGCGCTAGCGTACCAAGATACAACGCGGCAGACCCTTGTGCATCGGTTGAACTGACCCGCAAGGCGGCGGGTGCAAATTGTGCCAGCATTTGTTTAAGCGGCTGATTAGAAACGAGTGCACGACGCAACTTAGGTTCGAGCGCTTGACCGACCCCAAGCACCATACAAGCTAAGGTATCAGTGATCGCATCGGTTGAGCGCCGTACTGTCTCAGCGGCAAGCGGCTGCGCACGCAACGTTCGACAAAACCCAATCAGCCCATCTGAAAACTCAGTGTCTGGTGTTGTATTGACCGAACCTACTTCTTTCGTCGCCATTGTGTCGCCCCTGTAGATCTTATTGTGACTCTCGTCTGACGCGAGAGTTAGTATGTATAAACAAGCCCAATTGAGCTCGCTGAATAGTGTCTGGCAGCCATCTAGAACAGGATTACGACACTCAGCTCAAGTTTTTGGCAAAATCGCCGACAAGCTTGCGTTCACCTCAACAAAGACAGGGCCCGTTGCGGCCAACGCTGCTCGAATCATAGGTTCGATATCTTCATCCTTTTCAATCAACAAGGTTGCGCAACCAAAAGCTTGCGCTAACTTTGAAAAGTCTGGCCCACTGAGATCGGTAGCATGCGAACGCCCCGGATACATGCGCTCTTGATGTAGACGAATCGTCCCTAAACTACGATTGTTAGACAAAAAGATCTTGAGTGGTAACTTGCGTTCTACGGCGACGGCAAGTTCATTGCCTGTCATCATAAAACCACCATCCCCCACCAAACACACCACAGTGCGGTCAGTCTCGCGCATGGCGATCGCCACTGCGCCAGGCACGCCATAACCCATCACACCAGACATCGTCGAATACAGTTTGCGTTTACCTGTAAACGGAAAGAATTTATAAGCCAACGCGGCAGAGATCCCTGCATCGGGGACAATGCTTGTGGCATCAGGGGTCAGCTCACCTAAGGCACGCACAACATTACCAAAGGCCACGCCGTCAGACGCTTTGATATTTTTCCAAACCGCCTGCGTTTGCGCATAACCATGCAACTCATTAATCCACGCGCTGCGATCTTTTTTCTCTGGCACCACAGCCTGCAAAGCGAACTCACGAATAAATTCTGCACCGTGACACACCATTCCAACTTCTGGCTGAAAGTTCTTACCGATCATCGTGACATCTGCGCACGCATGAACGAGTGTTTGATTTGGCCAAGGCGGCGTTGGAAATCTGTAATTCAGGGTACCCCAGTCAGACAGGCGCGTGCCAATCGCTAACAACAAATCCGCTTTTTCAAACGCTTTGACTTGCGTGGCAGAGGTACCCGTTCCGATGTCGCCGGCGTAAAGTGGATGATCAGACGCAAACACGCCGTGGCGACGAAAGCCAATCACAACTGGAATATTGTGTTTTTCAGCGGCTGCGCGCAGCGCCGCACGTTGCTCATCGGTTGCAAATTCGCCACCCGCCAGGAGCAAAGGGCGTTCGGCCTTTGCTAACAGTTCTAATACACGCTGTATCGCCTTGGGCGTTGGCGCACTACTCGCCACCACAGAGGCACGTGCCTTCACATCGGGTAGCTCGATCGGCAAAATATCTTCAGGCAAAGAAATCACCACGGGGCCTGGTGTACCACTCATCGCCACCGAGAAAGCACGCGCCATGACTTCAGGCACACGCGTCGGATCATTGATTTCGTAAACCCATTTTGCAATGCTGCCAAACATTTTTGAGTAATCGATTTCTTGAAAACTATCTCGCCCCACGTGCTGGCGCTCGCCCTGACCAATCATCAAGATTAACGGCGTACCGTCTTGTTGCGCGCTATGCACTGCAATCGAGGCGTTGGTCGCACCGGGCCCGCGACTCACCATAAACACGCCGGGCCGACCTGTCAGTCGACCATCGGCCATTGCCATAAAGCCTGCCGAGCTCTCGTGCCGCGCAGTGATGGTATCGATCTTGCTCGCGCCCAAGGCGTCAAGCAAGGGCAAGAAGCTCTCACCGGGTACACAAAATACTCTGTCAACTCGATTGGCTTCTAAAAAAGATACTAACTGCTGTCCGGTCGTCTGCACTATATTCTCCAATAAACGTCTTCGGCATACTTATCCTGCCGCTGATGAGATACATCGTTCACTAGGCATACCCTTAGGAAGCGACACCAATGACTTGGCATACCCTTAACGAGATTTACCTTTGTCTTGCGCTATTCAGCCGTGATGCCTAACTTTTTAATCAAGGTCGCCCAATACTGCGTCTCCGCATCAATGAATTGTGCGGTCGAGGCAGGTGTCGAGTTGGTCAATGGTTCAAAACCGAGTTCGATAAAACGGGCAAAATTTGCAGGGACTGCGATCACGCGATTAATCGCTTTATTCAAGGTCTGAATGATTTCAGGCGAAGTGCCCGCTGGCACTAAAATCACCCCCCACGTTGAGGTCACAAACCCAGGGACTCCC
>JAIPCU010000098.1 GCA_021738045.1 Candidatus Methylopumilus sp. | reverse complement strand
TGGCCCCAAGCGAAAAGTCTTTCGCTGCGGCAGCGGCTGGTGCAGACTGGTTCAGCGTTCCAGGCATGGGAATCTCGTTGGTTGAGCAAAAAGGTGCTTCATCCTGGCCGATCACCGGCGCCTCGTTTGTCTTGATGTATAAAGAGCCAGCCGACAAGGCGGCTTCTATAGACGTGATCAAGTTCTTTACTTGGGCCTTCAAAGATGGTCAGCAACTGGCGCTTGATTTGGATTACGTGCCACTGCCTGATGCCTTGACCAAGGCAATTGCTAGCAAAGTTTGGTCACAGATCAAGAACTAAGCTTTGAGAGTTTCGAACTTAGTTTTTAAAACGTAGTAGTCAGTAAGATCGAAATTGAGATGTTTTGTAGAGCGTCAAATCATTTTGCCCAGACCCGGGGGGTCTGGACATTCGGTTCTAAGGAGTAGTAGATGGGTACGCCCCCAACGACGAGTGGCATGATGGATCCGCGCATGGTTGCGGTGGTTAAAAAACAGCGTATTCAAGACTTTTTGTTTCACAAAGTCACGATGTTGTTTGCAGTGCTAGTGTTAGTCGCACTCGCCGGTATCTTGGTTTCGCTGATGATTAGCGCCTGGCCCGCTTTTCAAAAGTTCGGTATCCAATTTATCTGGACCAATGAGTGGGACATCATTAACGAAAATTTCGGTGCCGCGATCGCGATCTACGGCACGCTGATCAGCTCTGTGATTGCGCTCTTAATCGCAGTCCCGTTGGCCTTCGGTATCGCACTATTTTTAACGGAAATGTGCCCGCTCTGGCTGCGCCGTCCTCTAGGCACGGCGATTGAGCTGCTTGCTGCGGTGCCTTCTATTATTTACGGCATGTTCGGGCTGTTTATTTTTGCGCCTCTTTTTGCCGACTATGGTCAGCCAGCCCTGCAGTCTACTCTTGGTCAAATGCCTTTGATCGGCCCCCTTTTCGGTGGTGCCATGAATGGTATCGGTCTCTTAGCTGCAGGCATTATTCTGGCTTTTATGGTGTTGCCGTTTATCGCCGCGGTGATGCGCGACGTGTTTGAAATTGTGCCTCCGATTTTGCGCGAGTCTGCCTACGGCTTGGGCTGTACAACTTGGGAGGTTGTGCGTTATATCGTGTTGCCTTACACACAAAAAGGTGTGATCGGCGGCATCATGTTGGGCCTTGGTCGTGCACTGGGCGAAACGATGGCGGTCACATTTGTGATCGGTAACTCTCAACGCATCAGAGAATCTTTGTTTGCACCAGGTACTTCGATTGCTTCGACTCTCGCCAATGAGTTCGGTGAAGCGGACGATTTTCACCTATCGACATTGTTCGCGCTCGGTTTTCTCTTGTTCGTGATTACCTTTGTCGTACTCGCTATCGCAAAGATCATGATTATGCGTGCTGAGAAAGCTCAAGGGGTAAAGACCTAATGAATACCAATCTGTATCGGCGTCGTAAGTTGGTCAACAAGCTTGGCCTGTTTGCCTCAATGTTGGCGATGGTTTTAGGCTTGTTTGTTTTAATGTGGATTTTGATCATTCTTTTTAAGAATGGTGTTGCTGGCTTGAGTCTAGCGATCTTCACAGAGTCTACTCCTGCGCCTGGTTCTGAGGGTGGTGGTTTAGCCAATGCGATCGTCGGTAGTTTGATGATGGTGGGTGTCAGCGTTTTGATTAGTACACCTATCGGCATTTTTGCGGGTGTTTATTTAGCTGAGTTTGGTGACGACAACAAACTGGCCTCGGTGACGCGTTTTGTGACTGACATCATGTTGTCCGCGCCTTCCATCGTTCTGGGCTTGTTTGTGTACGCAGTGCTGGTGGCGCAGGTTAAACACTTTTCGGGCTGGGCAGGTTCGTTGGCACTGGCTTTGATCGCCATCCCGGTGGTGCTCAAAACCACCGAGAATATGTTGCGCCTTGTACCGGGTAGCTTACGTGAGGCTGCTTTCGCTCTTGGTGCACCGCATTGGAAGGTCACGAATTATGTGACGCTGCGTGCGGCGCGTGCGGGCGTCATGACAGGTCTTCTGCTTGCGCTTGCGCGGATCAGTGGTGAGACCGCTCCACTGCTATTTACGGCCTTAAATAATCAGTTTTTCTCTACCAACATGAATGCACCGATGGCGAACTTGCCTGTGGTGATCTTCCAGTTTGCCATGAGCCCCTATGACAACTGGGTGAGCCTCGCTTGGGCGGGTGCTCTGCTGATTACGCTCTCCGTATTGGCGCTTAATATTATCGCGCGCGTCTTGTTCCGCGAACGCACAGCTGGTTAACTTCCTGGATATCGCTATGAATACTCAAGCAAATGAACCTTCTTTGAAAAATGCACTCGAGGTGCGTGGTTTAAACTTTTTCTACGGCAAGTTCCAAGGTCTAAAAAATATTGATTTGGATATCGCCGAGCGTAAAGTAACAGCCTTTATCGGTCCGTCAGGTTGCGGCAAATCGACTCTGTTACGCGCTTTAAATCGTATGTATAGCTTGTATCCTGGCCAGCGCGCCGAGGGACAAGTTAACTTCTATGGTGAAAACATATTGGATCCAAAGCAGGATCTCAACATGTTGCGCGCTAGGATCGGCATGGTGTTTCAAAAGCCGACGCCTTTTCCGATGTCAATTTATGACAACGTAGCGTTTGGTGTGCGTCTGTATGAAAACTTGAGCAAAGCCGACATGGACGCGCGTGTCGAGTGGGCGTTAAGCAAAGCTGCATTGTGGGGCGAATCAAAGGACAAGTTGAACCAAAGCGGTCTGTCCCTCTCTGGTGGTCAACAGCAGAGACTTTGTATTGCCCGTTCGGTCGCGGTCAAGCCTTCGATCCTCTTGTTTGATGAACCGACTTCGGCACTCGATCCAATTTCGACTGGAAAAATTGAAGAATTGCTTCATGAGTTGAAATCCGATTACACCGTGGCGATTGTGACGCACAACATGCAGCAGGCTGCTCGTGTATCCGACTTTACCGCGTTTATGTATTTGGGCGAGTTGATGGAATTCGGCCAGACTGACAAGATTTTCGTCAAACCCAATCGCAAAGAAACCGAAGACTACATTACAGGCCGTTTTGGTTAGGTTTGACTGCTGATTAGCAAGGTCTTTACCAGCATTCAGCACCTCAGTGCACAGAATTGGACGTCTAGCATTATTCTGTTACACTGCTGTTCTTTCGGGGCGTAGCGCAGCCTGGTAGCGCATCTGCTTTGGGAGCAGAGGGTCGTGAGTTCGAATCCCACCGCCCCGACCAGTAATCTCAAAAGGCTAGTTTCTTAATTGAAGCTAGCCTTTTGCTTTGGGGGAGCGGTTTTTTGCGGGCGGTGTGATAATTAGAGATGATCCACTTTATCTCTCGGAGAATCTCATGACACCAGAAGTCGTATTTATCGGTCTAGGCAACATGGGCATGCCCATGGCACTTAATTTGCTACGTGGCGGCTTTTCAGTCATTGGTTTTGACTTGGCACAAGCTAACGTTGACAGTTTGGTCGATGCCGGTGGTGCAAAAGGAATCGACTTAGCGCAGGCTGTCAAAGGCGCCAAAGTCGTGGTCAGCATGTTGCCCGCGAGCCAGCACGTGCAAAGCGTATATCTGGGTGAGCAAGGCGTCTTGGCACTTGTACAAAAGGGCACCTTGCTGATCGACTCGTCAACGATTGCACCACAAGTGGCTAAAGAGCTTGGTGTCGCCGCTGCGGCAAAAGGCATAGAGATGATTGATGCGCCTGTATCGGGCGGCCCCTTCGGCGCTAAGGCTGGCACCCTGACCTTTATGGTCGGTGGCACTGAGCAGGGTTTTGCGGCCGCGCAGCCGTACCTCCAAAATATGGGAAAGGCTCTGTATCACGCTGGCGCCCATGGCAGTGGCCAAACCGTTAAGGTTTGCAACAATATGTTGCTTGGCATCACCATGATCGGCACTGCCGAAGCCTTGCGTTTGGGCGTCGCAAATGGGCTTGACCCTGCCGTGCTGTCAGAAATTATGTCAAAGAGTTCGGGCAACAACTGGGTGTTAAATTCATGTAACCCTTGCCCTGGCGTGATGCCAGAGTCGGCCGCTTCAAACGGTTACGCGGGCGGCTTTGGTGTTGATTTAATGCTTAAAGACTTGGGCCTTGCGGTTGAAAACTCGTTGGCAACCAAATGTAGCGTGCCCCTCGGTGGTTTGGCCCGTAACCTGTACGATATGCACAGCAAATTGGGCCACGGCAAGTTAGATTACGGCAGTATCTATGAAACGTTAGGTAAAAAATAAGTCAATTAAAAACATGAGGAGATGACTATGAGTCAAAACAATAATGGTGCAGCACAGAAAGTTGGTTTTGTAGGGTTGGGTGCGATGGGCAGCCGCATGGTTGCTCATTTGAAGGGCTTTGCGGACGTCCAGGTCTTCGATCTGGATGTTGCGCGTCGTGAACAGGCCGCAGCCTCGGCCGGCGGCAAGGCGGTGGCTAGTATCAGCGCGATGGCTGATGCCCAAATTGTGATTTTGATGTTGCCTGATAGCCCGATTGTCGACAAGGTGTTGCGCAATGAACTACTCAACACTTTAAAGCCTGGCGCACTGGTGATCGATATGAGTTCGTCGACGCCAGCTAACACCATCGAGAACGCTGAGCTCGCAAAACAGCATGGCATTACGTTTATTGATGCGCCCGTATCAGGTGGGATCGGCGGTGCCGAATCGGGCAAGCTTGCCATTATGGCCGGGGGTGAGGCTGCAGACTTTGCGCGTGCTTTGCCTTTGCTCAATCGAATGGGAACGAAAGTTGTACATGTGGGCCCAGTTGGCTCAGGTCATGCCGTCAAAGCGCTGAATAACTTATTGGGCGCAACGATTTTGGTGGCGACGTCTGAAATTTTTGCAGCAGGTGAAAAGTTTGGATTGGATCCTGCGATCATGCATCAAGTGATTGATGCCTCGAGTGGCGGCAGTTTTATGACTGCGCAGGCTTGGCCTCGTGCTGTGTTGCCTAAGACCTGGAACTTCGGCTTTGCGATGCAACTGATGAACAAAGACGTCGGGATTGCGATGTCACTGATCGAGTCGACCGGGGTCAAAACTGTTTTGTGCGAAGCGAATGCCGCGTTATGGGCCAAGGCCGTTAAAGAGACTCCCGGCGCTGATATGACTGGCATCACAAAAGGGATTCGCGAGGCTGCTGGGCTCTAAACGAGTTGAGTATCGGACGGCGCATGCCTGTGTTTGATGCACACAGGTATCGTCGGCTCAGCGATGGCTTGGCTAAGAGAGCGCCGACTGGCAAAAAAATGAAAGGTTGAAAATGCGTTTAGCGATTTTGGATGATTACTTAGGGATTGGGCAGACGATTGTCGATTGGGGTGTGGTGCCTGGGTTGGCGGTCGTTAGCTTTCGTGATCACGTGTATGACCAAAATGAGTTAGTTGATCGCTTGGCTGAGTTTGATGTGGTGATGCGAATTCGCGAGCGTACTGAGTTTCCACGCGAAGTGCTCGCGCGTTTGCCGAAATTAAAGTTATTGCTCGCCACCGGTATGCGTAACGCACGTTCGATTGATTTGCGTGCTGCCGATGAGCTTGGCATTGTTGTCAGCACCACTGAGGCGCAACATCAAACGACGGTTGAAGTGACCTGGGCATTAATTCTTGGATTGTTTCGCTCGATTCCGCAAGAGAGTGCCTCGTTACGCGCCGGTGGTTGGCAAGTGAGCTTAGGCCGCGGGCTAGCTGGTAAAACCTTAGGGATTGTTGGCTTGGGCAACATGGGGATCCCTGTGGCACAAATCGGTCAGTTGTTTGGGATGAAAGTCGTGGCCTGGAGCCGCAACATGACGCCCGAGCGCGCAAGTGTTTATCAAGTTGAGTCAGTCAGCAAAGAGGCGCTGTTTCGCCAATCCGATGTGATCACGATTCATATGCCACTGAGTGATGCCACACTGGGCTTGATCTCGGCCACAGATTTAGCGTTGATGAAAAAAGACGCCTTTTTAATTAATACTTCACGCCCGCAAATCGTCGCTGAAGGCGCACTGCTCGAAGCGCTTGAACAGCGGCGTATCGGTGGCGCTGGGCTCGATGTGTTCGAGGTCGAACCCTTGCCCATTGATCATCCTTACCGAAGCTTGCCTAATGTGCTGGCAACGCCTCATATTGGTTTTGTGACCAAAGAGAATATGGAAGAGTTCTTCCAGACTTCACTTAAGAATTTATTGGCCTTTTTGGCTGATTCGCCGATTAACGTGATTAACGGCGCACGGCCATTTTTGCCAGATTCGCAGGTGTCCAAGCAAATGCACGCCAAGGGACACTGACGGCTGGCGATTTGCCTGAAATCGTACATATGCAGATTGAGCCCTAACAACTGAGAAGCTCATTGCGAAGTATTATTTCAAGATCTTGCCTAGATGTACTAAATAATATTTAATTGATGTACTAAATAAAATAATCATAAATAATTGATATTTAAGGTTATTTTTTTAACTGAAATGATTCAACGCCGACTGCGGCGCAATCGGCATAGACATCAGGTTTTGCCGTAGATACGCGGGCGGCGCGTACTAAAGGGTGCGCCAGCATACGTTTCATGATCTCGTCGCAGAGCGTCTCTTGAAGCTGAATATGGCCAGGCGCGATGATATCGGCAATCGTTTGGCGCATGAAGTCGTAGTCAACCACTTCGCTTAAATCATCACGACTTGGCGTATTGTCAGTGAGGGGTACATACAGATCCACATTGACGATGACGCGTTGCTCGCCCTTTTTTTCAAACTCGTGGACACCGATGTTCATGTTGATCTCAAAATCTTTGAGAAACAAACGACGGCAATTCGAGAGGTCAGGGTGCTGAAGAAGGGCAAGAGTCATTAGAGTACCGAAAACGTTTTTGAAAGTGAAAAATCGAAAAGGCAAATCAAGTCAGAAACATGACGTCCCGCTTTGACGGGTTTAGATGCTGCCCGCCGTCGACAAAGAGTGTAGTGCCTGTGATGGCATGCGCCGACACTAAGTACACCACAGCATTGGCGATATCTTCGGGCGTAGAAGATTTACCCAAAGGTGTTTGTTGATGTGCGCGTTCAAAACCCTCTTGAGTTTGATCCCCAGAGATTAAGGTGAGCCCCGGCGCGAGCCCAACCACTCTGAGTTCGGGCGCATACGCTTGTGCAAGCAAGGTGGTCGCTTGATATAGCGCTGACTTTGACAAGGTGTAGGACAAAAAATCCGGATTAGGATTCGCGAGTTTTTGATCCAGCAAATTAATGATCACCGAAGGATGTGAGAACACACGTGAAGAGATGTCTTTTGCGTTCAAGCGTGCGCGATATAGATCGCGGCTCAGCGCAATCGGAGCAATCGCGTTGATCTGCATGTGAGTTTCAAATTGCGCAGGACTAAAATCTTCTGCGTTGTCAAAGGCAAACAACGAGGCACTATTGATGATGCAATCGGGCAGGCCAAGCGCACTTGTGCACTGCTCAATTAACGAATCGACTTGGGTTTGTTGAGCAAAGTCTGCCTGTAGTGCAACAGCACGTCGTCCTAAACCCTGCACTGCCAGCACAGTCTCTTGCGCCTCAGCGGCTGATTGGCCATAGTGCACACCGATATCCCAGCCGTCTTGCGCTAAACGTAGAGCGATTGAGCGCCCTAAGCGCTTTGCAGCACCGGTGACGAGCGCGATCTTGGTAGAAGTATGCATTAGATGACCTCTTGATGATTCATGTTGCGGCGTCGCAGTCTTGGTAACTTTTGGCAATACACCTTGTGGCAAGCTCTCGTGCGCGGGTTACCGCTTCTTTTGACATTGTTTCAGATAGTTCGACAAGTGTACGGATAGCACTCTGTTCGCCCAGACCGCGTGCGATATCCAGCCACATGTAGGCCAATATTTTGTTTTGCGCAACGCCCAAGCCTTTTGCATATAAGGTGCCGAGTTGACGTTGCGCATGCGGATCACCCTGAGCGGCCGCCCGCGCAAACCACTTGCGCGCTTCGACAGGATTAGGCTTCACACCAAAACCATTCAGATTCATCATCGCCAGGCGATACTGCGCATTCGGATTTGCAGCAGCAGCTGCCAACCCATACCAGTGCAAGGCTTGTTTGTCGCTGCGTGCCACGCCCCGACCAGCTTCATACATAAAGCCCAAATGATATTGCGCACTCGCGTGACCTTGCGCTGCAGCCCTTTCAAACCAGACCCGCGCGAGCTTGTAGTCTTGCACAACGCCCTGGCCGTTGTCGTACAACACCCCCAGCATGTTTTGTGCCTCTGCGTTGCCGCTTTGTCCAAGCTTGTTGAGTTGTGTGACGGCCTCTGAGGTTTTGCCCTCGTCAAACAGTTCCATGCTTTCAACAACGGTTTGCGCCCGACTGTTTAGGCACAGCAGCAGTAGGCAAGCGCAAAGCAACTCGCGCAGCTTCACGTGATTCTGTCGCTAACGGTAGGTGAGTGACTTTGGGTCATGTGAGCATGAGGCAAAGGGCGAGTGAATGGCCTGGTGTCATGTGATGTTGATCGATCGCTCATGCGTACGATTATGACAATAACTTGCTACGAATTTTAGAGTAACCGCTGGCTAAATCGTAGGCGTGCCCAACTTGTAGCACGCTCATGTCGGTTTGCACTGGGCCGATAATCTGTAGCCCAACGGGCAGCCCGCGGCTCGTAAAGCCCGCTGGTGCCGCCAGAGTTGGCAGGCCCGCCATCGTGGCTGGGATGACTGATTGCATCCAGCGGTGGTAGGTGTCCATGTTTGTTCCGGCGATTTGCTTAGGCCAGTGCTCTTCTGCAGCAAAGGGGCTGACCTGCGCAGCGGGCATGACTAAAAAGTCGAACGTTTCGAATAGGCGTCGTAGCTCTTGATACCAGGCCGTGCGCACTTTTGCGGCAGCAAACACGTCGGGTCCTGACAGACCCAAGCCGCGTTCGATTTCCCACACCGCCTCGGGTTTGAGCAAGGCGCGCGAACCGGCCGAGTGATAGTGGTGGGCATTGCCCCCCGAAAAAGTAAAACTGCGTAACGTGAGCCACGCGTTCCAGAGTTGCTCAAGATCAAAGTTCGGTCGTGCAGCCTCAACCGTACAGCCGATGGTCTTGAAGTGTTCGAGTGCGGTTTCGGTGATCTCTAAGAGTCCTGCTTCAATCGGTAAATGCCCGCCTAAATCGCCTAGAAAGCCAATGCGGGTGCCGCGCAGTTCGCGCTCGAGCGGTTGCTCAAACAATTTGACATCGTCTTGCCGACGCGATAGTGGCAGACGGGCGTCAAACCCAGCTTGCACCGACAGTAGCAAGGCTAGGTCAGGAATGTTGCGAGCCATAGGGCCCGTGACGCTGAATTGCTGAAAAAAGACTTCTTCACCAGGGCCGTGGGGCACACAGCCCGGTGAGGTTCGAAAGCCGAACACGTTGTTAAACGCTGCTGGTGTACGCAGCGATCCCATCATGTCTGAGCCGTCAGCAACCGGCAGCATGTTTAAGGCGAGGGCAACGCCCGCACCGCCGCTACTACCGCCCGCACAGCGCGAGGGATCAAACGCGTTGCGGGTGATGCCGTAGACAGGGTTATAGGTGTGTGCGCCCAAGCCAAACTCTGGCGAATTGGTACGCCCGACAAAAATCGCTCCGGCGGCACGCACGCGCGCATTGGCGGCCGAATCCGTCGTGGTGACTTGCCCTTTAAAAATTGGTGAACCGTTGGTGGTGACCATGCCTGCTACAGGGGCGATGTCTTTGGGCGCCTGCGGAAACCCGTGCAGCACGCCCATGCTTTGCTTGCGAGCTAACTGTGCATCGCGTTCGCGCGCCTGAGTCAATAGGGCGTCGGGGTCAGGCATCGCCACGATGGCGTTGACGGTTGGATTTTGTTGGTCTATTTGCACCAAGAAGGCTTCTAGCACCTCGACACAAGACACCTCGCGGCGATGAATCGCACGCGACAGGCTGACAGCATCGAGCGAAACAATAGAACTGGAGGGGGCGGTGGCTGAGGTCATGGCAAAGGCTCGGGCAAAAGACGCTATTGTGCCACTGCAACGCTTAAGATGGCTTGCGCGCGGTCGGCCGTGTCAAAACGCGGCTAATTAAGGATTGCCCTATGCTCCACCGGCAGCACGACTTCTGAGTGCTGGCAGAGTTCATTCGTTGCTCACTAATTTCTACCAAAGTTAGCCGTCAGTGAGGTATCTTGTTAACTCGAGAACAATATTGATTGAGCCGTACAGGCCAACAGGAGCAGACATGCCGCGCTTGCGGCTGTGTCATCACACAAGGACCGAGCAAAACAATGAGTTGGATCCCCGAACTAGAAGAATTAGCGCTTAGAAAAAAACTTTCACTCACGATGGGTGGGGAAGAGAAGGTTAAGCGGCAGCACGACAACGGCAAGTTAACGGTACGCGAACGCATTGATCAATTAGTGGATCCGCAGACCTTTCGTGAGGTGGGTGGGCTGGCCGGTACCGCAACCTACGACGCCGAGGGAAAGTTAGTCACCGTGATGCCCTCGAACGTCATCATCGGTCGGGCGCAAATCAACCAACGGCCGATCGTGTTGGTGGGCGATGACTTCACTGTGCGTGGTGGCGCCAATGACGGTGCTGTTGGCGACAAAATGATTTTTGCTGAACAAATGGCCTGTGATTTACGCCTGCCCCTGGTGCGTTTGATCGATGGTACGGGCGGCGGCGGTTCGGTTAAAAACATCGAAAAAATGGGGCATGCCTTA